>JAJONO010000073.1 GCA_021323535.1 Bacteroidota bacterium
ATTTATTTATTTTTTCCCTTTTCCCTTGCCGTTTCCTTTCCCGCCTTTTTCTTTCTTCTCTTTTTTGTTTTTTGCTTTTCCTTTCAGCGCGTGAAACTCGGCCGAGCCCGGTTTAATGCCCATTTCTTTTGCAATGGCGCCCCAGCCTTTATCTTTATTTTTCTGGTAAGAATTCAAAACAACTTCAGGTTCTTTTTTTACGAGATCGGCTACCTGTAATGTCATGTAAACATCGGCTGGCGAAAGCTGGGCCTGTAACATTTTATCAATTTTTTCTTCCCCATAGTTAAACTCAATGCTTAGGTCTTTTTTAAATACAGAAAGATCTGCTTTTGCTTTTACGTTCATATCATTAAGCGAAACATCCAGTTCGGAATCGCCTGATTTTGCACTTAAAGAAAAATTCTGGGCATTGAGAAAAGTCGTTAATCCCAATGAAACTAAAACTAATATTTTTTTCATACTGAAGGTTTTTAAGGTTGAGATAAATGTAACTAAAAACCTAAACTAAAGAAATCAATCTTTTATAAATCGCAGGTTTTTCGACGAAGCGTCTTTCTGCACTTTTATAAAATAAATTCCGGGCTCCAGATCAGAAACATTTATTACGCTGGTGTAAGAATCATTTTTTACAATCCTTCCCCTGATGTCTGAAATTTCAATCTTATCGGCCTTAACGCTGATATTTATAATATCATGAGAAGGATTCGGATATAGACTCAGGTTTTCATTGATAGAGTTTTGTTCTTTGATGGAAACATTGGGAATAAAATGGCTCAGCTTATATTGCCTGAAGAATCTCCATATTTCTTTCGATGCGCTGAAGTCCTGGTTTGTGTTTGCTATTACAGGAAGAGCGCCAGGCCACGAATGACTACCATTGATGACCTTAAACAGCTCCACGCTACTACCATTAATTCCCCCGGTATATTTATAATGTATTGCGGTGGAATTATCGCTTGTTACAATATCAGGAACAGAAAAAGTAGTCGGTGAAGGATTACAATTATTATATACTCGCCACTTTTTTATAATAGTATCTATTGGTGAAAACTGCGCATTGCCATTATAAGGAACTGTTCCATCAGATGTTCCGTGAATTTCCATAACAGGAAAAGCTCGTGTTGGTGAAGGCGTGCAGCCAAACCATGGATTGAGCATGGCGCCGGTTACCGAAGCTATGGCAGTAATCCGGTTTGGTAAATTACAGGCAAGATAATAACTCATGATGCCGCCATTGCTCATGCCACAACTATAAACCGCGTTAAGATCGATGTTATAATTCAAACCTATAGAATCTATAAGATCGCTTATGAACTGAACATCATTTACCGTTCCTCCAAATCCGGCGTTCCAGAATTGTGCGCCGTTAAAAACAGTTCCGTCGGGACTAACTATTAAAAATTTTGCCGTATCGGCTATCGGCATAAAATTCGCGTAAGGCATTTGCTGTGCCGAGTTGGATGTGTAACCGTGAAGATTAAAAACCAGAGGCGCAGCAGTGCTTGCATTATAAGAATTTGGAATGTATAACCTGAACTTGCGCTGAATCCCTCCCGAAACAATACTGTCATAAATGTTGACCCCACTTTGAGCAACAAAAGTCTGTGAGAGAAAACTTAAGGCGAAAACAATAAGGATTTTTCTGAGCATGAAATAAAGGTAATAATTTCCAAAGAAAAACACTATACCAATTGGGCCTCGAAGAGCAACGCGAAATTGTTTTTCAGTTTCTCTTTCATTTCATTCATGTTTATTTCATTACCAACTTCTTTATGCATACTGGTTACCGCTTTATTGTTAATGCCGCAGGGCACAATATTGCTGAAATAATCAAGATTGGTATTTACATTAAAGCCCCAGCCGTGCATGGTTACCCAGCGGCTGCAGCGCACACCCATGGCGCATATTTTTCTTGCTTTGAATACATCATCCGCGTTGAGCCATACGCCGGTTTCGCCTTTACTGCGACCGCCTTCAATACCATATTCTTTCATGGTGAGAATAATAGTTTCTTCGAGAAGGCGAAGGTATTTATGAATGTCGGTGAAAAAATTATCGAGATCTAAAACAGGATAGGCTACAAGTTGTCCGGGTCCGTGATAGGTAATATCTCCGCCGCGGTTGATCTTATAATAAGTTGCTTCTTTTTCTTTTAATTGGAAGTCGTTAACAAGAAGATTTTTTTCATTGCCGCTCTTTCCTAATGTGTAAACATGTGGGTGCTCAACAAACAATAAATAATTTTTGGTTGAAGTTTGTTCTTCCGCGGGAAGATCGCGGTTCTTTGTTTTTTGCGCTACAATTTCAGAGAACAGTTTTTCCTGGTAATCCCAGCATTCCTTGTAGTCCATGATGCCGAGGTCCTGGAAGATTATCTCCTTATTTTTAGCCACGGATTGCGCGGAAGAGTTTTCTATTAAAACTTCAGGGTTCATCAGAACTTCGCGAGCTCGCCTTTCAAATGATCGATCACTTTTACTTCAACAGGATCAATTCCTTTAAGGTCGGCAAGGTAGCAGCTGATCCAGTCGCCTATATTGATAAGGTAAAAGAATTGCTCCAGTTTTGAAGATCCTTTTGCAGTAATATCGGTAACGCTGCTTGAATATTTTTCGAAAAGTGGTTTACACACCTCATATCTTTTTACAGTACGATCGTAATCAAAAGCAGTACGAAACGTGATCACCGCAATGTTTTCATTCCTGGTTGTCCAGCCTACAAGTTCATTGTGATTCATTTCCGGAAAAACGTGGTGCCAGCAAAGCATTTTACTGTTCTCATTTATCTGCTGTCTGAATCGCACTGCTGCTCCCTCGCATGTTCCCAATGAATAGATTACAGGTATTTTTCCGAATAATTTTTTCGCGATGTTTTCGGATTCTGCTTTGATAGAATCATTTTCTTTTTCAAGAAGCGAAATTGTTTTGTCAAGATCACTGAACAAAGATGCGGGAGCAAAACCTTTGGCTACCATTATTTTAATAAGTTGTACAAGCGAATAACCTATACAGGAACGCGGTGGCATTTTTCCCGGAATTTCAATGAAATCGAACTGATGCTGTTTTGCGAGCTCAAGTACTTTTCCTCCGCTGGTAACACAGGCGATCTGAGCCCTTTTTGAAATGGCCTGTTGCATGGCGCTAAGCGTTTCTTCGGTGTTACCCGAATAACTTGAAATAATAACGAGTGTATTTTCTTTAACGAATCCGGGTAAAAAATAATCTTTATTGATGATAACCGGAAAACTGCACGAATCACCTATGATTTCGGTTAGTATTGTGCCACCTATTCCGGACCCCCCCAGACCCGTAATAACAATATTTGAAATATTTTTGGATTCTGAAATAATTGCTTTTTCGGCAATTTGTTTCGCTTCTTTAAGTTGCTGAGTAAAATTCTGAACTAACTCCTTCATGTTACAAATTTATAATATTTAAATCAATCCTTTATCAATGAGGATCTTTGCTTTTAAAATGCCTGCCATACTTAAGGAATCGGTAATTTCACCGTCCATCACCATTTGAAATGCAGTTTGAAACGGAACTTTTTTTATCTGAAGATCTTCACTTTCTTCGGGCTCCGCATCAGATTGTTCAAGGTCCTGGGCAATATAAATAATACCATATTCATCGGTTACCGAGTTACTCGTGTGAATTCTACAGAGTTCAGTATACTTTTTTGCAATGAGTCCGGCCTCTTCTTTCAGCTCACGTTTAGCCGATTCAAGGGGTTCGACCCCAAGAGGGCCGCCGCCTTCAATAATTTCCCAGCTGTATTTGTTAAGAGGGTAACGCCACTGACCTACCAGCCAAGTATTCAATCTGTTATCAATCGGAATAATACCTATGGCCAGGTTTTTAAAACTCACAACACCATAAACTCCGGGATTTCCGGCAGGGTTAAGAACGTCATGTTTCGTGACCTTTATCCATGGCGTTTCGAATTTAACCTCTGATTTTAACGTTTTCCAGCTATTTTGCTCTTTATTTTCGTTCATTTTCCGCCCAATTTACCTAATTTAAAGCATAGTTTCACACACTCAAACTGTTGATTAAGTCCTTTTAAATGGATACATTAGCAACGAATTACGCCCTACATTCGTATTCAGTTAATATGAGATTCCCACTTTTACTTGTTTCATTAATAACTGCAATCACCCTCAAAGCGCAAACTCTTTATTGGGTAGGTGGTTCCGGTAACTTTAACGAACCCAAAAACTGGAGCCACTATCCCGGCGGAGCATCTGCAAATGTTGTTCCAGGTCCTAATACTGATGTTATTTTAGATAAATCAGTTATTAATGCTTCCAAGATCAATATTCAAGGTCAGGTCAATATCCGCTCGCTTGTAATTAAAACCCGCGCAAAGATCGATCTCGTTGGTAATGCGCAGTCGAGGCTCATTATTCAAAAAGAATTCAGTGATATTCTTGATAATACATCTTTTGACTCGCACGTGGTTCTTGAATTCAAGAATAATTCAAGCGCAGATCATGGTATCATCAGAACGGGGAACAAGTTACTCAATACCGATTTTGTTATCCGTGGCGGAAAATGGGAGGTGAATAAGGTGATGCTTGATCACGATAAATCGTTCTTTGTGGAAGGCGGCAATGTTGACTTCAGAAATGGTTATGTTGAAACAGGAAACTTAACAGCGCAAAACACAAAAAAACTCGAATTCAATAACACAGTTCTTAAGGTTTTCAATGAAATTAAGTTCATTAATGTAAATGATTATACAGTTGATAAGTCTTACCTGAAAGCAAAATTTGTAAATGGAAAAATAGAAGCTGATGATAAGTCGGGCATCACCGGTAAATTTACATCTTCCGCATTGGTAATGTCGCCCTGCATCATTAATCCAACTATTGTAAAACCAAGCTGTTTGCCTGGTTGCGATGGTATGATCATTATTACTATCCCGAGTGCCGCATCACCTTGCTGGCCCGCAGCGCCGGTGTTTCCAATCAATGTCATCGTAAGTAACGCTGCTTCATGTAGTACCGTGGCCAACCAATCTTTCCCGGCCGCAGGAACCTATACGATCAATAATGTTTGTGCCTGCGCCATTGCATATAACCTGCTTGTATTTGACCAGAACGGATTTATAGAATCAGAACCGGCATCCGTTCCTTTCCCGAATGTTGATGGTATTACGCTCAGTACAGGATCTATTAATTGTCCGGGTTTATGTACAGGTTCTGTATCTACGGCTTTTACCGGCGGAACGGCACCTTATTCTTTTACTGTCTTTCCTCCGGCTCCTACAGCTTCTTTTACAGCAAGTTCGGCAGGAGGATTAAATATTACGAACCTTTGCGCAGGTACAGTTACTGTTGAGGCTATTGACTCTAAAGGATGTACCGAAACGTATACAAGAACCATCAATCAACCTGCTCCTTTTAATCCTGGTGGTGTTACAACTACGGTAAACTGTTTCGGACAATGTACCGGTATCGCCGCTGTTACTCCAACAGGAGGCACAGCTAGTTATACTGTGAACTGGAGTACTGGCGCTTCAAGTGTGCTCACTGCGGGGCAAACTTCATCATTAACAAATTTATGCGCCCTGCCAACTGTGCTTACAGCTTCTGTAACCGACAGTAAAGGCTGCTCTTATCCAGCTACGTTTACAACGGTTATTACCGGGCCAACTCAATTGACCATTACGCCGACTCAAACCAACGTTACCTGTAATGGATTGTCTACCGGCGCTGCATCTGTTGGAGTGAGCGGAAGTTTTCCGAATTATACTTATACATGGGCACCTGGGGGACAAACAACCAATAGTATTACGGGCCAGGCCGCTGGTCAGTATACTGTAACAGTGGGTCACAATAATGATTTGTGCCAGAATACGCAAACCTTTACTATTACACAACCTGCATCCATTACAATTAATCCTACAGTTACTAATGTAACCTGTCCGGGTGGCTCGAATGGCTCTGCCACAGTGAGTGCCACGGGTGGTACTGGTGCCATTACTTTTACGTGGGTGGCCCCGTCGTCGGCTACTATTTCAACAACTACATCAATTACCGGTCAGCCGGCCGGCGTATACACAGTTTTTGCGACCGATAACAATACCTGCGTGGCGCAGATACAGGTAACAATTACAGCTCCGCCTGCATTTACAGTTACTGCCACAACTCAAACTGTTTTATGTTTCGGACAGAACAATGGTGGTGCAACTGTAACAGTCGGTGGTGGTAACGGACCTCCTTACAACTTTACCTGGTCGGCCGCCGGAACCGCTTCAACGGTTTCTGGTGGAACAACAACTGCATCCAATCTTGTTTCAGGAACATATATTGTTACAATAAGCGACGGAACATGTTCGCCTGGAAGTCAGACCATCACAGTAACACAGCCCACAAGCATCACATTAAATCAAACAACATCTTCTGTAACCTGTAATGGCGGATGCAATGGTTCACTTACAGTATCTCCAACAGGTGGGGTAGGACCATTTAACTATACTCTTGTTACGCCCGCAGGAGCAAGCGTTACAACAGCTCCTCCATTTACCGGACTTTGTGCCGGAAACCATACAGTTTATGTTCAGGATCAATCGCTCTGTACGCAATCCTTTGTTATAAATATCGCGCAACCCAATCCTCTTTTACCTGGAGTAACAAGTACTTCGGCAACCTGTTTCAATGTATGTAACGGATCATTGTCTGGAAGCGCCGGTGGTGGGGTTCCGGGATACACACTTGCATGGAACACACCTACAGGAAGTGTGGCTGGCGGAATTTTAAATGGCGTTTGCGCGAATACAACTTATACATTCATCCTAACAGATGCTAATGGTTGTACTGCAACGCAAACAGCTTCAGTAAATCAACCAACAGCTCCGGTAACGGCAACTATCAATCCAACTAATCCATCCTGTAACGGATTTTGTAATGGGGCACTATCAGCTCTTGTAGCTGGTGGTACTCCGGGGTATACTTTGAGCTGGTCAAACGGCTTCACAGGAAATCCTAACGTAAATCTTTGTGCGGGTAATTATACTTTAACGGTAACCGACTCAAAAGGCTGTACTACTCCTATAACAACAACGCTTTCGGCGCCACCTGCAACAACCATATCTGTTGTAACGGCGAGTCCTAATTGTTCAGGACAAGCCAACGGTTCCGCGACGGCAACTGCTTCGGGAGGTACACCTCCTTATACTTACCAATTCAATACAACACCATTTCCAACAACTAATACTACTGGTATCGCAACTGGTCTTTCGGCAGGAGCATATATCGTAAACGTTACTGATGGAAATGGTTGTCCTCAATCACTCAATTTTAATATCAACAATCCTCCATTGCTTACACTTCCTTTAACAGGAACAATGAGTAGTTGTAATGCCTGTTCGGGTGGAGCCACGGTTAACCCAACCGGAGGTGTACCGGGTTACACAGTAGCATGGACCAATTCTGTTGGGGCTACAGTAGCAACGGGCTCGGGAGCGTCTGGCTTATGTGTTGGAAATCATACTGCCACGGTTACAGATGCAAATGGCTGTACTACTACAAGAACAGTAAATATAGTATTAACTGTATCTGTGAATCTGAATTTAGCAGGAAGTGGAATTTTATGTAACAACGTTTGTTCGGGTTCGGTTGTTGCAACACCTGCGGGTGGTACCGGAAGTTATACATATACATGGTCGCCAACGGCACAGTCGTCTTCAACAGTTTCAACCGGTATCAATTTATGTCCGGGAATACAAACGGTTCAGGTGGCCGATGGTAACGGTTGTATGAATACAGGCACCATTAATCTTGCCAATCCTGCAGCCATAGTAATAACAACAACGCAAGTAAATGCAACCTGTTCAGGATCGTGTAATGGTGTAATATCAGCAACTGCAACCGGCGGAACGGGCACTAAAACATTTTTATGGAGCACTGGTGCTACCAATACCGGAACATCTTCTTCCATTAATGGTTTATGTGCTGGAGGTTATACCTTAACTATTTCAGATGCAAATAACTGTTCTACCATTTTAAATTTTTCAATCACAACTTCTGCTTCTGTAACAGCTACGTTTACTACCACGCAACCAACAGCCTGCGGTGTAAATAACGGAAGCATTTGTGCAACTGCAAGTGGAGGAAGCGGCGCAGGCTATACTTATTCATGGACACCAGCTGCCGGAACAACGACTAACAGTTGTTATACCGGATTAGGCGCGGGCGTTTATTCACTGGTAATTACAGATGGAGCAGGATGTACAGCCAGCTTATCGAGTTTATTAACGAATCCATTAGGACCAACTTTAAATATTGCAACATCATCTGTGGCGTGTAATGGTGGAAATACCGGCTCTGCTACAGTTACGGCCACCGGAGGAGCTCCTTTCGGATTTACCTGGACGCCTGTTGTTGGTTTTGTGAATATTGGAAACGTTTCAATAGGATCAAGTCTTGTGAGTGGAACTTATGCGATTGCTGTAACTCACAGTAATAACTGTATCACAACTCAGACCATTAATATTGTTCAGGCGCCTGCTTATACTGTTGCCACTAATGCTGTAAATCCATCATGTAACGGAATATGCAGCGGATCAATTACGCTTGTAACTTCGGGAGCAACTCCGGGATATACGTTTGCTTGGTCTTCGGCAACAATTACAGGTGTGGGAACACAAACTGTTACGAACCTTTGCCCCGGTGGTTATACAGTAAATATTACCGACGCAAACGGATGTCCAAGAACTCACACTTTCAATCTCACTAGTCCGCCTGCAATAACACTCACCAATGTTTCAAGCAATGTAAAATGTTTTGGAGCGTGTAATGGTTCAGTAGTAGCAACTGGTTCTGGCGGAACCGGTGGTATCTCTTATAGCTGGACTCCTGTGGGAGGATGGACAGGTTCAGTAACAGCCACGGTATTCAGTCTTTGTCCTAATACTTATACAGTAAGAGCAACAGACGCGAACGGGTGTTTTACAACTAATGTAATTGTTATTACTCAGCCAACATCAGCTCTTACCAGTACACTTAATTCTCTGAACGTTTCATGTTCCAATTCATGTAACGCCACCGCAACAATTACAGGAAGTGGTGGAACACCGGGTTATAATTTCAGCTGGACAAGCAGCGGGGCAACCACATCAACAGTTGGAAGCTTATGCGCAGGGACTTATTCCGGAACAGTAACCGATGCTAACGGTTGTACATCTTCACAAGGATTTACTGTTACGGCTCCTACTCCTTTCACCGCAACACTTGCGCCTTCAAATCCTCTTTGTAATTCGGTTTGTAACGGAAGCATTGCAACAACACTTTCCGGAGCACAGGGAACAGTTGCCTTTAACTGGGTACCAACTGGAAGCGGACAAAATCCTACAAGCTTATGTTCCGGCAATTATACTTTAACAGCAATTGATCAGAACTCCTGCCAGGTATTGGCAGTTACTAATCTTGTTAATCCTCCGGCTTTATTAGCGAATGTTACATCAACCAATCCTGCATGTAACGCTCTGTGTAATGGTATAGCTTTAAGCACTCCTGCCAATGCGGTTGGAACGGTAAGTTATTCATGGAGCCCAACCGGCCCACCAGCACAAACCGCGCAAACTGCCACAGCGTTATGCGCAGGAAATTATACGGTAGTGATCACTGATGGAAACGGCTGCGTGGATACTCAGACATTTACATTAACCAATCCACCGGCGTTGAATGTTAACATTTCATCGGCCGCAGCGTCCTGTGGTGTGAACAACGGTTCAATAACAGCTTCAGGTTCCGGTGGAACACCTGCCTATACTTATAGCTGGTTTCCTCCGGTATCAAGTACAAGTTCGGTAGTAACTAATCTCGGAGCAGGAGTTTATACTGTTCTTGTAACTGATTTTAATAATTGTACCAATACTGTTTCAGTACCTTTAAGCAATTCAGGCGGACCCACATTAATACCAATTGCTTCTACAAGTATTAATTGTAACTCACAATGTACAGGAGCTGCTTCAATTAATATTGGATCCATTTTAGGTGGTACACCTTCTTATACGGTATCATGGGTGGCCCCTCCGTCAGCAAACACAGTTAATCCTCAGACCAATCTTTGCACCGGA
Source organism: Bacteroidota bacterium (assembly GCA_021323535.1). Lineage (GTDB taxonomy): Bacteria > Bacteroidota > Bacteroidia > B-17B0 > Aurantibacillaceae > Aurantibacillus. The sequence continues at coordinate 10,087 of JAJONO010000073.1, forward strand.
GATTATACAGCTCAGGTAACTGATGCTTTGGGTTGCATTATATTTACCGCAGTTACTATTGCAGAACCTTCTTCAATCACAATTGTACCAAACGTTGGTCTTCCAACCTGTAATGGTGTGTGCGACGGATCGGTAAGTATTAATACAAGCGGTGGTACCCCAGGGTACACATTTAACTGGACGCCTGCGGCACCAAACTCTTCGGCAATTACCAATGTATGTGCCGGAACATTAACTGTACAAATTGTGGATGCGTTAAATTGTCCAAGCACACAAACAGTAAATATTCCTTCTCAGAATGCCATTTCAGTGAGCTCGGTTGTTACGGCTAATATGTGTTTTGGAGTTTGTTCAGCAAGTGTTGATATTACCAGTCTTTCATTTGCAACTCCGCCAATACTTTTTAGCTGGAGCAATGGTCAAACAGGATCAACGGCAACCGGATTATGTAATGGAGTTTATACGGTTGTTGTAACCGACGCGATAGGGTGTAACAATACATTCACATCCAATATCATATCGCCAACACAGATTTCAGCTAATGTTTCAATTGCATCTCCGTCCTGCGGAATGTGTAATGGTACTTCAACTGCACTTGCAATAGGTGGAGTTGCACCATACACATATAGCTGGACATCCGGAGCAACGGGTTCGGTGGCTAATAATCTTTGTGCTGGTCTTTACCAGGTGCTGGTAACCGATGATAATAACTGCCCTCAGTTAATTAATGTGCCAATAAGTAACGTTCCGGGTATTACCGGAGAGAACTTTACACTTCAAAATGAATTATGTGCGGGTATGTGTAACGGCGCGGCAACAGTACAAGCTGTTGGAGGAATTGCACCAATAACTTATACGTGGTTAACTATGCCTGCAACAACAAATTCTGTTGCAACCAATCTTTGTGCAGGAAGTTATTTTGTACAGATGAGTGATTCTGCAGGTTGTATCAGAACATCATCAACAACAATTGGCTCAGCGCCAGGATTAACTTTAAGCCCCTTCATTACCAATCCAGCTTGTGGTACTTCTGACGGAAGTATCAGCGTGGTTGCAACAGGTGGATCAGGCGGATATACTTATTTATGGACTCCGGGTGGTACAACAAGCTCGGTAATCACTAACGTTGGTCCGGGTAATTACTCAGTAACCGTAACTTCTGCTGGTTGTAGTACAACAACTGCTTTCTCTATCAGTAACGTTAATAATCCAACAATCACTGCAACGCCATTTAATGTAGATTGTTTCGGTGCGTGTTCAGGATCTGTTCAAGCAATTGGAACCACAACTGTTCCGGCCAGTTCCGTAACTTATTTATGGAGTACTGGATTGGCTGGACCTACAGCAACAGTTATTACAGGTTTATGTCCGGGAGTAATTTCATTAACCGTCACCGATGTTACCTCATTGTGTAGTTCGGTACAAAACTTTACAATAACCGAAAATCCACCAATGCAGTTAAGCCTTTCAAATGTTATTCAGCCGGCTTGTAATGGAGATTGTAATGGCGCGGTAACGTTAATTCCAAGCGGTGGCGTATTACCTTATACATTCAGTTGGACGCCTGCTGCAACAGGTAATCCACAATTCTCTTTATGTCCAGGTGGATATACGGCAACTGTAATCGATTCTAAAAACTGTCCGATCTCAACAACGTTCAGTCTCGTTAATCCGGCAGCACTTGCATTGACCAATACAGTTGTGAATTCTTCTTGTAGCAGTACAGCTGACGGAAGCATCTCAATCACAATGACAGGAGGAACACCAAGTTATACGTTTAACTGGTCAGGGCCGTCTTCGTTTACTTCTACATCGCAAAACTTAAGCGGTGTTCTTGCAGGAAGTTATACGCTTAGCGGAGTTGATTCAAGAGGTTGTTCAATCGGAGATACGCTTGATGTTATTTCTACAATTGTTGTAGATGCCAATGCAGGCAACGATTCAACGTTCTGTACCAACTCTTCAATTGTACTCAGCGGAACAAATTCAATAGGCGCAGCCGGAGGATATATCTGGACCGCCTTACCAAGTACCGTGGCAATTGCCAATACATCAACTATTAATGTAACCCCTGCAACAGGAGCATCAACGTTTGTGTTACAGGTTATTTCAAGTGTATCTACCTGTGTTGACTTTGATACGGTGGTTGTGAATTCGCTTCCATTGCCTGATGTTGAAGCCGGACCTTCATTCACCATTCCTGCATTCTCTACGGTGCAGATTGGTGGAAGTCCTACTTCTCTTTCTGCAATAACCTATACTTGGTTGCCATCATTAACTCTTGATAATGGATCGATTCCAAATCCTTCGGCTTCCAATACTGTGAATACAACTTATACCGTTGAGGTAACAGATGCAAATGGTTGCCGCGCGAGCGATACCATGCAGGTGTTGATCTATCCGGAAATTATTATTCCGAATGGATTCAGTCCTAATAATGACAGTAAAAATGATAGATGGATCATTGATAACATCCAGCAATTTCCTGATTGTGTGATTGAGGTATATAACCGTTGGGGAGAACTACTCTTCTATTCGAAAGGTTACAACGATCCGTTCGATGGAAGATTTAACGGGAAACTGCTTCCTGTTGGAACGTATTATTACGTGATCAACTTAAATCACCAGGCTTATCAGAAACCATATACAGGACCATTAACCATATTCAGATAGTGCAATGAAAAAAATATTTTACATATGGTTGTTTAGCTTACTAACGGTATGCGGCTTTGCGCAACAATTGCCACAATACACCCAGTACATGCTTAACGAAATGGCAATCAATCCTGCTGTGGCTGGAAAAGATGATTTTGCCGAGGCCCGTTCCAATAACCGCTACCAGTGGGTAGGAATTAATGATGCACCCAGAACGTATATGCTTACCGTTCACGGACCATTAAAAGCAAAAAACATGGGACTTGGAATGCATCTGTTCACAGATATTGTTGGGCCAACCCGCCGTACCGGGTTAAACTTTGCTTATGCTTATCACGCGAAACTGAAAGAAGATATGTTTCTGTCTATGGGATTAAGCGCCGGCATTCTTCAGTGGGGAATTGATGGAAGTAAATTAATTCTTCATGACGATGGCGATCAGAGTTTACTAACCACTTATCAGAATACTTACGTTCCTGATTTTGGCGTTGGATTATATTTTCACAAGAAAAACAGATTTTATTTTGGTTTCAGTGTTCCGCAAATTTACCAGGCTCCAATAAATTTATATCAGGGTGTGGATGGTGAAGGAAAAATTGTAAATCATTTTAATCTTAATGGAGCATACAAATTTGATCTTGGCGAGGATTGGAAGATAGAACCTTCTTTCCTTGTAAAATATGCAGTACCTGCTCCGCCTAAAATTGACGGAGGTTTACGTATTATTTATAAAGAACAGATCTGGATCGGCGGCGCTTACAGGCATAATGACGCTTTCACCGGGCTTATTGGTTATATGTACAAAAATTATTTAACGATTGGTTATTCTTACGATTACACAACAACTAACATCCGCAAATACTCAACCGGAACGCATGAGATCATGTTAGGTATTCGTTTCTCGCGTAAGCAGGCAGCTACCTGGGAACAACCAGCTACTGCGCCGGGATCATTACAACTATAATAGTTTAAAGTTGTTTAAGAAGTTTAAAACGCAAAAAAACCGTTCATCTGAACGGTTTTTTCTTTAAACAAGTTTGAACTAATTTAAACCACTTTAATGATGGTGCCCACCTGGCCCATGAACATGGCCATGATCCATTTCTTCTGCGGTGGCGTCTCTTACTTCTAGAACATCCCCAAGGAAATGAAGATCGAATCCAGCTAAAGGATGATTAAAATCCATTTCAACAAATGCGTCGGTGATCTGTAAAACCCGTCCTATAAGAGGGTTTCCTTCCTGATCACGCATTTCAACATCAGCGTCTACTTTTACACGATTTGAATCAAATTTTCCATCAATCATGAAAGCCTCCTTGTTAACTTTAACCACATAATCTTTTTCAAAATTACCGTAAGCGTTTTCCGCTTTGATATGAAAATCAAATTTATCTCCTTTTTGTTTTGATGCGAGATTGGTTTCAAAATCCGGTAATACTCCTCCATGACCGAATAAAAAAGCGAATGGATGATGATCATCTGTTTTTTCAATTAACTCTTCCGGTTCATTATTTTTACTTCCTGTAAGTGTATATCCTAATACTACTACTTTTCCGTTTGATGCCTGCATAATTATATTTTCTTTGAAGTTAAGGGTTTATTATGAATTATTATTTACGACAGTTTTAAATTCTTTTCCAACAGGAAGATAAGTTTTTCACGAGACAACTGGGCGTTGATCTCTCCGTCAAAAGTAAGCGATACAGCGCCTGTTTGTTCACTCACGGTAATGGCGAGAGCATCTGTATTTTCGGTGATTCCAACAGCGGCCCTGTGTCTCATTCCGTAATGAGCCGGAAAATTTTCTTTTTCTGTTACAGGTAAAACGCAACGAGCGGCTATGATCCGATTGTCTTTAATTATGACTGCTCCATCGTGGAGCGGAGAATTTTTATAGAAAATATTTTCAAGCATTCGTCCCGATAATCCTGAATCAATAATATCGCCGGTATTAATGAATGATTTCAGATCCGACTTACGTTCAATAACGATGAGGGCCCCGGTTTTTGTGGCACTCATGTTAAAACAAGCGGTAGCTACTGCTTCGGTATCAAGAATTATTTCATCGGATGTGGTAGAAGAAAAATTTAGTTTAAAGATATTTTTCCATTTCACATTTCGTAAGAATTCATTTGAGCCGATGTACAAGAGAAACTTCCGAATCTCCTGCTGGAAAATGATCATCACCACAATGACTCCCACATTCATGAATTTCCCCAGAATGGAAGTAAGAAGTTTGAGATCAAGTGCGCGGATAACAATGTAAGCAACGTAAATAAATGCGAGTCCAATAAAAATATTTACTGCCGGGGTTCCTTTTACAAGATTGTAAGCTATGTAGAGAATGATGGCGACAAGAAAAATATCAATAGCATCGGTTATGCCGAAGGTAATAAAGGATATAAATGCTGCTGGGATCAACTCTTATTTTGCGCTTTTCTCTAAGTGTTTTTCATACATTTCGTGCACGAGTCCGTCAGATAAACCGATTTGCGGAACGAATACTTTTTCAATATCGGCGTTCTTCATTACCGTAAGAAAAATTTTTGCGGCAGGAACAATTACGTCAGCACGATCGGGTTTCAGATCCAGGCGTTCAATTCTTTCCTGGTAAGTGTAGGAGCAAAGCATCTCGTAAATTCCTTTCAGGCGGTCGTAACTTAAATGTTTCGTTTCTTTTTTACCGCTCATCTTAAATATTTTATTGATGTTTCCTCCCGATCCAATGGCAAATAACGGATGAATGCCAAATGTGTTCTTCTTGAGCCAGGCTTTCATTTCATCCCACTCGTCTTTTTCAACCTTATCAAGTAGCATACGCACGGTTCCAATATTGAATGATTTGGCTGCAATAACCTTATTGTCGAAATAAAGTGTAAGCTCTGTACTTCCGCCACCAACATCAATATAAAGATAAGCGTGTTTAGGATTGATGATTTCTTCGATGTGATTAGAGAACACAAGAGCGGCTTCATTTTTTCCGTCGATGATTTCCACACTGATCCCAGATTCTGTTTTGATCCTGGAAATGATCTGTTCTCCGTTTACCGCGTCGCGCATGGCGCTGGTGGCAACCGCCCTGTGGCTGTGAACGCCGTACGCTTTTATGAGTTCACTGAATCCCTTGATCGCTGTAATGAGCCTGTTGGCTTTTTCATCAGAAATCTTTCCATTTAAGAAAACATCTTCGCCCAAACGGATGGGCATCCTGATAAGTTCTTCTTTGTTGAAATGAGGCTTGCCACTTACTGTGTACACTCTGCAAAACAGAAGCCTGATGGCGTTACTTCCGATGTCTATTGCTGCAAATACCATTAGTTGTCGTAAATTACTTTTTGTTGCTTGTTAGGATGTTGTATTTTTTCGCTGTCGGACTTTAAATAATTATAAACTTCATCCTGGGCCCTTACTTTTTTCTCCCCGCTCTTTGCTTTTTTATAATGATTTTCCTGTTTTTTATCCAGTATTCTCACCTTTGTATTTCCTGAGAGTTGAATTTTTATAATGTCCTTAATCTGTTTTCGTATTTCTTCGCTGTAAATCGGAACCGCTACTTCGCTTCTGCTGTCAAGATTACGGCTCATCCAGTCGGCCGACGATAAATAAATTTTTTCCTGGCCATTATTGTGAAAGATAAAAACCCGTGTGTGTTCAAGGTATTTATCTACAATGCTATATGCTTTGATGTTGTCGCTCCATCCTTCAAGATCGGTCATTAACGAACATGCTCCGCGAATGATCAAAGTCACGTCGACACCCGCTTTACTTGCGTCATAAAGTTTCTCTATCATTTCCTTATCAACCAGACTATTCATCTTAAGTATAATAGACGCTTTCTTTTTGCTTTTAGCATTGCTGATCTCTTTATTGATAAGCTGGATCAGTTCCTTTCTCATAAAGAAAGGCGCCACGAGAAGATGTTTGAACTGGAAGACCTTGAAATTGTTTTCGTAAAAATCAAATACCTTCACAAGATCTTCAGCAATTTGTTTGTTGGCGGTGAGCAATGAAAAATCAGTATATACCCTGGCGGTTTTTTCATTGAAATTTCCTGTTCCGAGATGGCAGTAATGAAAGATCTTTCCGTTTTCTTTCGCAGAGATAAGAATAAGTTTAGAATGAACCTTTAATCCCGGTACACCGAAAATGACTCTCGCGCCTTCTTCCTGTAATTTATTGGCCCAGTAAATATTATTCTCTTCATCAAAGCGCGCCTGAAGTTCCACCAGTACGGTTACTTTTTTTCCATTCTTTACAGCATTGATGAGTGCGTTCGCGATTTTTGAAGAGTCAGCTGCTACACGGTAAAGCGTGATTTTTATGCTTTCTACCTTCGGATCAATGGATGCTTCTCTCAGTAAATCAATAATGTGTTTATAACTATGATAAGGGTAATGAAGAAGTATATCGTGCTGTTTAATAGCGCGTATGGTTGTAAAAGGATTATTGATTAAATATTTATGAAGTAGTGGTGCAGGGTGATTATACACGAGTGTTTTATCACCAAGCGTTGGGAAGTTCATAAAATCTTTGAAGTTGTGATAACGTCCGCCAGGAATTGCATTGTCCTTCTTTGCCATTCCGAGTTTTTTCATAATGTACTTCAACATATCGTTAGGCATGGCTACGTCGTAAACAAAACGAACAGGTTGTCCCTGCTTTCTCGCTTTTACGCTCTTCGAAATTTTTTCGATCATGCTTTTGCTTACGTCATTGTCCATGTCAAGCTCGGCATCTCTCGTTAGTTTGATATTGTAAGCTTCAACGGTCCTGAAACCGAATACATCAAAGATCTGGTCGGTATTAAAACGGATCACATCATCGAGAAGAATAATGTAATGTTTGTTTCCCTGCTTTGGCAGCACAACAAAACGCGAAATGATCTTTGAAGGAATTTCAATGATCGCGTATTTATTTCTTTGTTTTGTGAGAATGGATTCGAGACGAAGATACAAATAGCTGGCCTTGTCTTTCATGTAAGGAAAAGACTTGTTATCGTCGATCATTACCGGGAACAGCGTAGAAATAACTTCCCTGCTGAAATAATCCTTTATGAAAGTTTGCTGGGAAATGCTCAGCTCTTTTTCATTGATAATAAACACATTTGACTCGGCGAGCTCTTTAATAAGTTCCTGGTAAATATCTTCGAAACGGTTCTGTTGTTCAATTACCCTCCTCTGAAGGCGGGTCATTAATTCCTTTGGATCTTCGCCATAAACAGTAATGGCTTTTTTGCCCAGCTTGGTCAAACGGCGAACTGTGGCCACACGCACACGATAAAACTCATCGCGGTTGTTACTGAAAATACCTAAAAATTTTAAACGTTCAATAAGGGGAGTCGTCTTGTCGGCGGCTTCCTGGAGGACGCGCTCGTTGAATGAAAGCCAGCTGATTTCACGGTTAATGTATGGGATTTCTTTTTTCTTCATAGAGGGATTAGTCCGTGTTTTTAAAATTCTTCGGGAACTGGTAGAAGGAGAGGCTGCCTTTTTTTTCGCTGATTTCATGCCAATCATTAACGGAAAATTTCATGCCTACCATTCCGCATGTGGGTACATTGTCAATAAAAAAATCATTTATCAGGGTGTTGCACACATCGGTAATAGTTGGATTATGACCAAATAACATCACCGAATTAACATCTTTAGGAAGCCCATGTATCAAGGAGATCATGGTTTTAACGCTGCTTTCGTAAACCAATTTATTAAGCGTAAAATGAGCCATATCAAACTCAAGCGACCTTGCAAAAATAAGAGCGGTGCTTAAGGCCCTTGTGGCGGTACTGGAGACGATCGTTTGAGGCAAGGCCATGTTTTTAGCGAACCAACGGCTCATGAAATATGCATCGCTATAACCCCTTTCATTGAGGTGACGGTCCACATCCTTCAGGAATTCCGTGCCCCAGTCGCTTTTGGCGTGCCTTACAAGGATCAGTTCTTTCATGGTAAATTGGTGTTACTAATGTTTGAAAAGTAGCAGCAAATAAAAAAAATAAAAACAATAATTTTACATAAAACAAGGCTATGTTATGAGCAATAATTCAACAGTCAAATGTCCTAATTGCGGTCATGAATTTGAAGCCTCTGAATCTATAAAGCACGAGCTGCAGGAAAAATTCAGGAAGGAAGCAACAGAGTGGAGGGCAAAGAAAGAGGAAGAGTTTAAGAAGAAGGAAGAAGCCTTTCAGAAAACGCTGTCGGGAGCACTTGAAGAGCAGAAAACGTCATTATCAGAAAACATTAAGAAATCGTTAACGAGTGATTTCGAGAACCAGATCAAGCTGCTCTCTGAATCTAATAAAGAAAACGAAGAGAAGCTGAAAGCTGCACGGCTAAAGGAACTTGAGTTTCTTAAAAAAGAACAGGAACTAAAAAATAAAGAAGCCGAAATGGAGATCCTTCTCCAGAAAAAACTGAACGAAGAGCGAACAAGCCTCACTGAAACCATTAAAAAACAGGAACAGGAACGTACCGGTTTAGTCATCAGAGAATATGAAATGAAGTTGGAGGACGAGAAGAAAAAGCTCGAAGATCAGAAGAAACTCATTGAGGAAATGCAGCGCAAGGCCGAACAGGGCAGTATGCAGTTGCAGGGCGAGGTACAGGAGCTTGCCCTTGAAGAATTACTTCGTACTGCTTTCCCATTCGATACTATAGAGGAAGTTGCAAAAGGCGTGAAAGGCGCTGATTGTATGCTTCACGTAAAGAACAGTCTCGCGCAGCCTTGCGGAAAAATCATTTATGAAAGTAAACGTACCAAGGCTTTTACCAATGAGTGGATCGAAAAGCTGAAAGTGGACATGCGTTCGCAACAAGCCGATATCGCTATCATTGTTACTGAAACCCTCCCTAAAGATATGACCACTTTTGGATTCAAAGATGGGGTATGGATCTGTCGGTTTGCTGAAGTAAAACCATTGTCATTTGTGTTACGTGATAGTCTTATCAGGATCAATACAGCGCTGGTGACCCAGGAAAATAAAGGCGAAAAAATGCAGATGTTATACAGCTACCTCACGGGAAATGAATTCAGGCAGAGTATTGAAGCGGTGATGGAAGGTTTTTTCTCGCTAAAGGAAGGAATCACTAAAGAAAAAGTACAGATGGAAAAAATCTGGAAAGAACGAGAGAAGCAATTAGAAAAAGTGTTAAATAACACGGCCCAGTTCTATGGTTCTATCAAAGGAATTGGTGGAAATGCCATTGGTGATATTAAGCTACTGGAATAAATTTTATCTTTGTATAATTGATGTGATGAGAATTTTATTACCCCCTATATTTTGCTTTTTGAGCCTGATTTCATTTTCACAAGCTGTAAAAACGACTACCACTGCTCCAAAAAGTCCAACTGTGACTACAAAAACTTCAACTGTACTTGTAAAAACAACAACTGTTTCTCCTGTTAAAAAAGAAATCAACGATTTTGCAGTTTCACTTCACGAAGAAACAGTGAATAAAGTGCTTGGCGCTGTTGGCGATATTAAAGGAACCAACGACTATGAAGTGATGCTCATTCATGGAAAATATCATTGGACCATTCAGAATCCGAGGATCAATATTCGCCCCGACAGCAGCGATTTTACCTGCGACGCGTTGGTAAATGTTGGCCCCATTGATTATAAAACACAAGTGATTGGTAACGTGAAAATCACCTATGACAATAATAAGAACCTGATCGCTATTCAGATCTCAAGAGCCATTTTCGAATTGTATACACATATTTTCGGAAAGAAAGTTCATATCAAGGATATTCATCTCGAAGAATATTTCAAAGATCCGTTCACGTTTGAAGGTCCACGCACCATGGCCACCGATATGGAATTTACAATGCCAGATAGTACGGTGAAAAAGATCTACGTTCAGCCTACAGAATGTAAAATGGAACTGAAATGGAAAGAGATCTGCACCGCCTGTGAAGTAGCTGTGAGCGATAAGCCATTTAAGCCTGTAATAAAAGTTACTCCACCGATAGAAGCCGTTAAAACCAACACTGTTCAAGGCGCTCAACCTCAAAAAAAATAAGTATTTTTACGGTACTTTATGTACAGGTTATTTAAGCTTTTCTGGGACTATAATTTGCCTCGCTGGTCCATTTTGATCATCGATATCATTATCTGTGTCTTTTCCCTTACACTGGCTTTTTTCCTGCGTTTCGATTTTGATAATATTCCCGAAGCAGATCTTAAAAATTTACCATACGATTACGCTATTCTCATTGCCATACGTTCTGTTACTTTTTTCTTTTCAAAAACGTACAAAGGAGTTGTGCGATATACCAGTTCGCGGGATGCCATGCGTATTTTCGGCATTGTGATACTGGGAAGTATACTCATGTTCATTGCTAATATTATTTCCTTATATTTTGTTCAGGGATATTATTTCATTCCGAATTCTGTTATTATCATTGATACACTGGTGACCTTGTTCCTCATGATCAGTTCTCGTCTCGCGGTAAAAGCTATTTATTTTGAGAGTAGAAATCCTGCCAAAGAAAAAATGAACGTGATCATTTACGGAGCGGGTGAAGCGGGAATTATTACCAAACGTACATTGGATCGTGACGCCGCCATCAAATACAAGGTGGTGGGGTTTGTTGACGATGATAAAGAAAAACTCGGAAGAAGCCTTGAAGGTGCATTCATTTATCCTCCTGAAAAATTAGCCGAACTTATTAAAGAAAATGGAATTGAATTTGTGATCATTTCCATTCTCAATCTTTCTCCCGCAAAGAAAAATGAAATTACCGATGTGTGTCTTGCGAATAATGCACGCGTGCTCAATGTTCCGCCGGTTACAAAATGGATCAATGGCGAATTAAGTTTTAATCAGATCCGCAGTATCAATATTGAAGATCTTCTTGAGCGAGAACCAATCAAACTGGACAACGATATTATCAGTGCGCAATTAAAAAATAAGATCATTCTTATTACCGGAGCTGCGGGAAGTATAGGAAGTGAATTAGCCAGACAATGTTGCAAATTTGATCCCGCTAAAATTTATCTGCTCGATCAGGCCGAAAGTCCGCTCCATGATCTTGAACTGGAATTCTCGGATAAGTTTAAGAATGTAAAATTTGAAGTGGTGATGGCCGATGTGCGAAACAGCGAACGAATGGAAAATGTATTCAATACATTTAAGCCGCAGATCGTATTTCACGCCGCGGCTTACAAACATGTTCCTATGATGGAGAACAACCCTTCGGAATCTATTCTCACCAATGTTCTTGGGACAAAAAATACAGCCGATCTTGCGACCAGGCATAATGTGGAACGTTTTGTTTTTGTAAGCACCGATAAAGCCGTGAATCCAACGAACGTGATGGGCGCCAGTAAACGAATTGCCGAAATTTACATTCAAAGTCTTGGAAAAAAATCCAACACTAAATTCATTACTACGCGTTTTGGAAATGTGCTTGGTTCAAATGGTTCTGTTATTCCCCGGTTTAAAAAACAGATCGATACCGGCGGACCAATTACCATTACAGATCCAAACATCACACGTTATTTCATGACCATTCCCGAAGCGAGCCAGCTTGTGCTCGAAGCGGCGGGTATGGGAAAAGGAGGCGAGATCTTTTTATTCAACATGGGCAAATCTATTAAGATTGTTGACCTGGCACGAAAAATGATCATGCTTTCAGGATTGAAAGAAGGAAAGGATATCAACATTGTTTATACGGGATTACGTCCAGGCGAAAAATTATATGAAGAACTTCTTGCTGATGCTGAGAATTCGCTTCCAACGCACCACTCGCAGATCCTGATCGGAAAAGTACGTGAGTATGAATATGAAGAAGTAAAAGGTTTCATTGAAGAGATCATTAAGTGTTTCAATACACAGAACAATGAGCTCATCGTTCAGAAAATGAAAGATCTCGTTCCCGAATTCAAGAGTAACAATTCCGTGTTTCAAAAATTAGATTGATTATGAAAAAAATTATACTCGCATTTTTATTTTTCGCTCCTGTAGTTTTCTTATCACAAAATATTTCCAAGGCCGACGAAGCTGATGTGAAAGTAGAAAAGGAAAGTGAAATGGCGGTGCGGTCAGCGATCGCAATAGAAGAATCAACGAAGCCAAAATTGATTGTAGGTATTGTAGTGGATCAGATGCGTAACGATTTTATTTACCGTTACTGGAACCGCTATGGCAAAGGAGGATTTAAGCGTCTTGTGAATGATGGCTACTATTTTAAAAACAATCATTACAATTATATTCCAACATACACCGGGCCGGGGCACAGTAGTATTTATACCGGAACCACGCCAAGAACACACGGTATTATTGCCAATGAATGGTTCGTAAAGAAAAATCATTCTGAAATGTATTGCGTACAGGACACTTCTGTAAGAGGTGTGGGAACAAAAAATAAAACCGGCATGATGTCGCCCCGAAACCAGTTAAGCTCAACTATTGGCGATGAAATGAAAATGAGCAGTAACCAAAAAGCGAAAGTGTTTGGCATTGCTCTCAAGGACAGAAGCGCGATTTTACCTGCGGGACATGCAGCCGACGGAGCTTTCTGGTTTGATGATGAATCGGGAAATTTTGTATCATCGAACTGGTATATGAACGATCTTCCTGTATGGCTCAAAACATTTAACGAAAAGAAATTGCCGAAACAATACCTCGATGGCGGGTGGAGCACGATGGCGTACCCGGAAGGTTACACTGCTTCGATCGCAGATGATAATAACTACGAATCTGTTCCGAATAAAAAAGATAAACCAACATTACCATACAGCTACAAATCCTACGTTGAGAAAAACAGCTGGGGAATTATTAAGGCCACACCTTTTGGAAATAGCATTACCAAAGATATTGCGATTGAATGTCTGAAGAGCGAGCAATTAGGAAAAGATAATGTGACGGATTTATTCTGTATCAGTTTTTCAAGTACGGATATCATCGCGCATTCTTATGGTCCACGATCGGTTGAAGTAGAAGATACATATTTGCGATTGGACAAAGATATTGAGGAGTTATTGAATACGCTTGACAAAGAAGTGGGTAAGAACAATTACGTTGTTTTTCTCACAGCAGATCATGGCGGCTCTGACGTACCGAATCACCTGATCGATAATAAAATCCCCGGTGGATATCTCTACGACAAGAATGTAAAAAAAGAAGTACAGATCTTTTTGCAAAATACATATGGCGACAGTCTCATCATGTCTGATCTGAGCAACGAACAAATTTTTCTCGACGATAAAAAACTCGCAGCTAAAAATCTGATTGCCGACGAAGTGGAGGAGAAGATCTGCAAGTTTCTTCTTACCATTAAAGGAATTTCTGAAGCTTATCCTTCAAAAATAATTAAGTACGGAAGTTTTGAAAAGGCGGATTACCGCGCATTGTTACAGAATGGCTACAATCACATCATGAGCGGAAATGTTTGTTACATCATGAATCCTGCCTGGATGGATTTTGCGCCAAAAGGAACAACGCATGGTGCCGCTTATAATTACGACACGCATGTACCGCTTTTATTTTATGGAAAAGGAATTAAAAAAGGATCAACGTTCGAATATACTTCCATCACGCAAATTGCTCCGACTGTTTGTGAATTGATACAGGTGAACCAAACGAATGGCACGGTTTCTGCGCCGTTGAACAATCATTTTATCCAGAAGTAGAATTTCCCCGAAGATTTATTTCAGGATTACCTCGTAAAGCGAAAGCCCCTCGAATTTCTCGAAGGGCTTTCTGCTTTATGGGTAAGTAATGGGACTCGAACCCACGACCCCTAGAACCACAATCTAGTGCTCTAACCAACTGAGCTATACCTACCGTGTTTGGAGGTGCAAATGTAATAAAAATAGAATAATAGAATAATAGGAAAAATTTTTCTTTGTCAAAGTTTATCTCACCAAGGTCACATTCCCTTTTCTGAACGTTTCTTCGCCGTTAAAGCATTTTACTTTGAGATACCAGCCAAACACACCTACGTCGGCCGGCCGCCCTTTGTACAGCCCGTCCCAGCCTTTTGTTTTATCTGTGGTTTCAAATACCATTTCTCCCCAACGGTTATAAACTGCAAAATAAATATCTTCAATTTTTAATCCGCGAACCATGAAATAATCATTTTGTCCGTCG
>JAJONO010000121.1 GCA_021323535.1 Bacteroidota bacterium
TTACCGGCGTAATCATTGTCGGTGGCACATTCAAGATTGGACTTATCATTTTTAAAATCGAATCCTTTGCGGTCGCAATCGCCGCCGCCTTTGTATAAATAATAGCTTACGTATTTTGGTTGGTGATAAGTGTTGCTGAAATTTACCTTGTAAACAGAATTGCTCACCACAATCTGCGCAATGCCGGTAAAAGAGATCAGCAAAAACAGGAGAATGGGACCTGATTTCCGCATGGGTTAAATTTAAATTAAAGATAATATCTTTTTTCTATCAATGCGATTGAGCCGAATTATTCATCGACGACTTTCCAAATGGTGTTTCGGATGAATGTTTCTTTTCCTTTTTTAATAGTTCCCTGGTGTTTCCACTTAAATTATATTTTTCCAGTTTCGCTTTAAGCATTGAGATTTCTTTCAATTCCCGCTGCTTGAGAATGTTAATATGGTCCATAGTTCTTTCATAGTCATGGGGGACTTGGTTAATACTAAACTGATATTAGATTTAAAGTATTTATCAGTTTTTTGACAAATTTAAAGCATCAAAAAGCGAAAGTCATCAGTAAAAACACTGATTTTTTTGTGTTAAAATCTGCGACGGGTTCACGCAGAAGACGCAGATTCGCTTCGCTACGCAGAGAAAACGTGAGTTACCCGTCTCGCAGAGGGATTTCTTCTTCTGCGCATCTCTGCGAAACCTTCTGCGAAACTCTGCGAGAAATTATTTCATATTGATTAACTCATTCGTCTTCAATATCAGATCCATAAAGAGAATTTTAGGATTGGCATTACGCTCAATGTAATAGTAATTGCTGTTGAATTCCTCAACCAGTCGCTCGTAATTTTTACGATTTACGAACGGAGCAAATTTCTCAAGGAAGGCTTTTTCTTGTCCGCTTAATCGTACCAGGTTTTTATCGCCGTAATTAAACATGAGGCTGTCGCGGAACACTTCGAGTCCGTATTGAAAAAACTGTTTTTGTCTTTCTCTTCCCGAAGCGGCATTCTCATCGATCCACTGCATGGCTTTCGCGCAATCAAATTTTAATGCAAGACGCATAAAGGTTTGGAAATTATTGAGAAAAGAAACTCCCTCATCAGAATGATTTAAAAGTTCAATAGCTTCGCCGTAATTTCCATTGGCGAGTATGGCGGTTTGTTTCGCTACTTCACTATTGACTTCGTAATTTGCTATAAGAGCTTCTATAATTTCCTGTTCACTGCAACTGTAAAATGGAATCTGCTGAACACGCGAAATAATGGTGGCCAGTAATTGTTCCGGATTAGTAGTAACTAAAACAAAAATGGTTTGATCAGGCGGCTCTTCTAATATTTTAAGAAGCCTGTTTGCTGCTTCTGCATTCATTTTTTCGGGCTGCCAGATGAGCATCATCTTGTAAGAGCCTTCATAGCTGGTGTAACTCAGCTTACGTAAAATATCACTCGATTCCTCAACAGGAATAATGGGCTGTTTATTCTCAGCTGACAGTTCATTGAACCAATCGTTGAGACTTAAATACGGCTTCGCTAAAAATGCTTCCCTGAATTCTTTGAGTAAATCGTTGCTGCTTTTTACATCTTTACTTTTCGCAATCGGAAAAACAAAATGTAAATCAGGATGAATGAGTTTGGCCACCTTATTACACGAAGTACAGGTTCCGCAAGCACCGCTTTCTGTTCTCTGAGTACAATACAGATGCTGCGCGAAAGCCAAAGCAGCAGGTAAATTTCCGCTACCTTCCTTCCCGCTGAAGAGCAGGGCATGGGGCACGCGGTTTTCGTTCACCATTTTAAGTAAACGTCCCTTCGCTTCTTGTTGTCCTACTATCGAATTGTACAGCATTTATTTATTGTTGTATTCGTTCATGCAACGTTGAAGACCAATGAATGAAAAAGCTTTAATGGCATCTGCCGCAATTTTAATTCTGTCGTTCAATGTTTTTAATTCTTCTTCACTCCATTTTCCAAGAACATAATTTACCTGCGATCCTTTTGAAAATTCGTTGCTAATACCAAAACGTAATCTGGGATAATTAGCGTGACCCAAAGTTTCCTGGATGCTTTTTAAACCATTGTGTCCGCCGTCGCTTCCTTTCGGACCAATACGTATTTTTCCGAAGGGAAGAGCGAGTTCGTCCACTAAGATCATTGTATTCTCAATAGAAATTTTTTCGGACTGCATCCAATAGTTCACAGCTTTTCCGCTTAAGTTCATGTAGGTACTTGGCTTAATAAGGACTAATGTTTTGCCTTTGTGTTTTAGTTCAGCAACATCAGCAAGCCGGTCGCTTTTAAACTTTACATTTCCTTCGTGAGCGAGGTGATCAGCAATTTTAAAGCCGATGTTGTGACGCGTCTCCGCATATTCATCGCCAATATTACCTAAACCAACTATTAAGAATTTGCTCACGCCGCCAATTAAATTACAAGGTTTGAAGATAAAAAAGAAATAGAAAGAAAGGCAAACATCTTACTAACTCATTAAACACAAATCATACGGAATTTCTTTGAGGCCGGCAGTATCTATAAACTCGAGACTTAAAACTAAGCGACTAGTCGGTTGTCGAACTGCTTTTTGGCCTTTTGCAGAAATAGATGCGATCATGTAATCGGGGCCGCTTGCGGCATTGTCCGAGGCGTGATGGGCATCGCCGCGCCCGACTGAACATCGTTCGGGCGGGGTTTTTCTTTCGCCGCCTCTAAGTCGCGAAAGAAAAATTTCCTACAAAATGGCCAAAAGCGTTTTGCCTACTTTTTCGCGTGAAAAGTAGGATAATAAAACTTAAAATTAAAGGAGTTAATTATAAGACGGTTCAAACCCGTGTTTGATGTTATAGCGTACGCTATCCCAGTATTCTTTGGTGTAGTTTACAAAGATCTCTTCTCCGGCTTTGATATTTTTCTGAGCAACAATAAAACACTTGTCACCCACAATCTCATAGTTACAGTTGTTTCTTAAACCTCTTACGCGGGTAATTCCGGCAGCGTCGTTTGCATACCTGGCTTTATGCTGCGGGGTAGGGTAGGCATCAATACATCTTTCATCGCTGATGTAGAACAGATAACCGTCCTTGTTTTCGTCAACGCGTTTCTTGTATTGTTTCCAGTTAATGATCTCGCCTTTGTATTCGATGACCTTTTCACCTTTTTTGATAGGAGTTGTTGTAAACAGTCCCTTACCTGCTTTAGGAAGCGTGGATTTCTTAACAATAAGTGCCATATTAGAAGTTAATGCCATAAAGGCCGCAAAATTAATTGATTATTGATTATGTATGACAGATACTAAGAAAATGTTTGTAATTTTTTTAATATCCCTCTTTCATTGAGAAAAGTTTATGCCGCAACGTTACAGACACATCGTGTTTACTGGGGAATTTTTTGCCTTTTGTGTATTTTTGATAACAGAATTACATGGGAAGGAATAAAACCACATTAAGACGAATACATGTTCTGAACGAAGATTACCTCTGGAAAAGAGAACATTTTCATTTGGAAAACCCTGTAACGAGTAAATGTGCGGAAAAAGTAACCATTTATATGGAGGGTCGACGCGGCTCCTTTCTGAAACTGATTTTTAAAGAAGATGATAATAAACCTGAGGGTGAGACCTGGATAGTTGGTTACCCCGATACAGGTGTTGTGTGGAACAGGAACAAAGCCATCAACCTGAACAGGCCCGCCGTAATTGCGGCCATTATTCATTATTTCCGTTATAACCACTGGGCACCGGGAACAGCCACAAAACCAACGGTTGTAGAGGACGCTTTAAAAATTCTTGACTTTGTGGATCTACCAGTGGGGTATGAGTAAGATTGCAGATTGTTGCTTTTGCCTATAGATAACCCGCCGATAAGCGATTAAAAGCCACGTTTGTTTTTGCTTCTGAAACGTTGATCAGTTGAACTCCGGAATTTTCTACGATTAATAATTTATTGCAATATTTTAAAAGCAGATCAAGATCGTGCGAGCTTACAATGACACATTTATTTTGTTTAGTTGAGAGATCTCTTAATAAGATAAAAAGTTCATGTTTACTGGCATAATCGAGAAACGCGCTTGGTTCATCTAATAACATGATAGGAGTTTGTTGCGCAATGGATTTAGCGATCATGGTTTTTTGAAAGAGCCCATCACTTAATTCAGTAAGCAGTTTGTGATGATGATCTTTTAATCCGCAAATATCAATAGCCTCGTTAATGATCTTTAAATGCTGTTCTTCGAGTTTATTGAAAAGGTTGGTATAAGGAATTTGTCCTGCGGCAACAGCGTCGAACGAAGTAAGGTTAAATCCCGAAATTTTTTCTGTGAGTACTATAGCGATTTTTTTTGCTAGCTCTGTTTTCGGGATCGAGGAAATGGTTTGTCCGTTGATGAAAACTTCTCCATTCAGGATCGTGAGCAATCCGCAAACAGAACGCATCAACGTTGATTTTCCACTGCCGTTTAACCCTACAAGCCCAATGAAATCACCTTCAAAAAATTCTGTCTCCACATTTTTCAGGATCTCAATACTTTTGTTGTTTTTTCTGTAACCGAAAACCCCTCCCGTAATTTTTATACAACTCTTGTTATCCATTACCATTGTTTGTTTTTAAAGAGTAAATAAATTACAAGAGGCGCGCCCACAAATGTGGTGATCATGTTCACAGGTAATGTTCCGTTCGTAGAAAACGCGTGACAGATGACATCTGAAAACAGAAGAATGCAGCTACCGATCATCATGCAGGAAAACAAATGTATTTTCTGGTCAGAAGTAGTAAATACCATTCTTGATAACAAAGGCACAGCAATTCCAACAAAAGCTATAGGCCCGCAAAATGCCGTTGTAATTCCAGTAAGAATGGAAGAAATCAGAATAAGATAAAAGCGATTTGAATGATAGTTGATACCGGCATTGTTCGCGTAATATTGTCCGAGTAAAAACGCATTGAGTGGTTTTATAAAAAACACCAGGACGCCAAGCGCTAAAAGCGACACCGGTACAAATATCCACAGGTCGGATGTTGTGGTTCCTGAAAGAGAACCCATGCCCCACATGATAAAACTCTTTAAATCATTGGGATCGGCGAAGTACTCCAGCGCTCCCTGCAATGCACCGCAGATCTGCGACAACATGAGCCCGATCAATAACAGAATAACATTGCTGCTTATTTTTTTTGCAAGATATAAAATGAGAAATGTAACGAGTAAACTACCAGAAACCGAAGACAACACAATGACCGTTTTACCAACATAATAATTGCTGAAAAAACCAATGGCCCCTCCTGTAAGAATAGTAACGGCTACCATTAACGAAGCCCCCGAGCTTATTCCCAAAACATAAGGACCCGCCAGTGGGTTTCTGAAAATAACCTGAAGAATTAATCCCGCCACCGAAAGAGTTGCCCCGGCCAGAATTGCCGTAATCGTTTTTGGAATACGGATCTCTGAAAAAATAAAATCGTTTCCTGAAAAATCGATGGCAGTGAATTTGCTCCCTCCGAATAATAAACTGAGCAGACAACCTGTGACAAATAAAATAATGAGAAGAGAAAATCTTATGAAGTTGCCTTTAGCCACTAATCTAATTTTTTGTAATAATACAAATCTCCCGCGGTATATTTCTCCAATTCTGGATGAAAAATCCTCACAAGATCATGCAGTACTTTATTGGGATATATGATCCCTGTTTCCCAGTAATCGCTGTAGCCTTTGTTGTTCATGGTTTTAATGTTGTTATACATCTTTCCTTCTTTAAAAGCGTTGAATTGGGCGTAACGCGGCTCCTGTGCAATGAGTTCCTGTTTGGAAGTAACCAGTGCCATGTTTAACCAGTAATCTGCCTCCTTTGCTTTTACATACACTTCTTCGAAACTTAAATGCAGGCTCCCGGTTTTATCATTGTCTTTCCAGATGTAGTTGGCGTTGGCATCGTTAAAAAAAGTAGCGGCGAAACTTTTTCCTCCCGGAACATACCAGATCTCACCGAATTTTATTTCTGAAAATACAGTTGGTTTCGATTTAAGTTCTGCTGCGATTTTTTTAATGAGGTAATAATTTTTTTCTACTGCATCAAAGATCGAATCGGCCTGTTGTTTTTTATTGGTGAAAGCGGCAAAAAATTTAATCCATTCGGCACGCGCCAATGGGGTTTCTTCAAGGTGGTCGACGGTTACTACCATTGGGATGCCGGCTTTTACAATTTTCTGATTGATACTTTTTTCAGGGTTCCCCATACCAAAGGTGAAAAGAATATCAGGATTCAACGCAACGGTTTTTTCAACATCCAGTTTTGGACCCTTGCAAAGCTCCTGTAATTCGCCACTCGAAAATTTATCGGTTATAGTTTTATTCGTATAGTAATCAATGTTTTCAATAGCAACGATATGATCGACCTCGCCGACTTCACAAAGCATGCTGGTATAAACACTGCTGAGCGAAGCTATTTTTTTACAGAAGGA
>JAJONO010000009.1 GCA_021323535.1 Bacteroidota bacterium
CTGGTCCTCTATGTCGTCGCCTGCCGCAGTTACACTTGCCGCCTCTCTTACTCTTGCCAGTTTATTGGTGGCGTTGGTTGGTACTGAGCTGCTGTGTAAAAACGTTCCTCCTGTTTTATCGTAATAGTAGTAACTTAAATTATCCAGCGTTGGGCTACTTCCCGTATTAACATCCCATCTCTTGGCTGTTATTATATTGCCGTTCTGGTCGTATGAAAAGTTCTCGTGGTACAGTGTGGTATCACCCATCGTTTGCCAGTCATTCGATTTAGGCGAATCGCTTAACAGCGTGGCTGTTTTTATCCTGTTCAGCTGATCGTAACGAAAATGCTTTAACTGACCATAGCCCTCGTATTTTGAAATACCTATCCCCGTACCGGGTAATGATGTAAACGATGCATCCAGGTTTAAGAACGAGGTGCCCATCATAGATATGTTGCCGTTATACAGCTGGCTATACGTTATCCCCGAAGGACTCTGAACCTTTGCTAAAAAATAATCTGAAGGGTTACTATATAAAGCATTCTCCACCGGCTTGTAATCCTCTACCGCATCGGTAGCATAATAGTTTAAATGGTATCCAAAAGCGTCTCTTCCTGTATAATTATGAATATAAGTAACACTGTTGCCAGTATTCAGTGGATCGTAGCCGTCCTTCCCTACATCTGCTATCTCCGATAGCGAATTACTGTTCACGCCTTTTATCCAGCCCTGTAATGTATAGGCATAATCTACGCCCTGTACTTTATGTTGCCCCAGTTCCATCCTTGCCAGTGGTCCATGAAGATAATAATAATATTTGGCATCCTGATCCCATGAGTAGCCGTCGCGACTCGTATACACATTGGTGATTCTGTTATCGGCATCGTATTCGTAGCGGTGCTCAAAATGGTCGGATGGCACACTCTTGGTAACCGGCATGCGTGGCTGATAAATAAATTTGTTCACCTTACCGCTTATCAGATCATACTCGTATTGCATGTTCTTAAAGCGCTGGCCCACAAAAACACCAGCCAGATCACGGTTCTCCTGTACCAGTTCTTTTACGTTGCCATGTATATCGTAAGTATAGTGTGTGGCATGATTAAATGTCTGGTCATTACCATCATAAGTTTCTTCAATGGTAACGCTGGCTACGCGTGTACGAAGGTTTTGCTGCGCCTGGCCGGTAAAGGCAGCAAGGTTGGCCACCGGGGCAAAGTTGGGTGCATCGCCATAATAGGTTTGTGTGACTTCACTTCTTACCGCGCTCGATAAATTAGCAGGAAAAGTTGGAGCAGATAAAGTAGTTGGCAAAGCACTGCCATACACTGTTGGCAGGTCAACTGTTTTTAATAATCCTACTTGCGAAATGCGCCCGAGCTCATCGTATTTGGTGTAGCTAAAGTAATTGTTGCTGCCCCCGCTGCTCTGCGCTTTTTGTTCGGC
This sequence comes from Bacteroidota bacterium, assembly GCA_021323535.1. Classification (GTDB taxonomy): domain Bacteria; phylum Bacteroidota; class Bacteroidia; order B-17B0; family Aurantibacillaceae; genus Aurantibacillus. The sequence continues at coordinate 1,429 of JAJONO010000009.1, forward strand.
GTTTTGCGAGGCCACGAGTCGGCCCAACAGGTCGTAATAAAATTCGCTGGTGCCGGCATCGGGCGTTTCCTGTTTTACGAGCTGGTTCAAACTGTTGTAGGTGTAAGTGGTGTACAAAATATGGTTCGTTAAAATCGTTGGCGCTGTTGGGTACGCTGCGCGTTCGGCTTTAATATCGGTATACAGGTTAGGGTTACTGGTATTGGCCGGCGTTAACACGCGCACCCCTTCGGGCGGCACTGTGCGTACAAGGTTGCCGGCCTGATCGTAATAATACAGTGTAAAGTGATAATCGTTGTTAGTGTATTTCATGTGCAGTTGCTCCACCGCGTTGCTCATGCAATGTTTGGTGTAGTTGCGTATGAAATTGTTTTTCATGATCTCAATTTCCTTGTCGTATTTTTCTTGTGCGGCGTTGGCAATAATATCTTCCAGGTAAGGCTGGCAAGGTTCTACGTAATCCACTGTTGGCATGGTATCGGCGGGCCAGGTGGTAGTATTATTAGCACATGGGATTAAATTATTAAGCTGCTTTTTTAATTTAATATCAATTTGTCTAATGTATCGTTCCGTGCTATAAGCTGATGAGGGAGGAGAAGTAGTATGACTGAATATGATCCTCAAATTATGTGTTCCTGAACTTAAATTAACATCAGGAAAAGTATTAGCTGTAGTAATTGGAAGTTGTTTAATGGAGTAAGTAAAATTATCGATCATAAAAATTACATCTTCAGCAAACACATTACTTACGCCTCCTATTCCATGGACAATCAGCTCATAAGCTCCGTTTTGTGGAATTGTAAAGTTCTTTTGAAAAACTGTTGGGTACTCCTGACTGCATTTATCCTCTACGTTAAATGTAAGTTCGGCCTGAGAAGTACCAGGTTTTGTAGAGCTGGATCCGGTACTAAAACAAGATCCAGGTAAAATATTATTACAGGCAACGGTCCTTGGCGATCCGGGCTGGGTAACACAAAAATCCTTCGGTCCTAATGTAATATTACCTGAACTTGTATTTTCAGTAAAATTCTGGTATCTGTTTAAACTAAATCCACCCGATCCGGTTGAAAAATCTACAATTGCGACCGTCGTATTCACAGGCGTAATTGTACCTGCAACAGAAGAACAAGTAGAGGATTCACAAGCTCTCATAGGAAAACAACTTGTATATCCTTCCAGTGTATACGTTGTACTACCGTACAAAGCCAGCACTTCAAAATTATAAGCGCTGTTATTGGTAAGTGGGTTGGTTACCAATGTAAAGTTGCTTAAGGAATTGTAAGTTTCAATGGTTGGCGGCAAACTTGGGTTACCCTTAAATTTTATATTGAACTTACAGGCGCCGGTTGGAGCCGATGATGGAGCCGACGAAGAGGTTTGTTGAATGAACCAACCCTTGATCTCTGATGTTGTACTGTTGGTGGCGTCTTTTAACCACCAGTAGTAATCCTGCGCTGGACTAACGGTTGGCGGTGTGGTTGAACTGTTATAACCAAAGGAGGAAGATGTGCCCAGGTAACTTCTCATGAGTATGGTGAGTAAACTGTTATTGGTCAGGTTTACGGTGCTGTTGCTCATCAAGCCATCAAGTGTTGCGCCGGTACCTCCGTCCAGAATAAATGCTTCCATGTCGGTCTTCACATCATGCTCGGGACTGTTACAGGTAGCAAGGTTAAAATCGCAGGTGCCAATACTAAGATCGGCGGTTGCGGTAGAAAGATTGGTTCCTATGTTTACTGTACCCGAAACCACAAAAGAACCTGTTGTACACGGAGAAGTAGATACGCCCGGAGGCCCTTGTACATAAGCATCCACTAAAAACACACCGGTTCCCGCAGGGTCGAGCCTGAAATTCTGGAAGGAATTAATACAACCCATGGTAATACCGGAAGGTGATGAAAGTGTTATTTTTATTTTGTTATTTCCTGTGGTTGTTCCGTCACTAATAGAATATGTGTTTGCAGAGGCATCTTTTTGCCAGGTCCAGGTTGTTGCAGCATTGTTTATTTCAAGGAATGGTTTTAGTCCGTTGGTAAACGCAGTGTTATATGGCGAACCTGTGGAAGGATTACTTCCCCCAATATTAACCGCTGTTGTGCTGGTAAACTGGTTATTGGCAATAAGCATGTTCATGAGATCGCGCAGTTTTTTTCCGGTGCCGTTTACTTTGCATGGTGGGCTAAAACTGCAACCATTCAGGTTAATACATGTTGTGCCGGTCATGGCCACAGTATAAGATGTCGTTAAGTTTTTTACTTTTGCCGCTACGGTAAAATTATTAGCCGAAGTAGCTGCTAAACTCTGAAAGCCCAGCAATGTAAATGTTGGCGTAACTGTATAATTGCTCCAGGTAGTAATTCCCGAAGGATAACTTCCCGGTACCGAGTTTGTAAAAGTTAATCCCACCTGGCAGGTGTACGATGGTGTCGAACTTCCGGCCGGAGTAATTTTAATGAAGCTATTTAACACAGATCCGGGTGCGCTAACAAAGTTATATGTCGCCGGTCCGTAAGGTGTTACTGTCAGCCCCCCGGTTACCTGTTTATACAAATCGTCGTTAAAGCTTGGCGTACTCGAACTTAAATTAGCAATGTTGGTATATAAGGAATTTCCTGATCCCGGCTGTGCGAGTTCATTCAGAAAATTCTGGAAGTAATACGCGTTCGGACAAAGTCCTGTTGTATTGTAAATATTCGCTGCCGAATTATTTCCACCTGAGGGTTCTAGCCCGGCAGCGTCTTTGGCTGACGGAAAGCGTTTGATCTTGTTTACATATAAACCTGCGGTGGACATGTTACATTGTTGCAGATCGTTTAAAGTATAAATTCCCGGAATATACCAGTTCTTGGTCCACTCCAGTATAAAACTGTTAATGTTGCCCGGAAAAGTGGTGGTAAAATTACTCCACCAGAAGTATTGCGAATAAGGAGTAAACGGTACCGACTGGTTATCGAAATTGGGTTGCCCTATGCAATCGTTACAGCCACGGCAACCGGTGTTCATTACATACGATTGCGCGGCTTCCTGCTGCAGCTCCTGTTTTAAAGCCAGGTACATGCTTTTAAATTTGTGCCAGGCGCCGCGACGCTCGTCGAGGTCCTGTAACATAAAAATATACTCAGCCTGACTTGTAAATCCCGACGGAGGCGTTGAAGTATTATACCCTAAACCGCTGGTTGAAACGTAATTGTTTAATGCATTGATCAAAGTAGCCGGACTCTGATTCGGGTTCGCGGCCAGTGTGGTGCTTATAATGGCGGCATACTGGTAAAGATTCAATCCTGATTCCTTATAGTTCCAGAAACGGTAATCGGCTGTTTTGTAGTTTAAAAAATCAGGATAATACAGAGAAGGAGATGCGCCAAAGAAATTTACCGGGGATGCAAGAACGTAAGGACTTGATCCTGCGCGTTGGTTGAGTGAACTGCTAGAACTACTACTTGATGGAGCGTTGGGAGGGGCGATTGTATAATATTTACCGGCTGTTATCCAGTACGGATCGTGTTCCAGGGGCAATAAAATTTTATTGATATTGGCGTTTGAGGTTCCCGGTTCTACATCTTCCAGTTCATCAATGTCAACGATCAGTGAATCGTATGCATCACTGGTATTTAATGTTGCTGTGTAAGGCGATGATGTGGTGATAGGATTTCCGGTTGTTGGATTAATTGAATAAATATTCACAGAAACGGTTGTGCCGGTGCTGGTACTGTTTAGTCTGCACCACTCATAATAACAATATTCGGGATGAAACTTTACAAACGATTTTGCCCACGCTGGTTTCCAGTTGGAAATAAAATCGGAGACATTAGAGAGGTTATGAGGTTCGGTGATATAAATATTACCGGAAACTAGCGTAGTGCTTAATGCCGAAACCACAGGCGGTTGAAAACCACCGGCGCTCAGCGTTGTTATCTGCACAGTTGAAATACTTACATCGTCTTCCTCGTAAAAATGTAGCGCCGCGCTTCCTGATTTTAAATAATGTTCTGGCAGGTTCCATTTCGGATTGGTTGTTGAAGCTGTTTTTTTACTCAACAGGTTTCCAGTATTTAAAACCGATAAAGGATATTGCGAAGGGTCAATGGTGTTATTTGGCCCTTCATAATCGGCGTATTGTCCACCGGGACTCATATCCACCAGCATGGTTTCAAAAGCCGATTCGCAAATGGACACATAACGGCAGGGTTCTGTACAGGCGTTAACCAATGAATAGTATTCGGCAGTAAGACTGTCTATCTGCGCCTGCGAAGGTATTGGTTTTGGCTTATTAGCGGTTGTATATGTGCTCAGTGACCCAAGCGAAGCAACACACTGGTCGCAGGTCATGGTGCATCCCGTAAAACTTACCGCCGCCGCTTCCGCAGCTGTATAAGTGGATAATGCCGGTCCGCATTTTCTCAGGTAAGAATTTAAATACGACATCATGGTGTTTTGATTCACCGTAAGTTTTTTAGTGATGGTCCATTCTCCCTCAGTAAGAGCAACTGCGAGAGAACCTGTTCCACCGGAAAGGATCTGCTGAAAATTAAAGTTAACATCATCATTTCCGCAAAGGCTGTCTACATTTGTTGAACTTGTTAAAGAAGGATAGGTCCCAACAATTTGTCCTAGTGAATATGTTACCGGTGTAAATCCAACTGGATTGGCGCCGCATTTGTCGCGAATATCAAATGTAAGATCATAAACACAATCGTAACAAAACGAGCTGCAGCCGGTGTAACCTGATCCCAGTAAACTGTAATTGAAGGAATAGGTTTGTGCCGATGTCACCGTCATTTTCTGATTAAAGATCAAAGCGTCGCCAATCATCTGATTGGCGTCATGCGGCGAATCTATCGCTCCGCTGCTTGCTTTATTCAAAAGATCAATCTGTATCGAGGAAGAACCGTTCGCGAGTATGGACCCCGCACTGTTGGTGAGCTGAACCATATTTGTGGGACTATTAGCAGATAAGGCTGTGGCCACCACTTTTCCTTCGTCGTTGGTATAACTGATGCTCACTTGTCCGTTCGCATCAATAGTTGTGGTTTTACTGAAACGGTTGGCATAACCAATTTCAGAACCAAATAAACGATCGAGTTCTTCCTGGAAAGGCACATCGTAAAAATAACGCGTGTCATGTTTCGTGGAAGTCTGGCTTATTGTAAACGTACTTCCTACACCGCCCTGTCTTGCAATATTACCGGTATTATCGGCAACGAACTCTGTTTTAGAATAAGGGAAATAATCTCCTATGGGCGTATACGAATTGTTGTATCTGGTTGGGTTATAAAAATAGTTTCCTGAATTAATAAAAGGATTATTGGTAGAGTAATAGTTCCCGGTTCCATACAGGTCGCTCATACCTGGCTCAACAGAAGCTGTGCAGGCCGTAGAGCTCGAAGCCATTGCAAAAACATCTTTTGTATACGGCCTTGGGTTTGTTGCTACATTTTCGAAATTGAAACCATTTAAACCGTTCACAGTTGTCTGATAAAATTTAATGGTGGCGTTATCAACCGGAGTTGGCAAGGCGTTAATAGCTGCGCGACCGAGGTAATCGTAATAACTTTCGGCAACCACGGCAATTTTGTCTGAATTATTTATGGTTACTGTCTGGCGGTTACGTTGCGAGCCGTCGAAGTAACTCACTACTTCCTTTTTCTTTCCCTCCTCGGCATAAGTAGATTTGTAAACCCAATTCTTACCTGGCTCCATACTCAGCGTAGTGGATCCTGCTGTAGTGATATTAATAAACCAGGGCACGTTAGCTGAGCTTACTCCGCCACCAACAGTAATCCCGGAAATAACAGAAGAACCAATGGAACTGATAGTGGATGCGGGAGAAAATGAAGAAGGATTGGACGGAATGCTTGAAACATCAGGCCAGGTCCAGGGCGTATAAATTTCTGTCAGCTGGTCATTTCCCAACGCCAGCTGTGATGCTGTATTCTTTATTTTTCCAACACCTCTTACTCTGAAGAATACATAACCACCTTCAAAAGTATTGCTGATGCGGTATGAGTTCTGGTCGGTTCGTATGCGTGTGGAATTTTTAGAAAAATCAAGTGTAGGATAAGCAGACCAGATATTATTCACTGACGCGTTTCCCGCATAGGAATAATTTCCGGAGTACTGGTCTACCCAAACCCATTCAAGGTCATATTCATCGGCGCCGGGAATCCTTTGCCAGTTCAGTTCGATCTGGTTGCCGGTTGTGTAATCGCTGTAGTATCTTATAAAGAAAGCGGTATTGGAGTTGAAAGGATTCGTAGATACCTGTTGCGTGTTGAGATCGTAATAACGTTCGGCGTCGTAATCAAGTTCGAGATAAAGGTTCTCAGGAAAGTTGGAGCCGGATACAGGATTATTGGCGCCGTCATAAATTTTCACATTATTGATCATCACCATAGAAAGATAGGCTCCGTTGTAAGTATAAACATCAAGGTCTTTTTCCTTTGAGCCATTATTTACGTTAACAAGTGTGGTTTCTCCGAGGTAATTTACTTTGAGCGTGCAGGGAATACTAAAATTAATAAGGTTATATGTGTTGGGTCCTGTTGTAATTGTTTGGGAATAGGCGAGCGCAAGATACACTTCGGCCGAATATGCATTTCCACTTAACAATGAAGTTGAAACACTACCAACTGATGTAATGCTCTTATCAACTCCAAGCATGAGCCGGTTCTTGATGCTCTGATCAAAAAAACCATTAACCCCACTTGGTATATTATTAACAATAGTTGCATACTGGTTGTCCTGCAACATAAGAATATTATTATTACCAGTGTAATCTTTAATATTCAAACGGGTGGTTCCTTTTTCGTGAGCAGCCTTAACTATTGAGCCCGTGAACAGGCTAAGCAGTATAAGTATAAAAATTCGTTTACTCATTATAATAACTATTTAATCGTATATCTTGATTCCTGGCTCTTGATTCCTGATTCCCTGGAAATTATTTACCGTTCGTTTTTTGTCCTTTGTCTTTAAAACGTGTTTTATTTCTCAGATCCGAAAGCTCGTAGGTCTTGTATTTTCCAATAGCCAACAACTTCCCGTTCTTTTCAGTAACATAAGTGTTCCTGTCAAGCAATGCAGGATTGGAAATTGTTTTGCGGTAATTTTTATAAAGAATTTCCATGCGCGGCTTCTTGTCTTCGCCTTCATAATCGCCCGACAAATTCATTGCGGCGCTAAAGTATAAGGTCATTTTTGTGAGTGTAAAATTTTTAGTGTCAATCGTAAGTTCAATCTTATCGTACTCGCCAAAATTACTATCAGTAAAATCGAAACTGTATTTTCGTTCGTTGCCCGGCAGGTTTTTAAAACTTACCGATGTATTGTGAATGAGCAATGAGTCAAGATTCCGCGGAAAAATATCCTGTGAAACCTGGTTATCTCCTATCACAATAAGTTTATCGTGGTGATCAATGTTAATGGTCATGTCTGCTGAAGAAATAGTTTCAACATGAAGTATTTTGGTGTAAACCGAATTACTTGTTCTCATGTATGTTCCATACTTTGCTTCTGCCGGCTGCAGCGTTTGGTGATCGTTAAACGCCATGTAATAGGTATCCATACTAATGGCCGGATTGGCCTCGTAATAAGCACGCACTTTTTTGAGGTCGACAAGGGCCATTTGAGCAGGCGTTACAGCACCGGGTTTAATTCCTCCTAACGACTTCAGGAAAAATGTGATCAGTATAAAAAAATAAGTTGTTTTCATTATTGAATGTTTTTACTATGTGTTTTTGATTCCTGTATGGTCATAATTCCTTTTTCGGTTTCTTTCTTCACACGTACAAGGTTTCCCTGGTCGTCGTACTCATAGAACGTAGCGTAATTGTTTGCATCTAACTCGGCAACGTATTTCAGTGAAACCGGATGATATACAAATGATTTCATATTACTGCTGTAAGGATGTATCCTGATATCATCGAAGTAGGCATTCTGTCCGCAGGTATTGTTCAGAGTAATATTGATATTGCCCTGGTAACCCACAGGAATAACAAACGTATATTCTTCTTTTTGCCAGCCGTCAATAACCGAACTTCTTTTCTGGTTTTTGATGGTGAATGGAAAGTTAGCGGCATCCGTAACAGTGAGTCCCGAATTCACATAACTTACAGGCTGATACCCTGAAGTGGCAATATCCTGTTTCACCCAATAAGAAACCACATAATCGATTCCCGTCACTAACGAATTAGAAAGACTTACAGGAGAGAATGGATAAATAAAATCGTGGTCGGCCAATACGTAACCACAGTAAGTGTTATTGGCGCCGGTAGATTGTTGCACCGCGTGCACTTTTTTGCTAACGCTTGAAACACCGTTATTGGAAACCCGCAGGCTGAACTTGCCTGTGTGCGATGTCGCTGAGTTTAAGGTGGCCTGCCCTAAGAAAATGCTATGGGCAAAGTTAAAGTGTGGATCTTTGTTGCAGGCTGTAGGATAATATCCGTAATCCTCGAAACCATCATAGGCGATCTCCCGCAATTGTGCATTGCTGGCCACCGCAACAGGAAGACTTTCATTATATCCGTATACAGCAGAAGAATATCTGCCAAGCGCATCTTTGGTTTCGATCTCAACGCCATTCTGGTTGTACTTCGATGTTTCAACTGTATTTGTCCAGTTGTTCGCGTTAAAGGTCCAGTTGTTACCACTATTCGGAGAATACAACGCAGAGAAGGAATTGAAATAACCATCCTTCCTCGTATCGGTATTTCCTGCACCGCTGATGGTTTGTTTACGTGAAGTAAGATATGCGTAAGAAGTTTTAGGGCGCCAGTTTCCTTTTAGTCCCATTACAAAAGGGTTCACGGTTTCGCCAGGAAGTTTACCGCATTGGAAACTACTAGCGTTTCCACCACTTGTACATCCGCTTAATAAATTATTTAAGCAGGAACAAGTAATTTTTACAGGCATAGTAAAATCAACTATGCTTGAGTTTGTAGTCGGACCAATTTTTAAAGTGGCCATAATGGAACTTCCTGAACAATCAGTTTGTGTACCGGAAGCTAATAATGTAGCTGTTTTTGCAGAAGTGTTAGTTGTTGTACTTGCGCCCAGATTCTGAAGGGCTGTAACAAGACCAAGTGTATTTGAGGGACTTTGAGTGTAGGTATAAAAATCAAACGTAACATTACATCTCGGATCATCCATCATGAAGAATCCAATAATCTGGTTAGTGTTTACGAATGGATTTGAAGCCGTCGTACCTGCCCCAGGTCCGGCCCAGCCAACGTACTGTGGGTTACCTGGCCAGAACATAGGTAATGCATTAACAAGCAGGTTAGTAATACCATAGTTACTATATGTAGGAGCACCTATACAAGTGCCTGATACACAATAACCCGCTTCAAAATTAGGATCAAAATTTCCATTGATAGAAGGTGTAAGGGCAGTGTTCACATAAATTGATCCAGGCGAACCATTAACCCACAGAACTGTACCCTGAGAAGGATAAACGCTTTGAGTAATATTACTATTCAATACCGCAGGGATGACTCCGCCACTAACACCGTTAAAAAATGCTGATGAATAACTACTACCCTGTACCGATGAATTATTAGGTTTATTCATTAAATTTTGCAGAACATTCAATAGTTCAGTTCCTGTTGAACTGATACTACACGAACAACTATTACCCGGCGTATTATAAACAACCCCTTTTGGCATTTGCCATTTATCGGAATAAAGCACGCCGCTTGCATTTAAAATTTTTGCAGCGGAACCGCTGATGCTTATTGGCCCCGATGAAGGCAACGGATTTTCTAAACTGGTAAGCGTTGCCATTTCGTCTGTGATCTTATTCTGGTATGCGGAGCGGATCACTTTTACTTGGGTTGCAGTTGAACCGTTAGTAAGTGCCCCGTTCACATCAATGAATGAAACCGTATTTGCTCCAACAGAACACACCCATGCCCGGGTAGCTGTAGTGGAATTTAAAAGCCCCACTTCGTCGCCTACTTTAAGATAGGCAGAGGCGCCGGTAATTGTAGCAACGTTACCCGACCATCCACCAGTGCCTATGCTAAGCTCAACACCAAGGTTTTTATAGGCTTGGCCCATCATGTCGTAACCCCAATGAGCAGGATATTTGAGGCTATACACTTCATCGCTGTATGTGTTTTTCGTTTTGGTCACCAATATATTTCCTGTTTCCGAATCGTAAGCAAGGTTTTCTGAGTTTACTACTGAACCATTCTCTCTTACTTCGGTGCGTTGTAATATTCCATACTGGTTGATCACTTTTGTGAGAACCGCCGATCTGAATCTGGAAATTTCGCGGTTAAACGTTGGCCATACAGTTGGCACAACTGCAGGAACAATTCCTGCAAGGAAAATGGACACATTCAGCTGCGCACCTACATGAGTGGTTTTTGTTTCTGATTCCCTGAAATCGGCAGTGGCATCAAAGTCAACACCAATTTCTTCGTCGCCTACTGTACCATCTTTATAAATCACTTTGCAGGTGTTATCAAGTTTATTCACACTGTATTTAGCATCGCCATACAGATCGATCTGCGAAGGTTCGCTATAACCACCGTTTTCAGTTTTGTAATAATATCTTACTTCTTTTATCGGTTGTGTTTTGTTATAAGCATAATCCAGTTCCGCTTTTGGCTTTCCGTGCATGTCATTGGTTTTGATCACGAATCCCTGAGACGTATAAATAAAATCACGGCTAAAGATTTTGAGAAGGTTTCCTAAAGGAGGACGGTGCTGTTTTGGAATGATAGGTGTATTTTCAGTGATAGTTGGATAGTCTTTGGCAGTATAGAATTCGGAAACTTTATATCCATTTCGCTGATCGGTCGGGGCGTTAGTTGGTACAATACTTTCAACTTTCACATTCGAATACCCAACGCCAGGGGAAGGAAAAAACGACTCGCCATAAGGACCTTCTGTAAAATAACGGTCATCCGGGGCAAGAAGCGTCCATTTATTACTTCCAAACCATAATGGTTGTTTCATAGAATTTTCTTCTCCACCGACCATAGGCTCGTAACTGGCTACTCCGGAACTTATGGTCCTTCCGAATTCATCCGTTTTTGTGTACATGTATTTTTGTCCGTATGTAGAACTTGCCTGGTAGCCACCGCTCGTTGTCGTCATACTCTGCCAGTTATCAATTAACTCAAGCTGAGATACGCGGCTTCCGCCTCCGAGTTTCTTTCCTGTTCCGTTGTATAAACGAACCAAAGATTTTCCTGTAATGAATTTTGAACAGTAGTCTTTATCTGCAAGCGCTTTATTAGGATTTTTAAATCCGGTAACCATTGTAGTCAACGATCCCAAAGCAGCGTTTCCTAATTGTTTTAATGCTTCTTCAGCATCACCTGGCGGACTAAAACTTGCGCCCCACATCGCGTCTCCGTAATTCAGTCTTCCAAATTGCAGTGCGGCCAGTGCAATGGGATTAATCAGGTCGCCCACATTTTGTCTTTTTATATTTACATTTTTAAGTTTAATATAAGCTTGCCCTGTACCCGCAATAACACCAGAGTTGTCTCTGTCAATATCTGCGTACCCGCTTACGTATTCATAAAAATCAGCAGGTGTAGCGGTGGATTTTGTAAGGTTGACGAGAAATTTAAAATGCATTTTCTTGCTCGTTTCATGCAGGTCCTTCAGATAGTGTTTACGGAACTCCGGAGCGCTCATAGTAGGATCAACGCCATTAATAATCAGATAATCGTAATTTGTATAAGACGATCCGCCGTTAGAAAACAGATTTGCTGTACTACCAATAGAGGGAGTGACTGAAACAGAAGGGGCAGATCCTGTAGAAGACCCCACAACGGCAAACATTTGTCCCGCGGGAAAATTCTGTACATAAGCATAATCATCTGATTCGTAACTTATATTTATTCGTCCGCCTGTTGGCAAATCTATAGTCTTTAAATGCCAGGCCTGGGCATAGGCATTTTGTAAAGTTGGATTTTGTTCGGTGTATGGAAACTCTCCATTTGAAAGTGTGGAATTGGCATAACTATAATTCGCACCGGATTGCTCAGGTTTATAATTTCCCCATCTATCGTACGCTTTCGGATGATATGAAAAATTGTTTGTCCCTTGCGTATAAGTAAAATCATAACTATTGAATTTTGCACGGTCAGATTTGCCGTACGTAAAATAAACAGATTTCAGTGTTAGCTTACCTGTTGTACCTGTGCCGCTATTATAGGTTCCCGGGCACAACTCATTAGATGATCCTGATGTTTCGTAAACAAAGTTTACTATCTTAATAGGTACTTTTACGGTAATCAGAGGGTCCTTGTATTCAGGTTTGGAATACAATGTTATTTTATCCAGTTTTTTAGAATTCACACCTGATGAACTTGAAACTCCATGTTCTGAACTTACGCCATAAGCATCGGTTCTGTTGGAAGTTTCGAAAACAGCAATGTAATTTTTTGTTTCAATTTCATTTAAATACCAGAGTTCTTTTTCTCCATATGTATAGCTCGCTGTTTGATCCTGTGTGTTGGACTTTGAACCCTCATTATAATTTGCAAGTGGATTATTGGCAACTGACGAAACCGATGGCATTCTCCATTTATAAGTAGTCGCACTTCCATTCGTACTCTTTTTATAATGAAATTTCGTGTAAGTTCCAAGATCATCATCTGTTGGACCATTTCCCGTAAGGTCCATATAGTCTGTAGAGACAACAGCAGTTAACAAATAACTGTGTGCGTAAGCCGGAAGTGTGGTTGAACCAAAATTATTATCAATTCCTCTTGCGTTGTTAACGGAGGCGTCAACCGCGTCATATCTGACAAGACCGTTGCTTTCGAGTGTTTGTCCCGAAACGTTGAAGTTTACTTCCTTCTGATAGGTATTATAGGCAGGCAATCCATAGATATAACGGCTACCGTCTGTATTCAGAACAGTTACTTCTGCAATGTGGTGCGAATTGGCGTTGCTGGCTGCGATATAAGCTTTGGCAGGATTACTTCCGGCGCAATCTGTAACACCACTTGACGAATTATAATAATCTTTCTGAAGACCAAAATTCTTTGCATAAGCATAGGTGAGTGTACTGAAGTTCTGATTTCTTTTTTGGCGCGCGGTGTGATAGTTACTTCCGGATAAAGTAAGCGAGTGCGTTGAAGACGTTGGATTGTCGAACTTTGTAAGGGCTTTTTCGGCTTCTATGTTAGGAGAGTTAGATCCGCTCTGGTTCAGTTTAATGGCAAAGGCATCGTCTCCACCAAGATCAGCATATAATGAGGAGTTCGCGTTATCCGCTATTTTTTCTCCAACAGCTCTGAAATAATACGGTTCATCCAATGGCGAATCCTTTCCTTTGAATTTAAAATAGTCGAGCGACTTATTTTTTTGTGTCCATTTTTTTGTTTTGTTATTTACATCCACTACGCTTACATTAAGTCCTGCCTTCACTATATCAACAGTACTAAATTCACCTCCGATAGAATAACTATCAGATGTAGTGCCTGCTTCATTGTCAAAAACATGTCCCACATCATGACGGAAAGGACGAAACGTTCCACCAGAACCCTGGCCGGTTGCATTATAAACATCGTAGGTGAAGTTGGAAACCGGTAAGTTTTTTGTGAAACGACTAAAACTGCCATCTTTCTCGCGATTAAAATCCATAAGCGCGCTATTATCATCCTGGCCATTCTGAGCATACATGTAGCCATACGCAGGTAGTTGGAGCGAGTGAGTTGCCAGTTTCTGGTTAGAGTAATATCCGCCCAGGCTAAAGTTGATATCTGATCCCTTAATATGTGTACCCAGTTTAAAACTCAGGCTAACGCTGTTGTTCTCCATTGGCATATTGATGTGCGGCACATAGGTCTGTAATCCAAAGTTGATACTTCCGCCAGATCCGAGACCTGCTCCTTTTGTACCACCTCTTACGAGAAGCTCAGGTAAAAAAGCCAAACCTGTTGACATAGAACTATACTTCTCAACATATCTCTGATAACTCGCCGAAAATGATAATTGTTTTAACCCCGCTCTTGTGTTAAATGTGCCACCAATGCTTCCTGATCCAGACCGACAAAGTACATCGTTTGAGTTCTCAATATTATCTGAAGTCGATTTACTATAACTCAGGTTAGGGCTTATGTCTAACCCGCCGGTAGCGCTTGAGTGAAGTCCAAGACCGGCATCCAGCCTGCCTTTACCCCCTACACCCGCAGAAATACCAGGAGCCACGCTTAATTCAACGCCATATCCTTTATAATTGTTGTAGTTAACACCAACACCTACTCTGAGAGAAGCTTTATTTTTTTTCTGTTTATCTCCTACTTTTTTTCCAAATCCGAAAAGCTCAAAATCAACTCCGGCATTAATCCCATAGGTTTGGTTGGGCTTCATATTGAATTCTTTAAGAACAACATCTGTCCCGTTAAAATCGTCTGGAATTCCACGCATACCCCTTGATATATTTCCTACATTCAGGTTCCAGCCTAATCCGATCCAGCTGGCTTCCTGATCGGTAGATATTCCAGAGTTATAGGCAATATTAATTGGGTAGCCCCCAACGTCCATCAATGGAATATTATATTTAAAATCTCCTGTGAAAAGGTCCACCATCTCTGACGTAGAAACAGGTTCAAAAGATTGAACTTCGGGCGTGGATGGTCCTCCTGTTAAGGCAAGAGCCGAAGTAGGATAAATAATTTCAGTTAACAAGGCAATCAGTAAATAAAAACTGATTATCCTACGCGTTCGTGTTTTATACAAAAATCTTAGCATGGCATTAGCTTGTAAAGTCTTGTTTGTTGATCAGAAAATTAACCTTCCCGATATTGAGATAAGTATTATTATAAGAAAATGTAAAATTTTCCCCTGCTGGTTTCCGGAAACCTATAATGAAACGGTTGCTTTTAAGAAGAGAATAATTCCGTTCAAAAAAATAAATATTGCATGGCATTTCGTTTCCGTCAGCACCGAATATTTTTAAATCGTTCTGCATTCCGAAGAGATAATAGCTTACCAATTCTTCGTAGTTAACTTTATCGTCGTTTTTATCGTAATACTCGGTAATCTCGGCATTGAAGCCATCTACCAGTATCTCGAATTTAAAACAACAATAATCCTTATACTCATTTGCCAGCTCTCTGAGCTGATCATCTGAAAGATCCTGATTTTTATAATTAATTTTTACAAGGTCTTCAGTGCCGAGAGGCCGTAACAGGAACTTATATTGTTTAATTCTCTTTTTATAAATACCAGCTGTTCCGAAACGATCTTCAGAGTTATTCACTGAAGCAGAATCTTTCATGCATGAAGAAGCAAACAAAAGAACAAGTATTGAGCAAATTATCTTTGTCATATTAATTAGTTTTACCGGAATATTTGAGATTAACATATTTCAACACATCATCAGTTACATCGTCAGTTTCGGAAGCATACATCAGGTTTCCCTGACCTGAGGCTCCGAATAAATAATCATATCCGTTTTCTTTTGCATAGTCTTCAACATACTGATTAAGTTGTTTCCATATCTTATCATTGTATTGCTGAAACAAGGCTTCATTTTCTGCATTGAATTGTTCTTCTTTAAGCAAGTACATTTTTTTAAACTCTTCAATTCGTAAAGCATTTTCATTGTTTGATCCTGAAGTGATTGCCATGCTTTGTATTTTCAATTTAAGACTATCGAGATAGCTCTGTTTGGCCAGATTTATTTTTTTAAGATCCCCTTCAAGTTCTTTCTTCAACACAAACTCGTCAAACACTTTATTTGTAGTAATGAACCCCAGTTTTTTAGAACCGGTATAACTTTTATAGCCAAGTATAAGCACCGCAGCTACTACAATTACAAATAGGAATATATTCAGGCCTTTTTTCATATTAGTTTACTTTTATACGCGCTTGCCACACTTCATTCTTTTCATTTCTGATATAAATTCTGTAATAACCGGTAGACAAAGCAGGTGAAATTGTTGTAACGTCGAGCGCAAAACGATTGTCGCCTATTTTTCTGACAAGATTTGGCACCGTATAACTGCTTGAATTGTTGTTATCGACAATTGTATAGCTTAAGTTATTTGTATTAGGATTGTAGTATTCTTCTTCAAACATAAAGTAAAATGTTTCATTACTGGAACCATTCGGAATAGTGTTGTAATATCCGCCATCCAGTTTTTTCTTGAGAATGGCGTAATGCGTCTGAGCGGAAACAGAATTTACACTTAACGGTAAGCCAAATGAAGCTCCTAAACGGGCAATTGGAACAACGCCTGCACCGCCTGTGACCGCTTTGACCCTTAAGGTTTGGGCCGCTGTTGCTGCAGCGGTGTGAAGTACGGTTCCATTTCTGGAAAGAGAATAGGTGCTGCTCGTTCTCTCTATCCTAATAGCATCTCCCTCATTTGCACTTCCGAGGTAATAAAAAGATCCACCTGACCATGCATACAAAGCATTCCCTGTTGTGAGATGAAAAGCAAAATCAATATCATACAGGTCGCCAATATTAGCTGCATAGGCTGTATCCAAAAAACCAACAAGATAAGACGGAGAAGTATATTCCTGGATAACCAATTCTACCCAACCATTGGTTGACGCTGCTAATTTGTTTATACTTAAAGCTGTTCTGTCGGTATACGCTCCAATGCCATTAGACTTTAGTGAATCTGTATTTGCCAACGTTCCATAAAGATTTGTCCATAACATTTTTTTGCCGAGACTATAACGGTACGTAACACTATCGCTATAACTATCTTTTACTTTTACTGTATATGAATTTTGAGCAGAGTTGGCTAAATCTCTGGTATTTATACTTCCAGGGGTCCATGTGTAGGTGTAAGGAGGATAACCACGGGAAATCTTCAGGTAGATATTTCCATTACTACTGCCAAACAAGTTGGCGTGATCAACAAAAGCATTTATTCTGTTTAATCTTAAAAGCGACACCGTATCCTTAAAACTCGTCCCTATATTCACAAGAGGATCATTGAGGATTTGCGCTTTTACTTTAAGTTTTTTGCCAGGATTTGCAACATCAGTATAAGTCGACACGCCATTTATTTTTAATGTAAAAACAGTTCCGGTCCGATCAATAGTAATTACATCGCCTGTTTTGACTATGCCCAAGAGTGTAAAGCCGCCACTGGAATAGGCATATAAAGCGCTGCCGGTTGTTACGTGCCACGCAAAATCATAATCTACATGCGTGCTTGGAGTGTAAGTGCTGTCAAGAAATCCTACAACATATGAAGAAAGAAATGGCTGTGTAACCATTTCGGCCCAACCGTTCGTGTTGGACCAAAGTGTATTTTTTGTTACCGCTGAACGATTTAGATAAGAGCCAGTTCCGGTTGATATAACAGAATCGTTTCTTGAAAAAGTCCCATAAAACTCATTCCATAATGCTTTATAACCTAATTTATAAGAATAACTGACACTGTCATTACGCGAATCCTTTACTTTTATTGAATATGTATTCTGAGTTTTGTCGTTAAGATCTCGCGTATAAATGCTTCCGGGGTTCCAGTAATATTTAAAAGGAGGATAGCCATCATTAAGTTTAAGAGTGATATTTCCTAACGAATCAATTCCATCTGTATTTACATGATCAACAGCAACATTAAGATAACTGAGTTTTTCAAGCGAAAGGGTATCCTGAAAACTTACTCCAATATTTACCAAAGGATCGTTTAACAGCAAACCCTTCACCTTTAATTTTTTATGAAAGAGGGCAACATCTGTGTAGGTCACCACTGAATTTACAGACAATGTAAATAAAGTACCAGTTCTTTCCGCTTTAAGAACATCGCCATAATTCACTGTACCCAGCCACGTAAAATTGCCGGAAGAAAAAGCATATAGATTGTTTCCGGAGGCAACATGAAAAGCAAAATCGTAATCGTTATGATTTCCTAAACTTGCAACAGAGGCGCTATCCAGGAAACCAAGTACATAAGGTAATGCCGGATTCTGGTGTATATATTCTACCCAGCCATTTGCATAATTCAATAATGTATTTTTTGTAAGAGCAGTTCTGTTTACGAATCCACCGACGCCATTCGACATCAACGAATCATTTCTGAACTTCGATCCATAAAAATTCATCCACCTTGTTTTATATCCGACATTGTAATAGTAATAAACGCTATCCGGTGATGAGTCTTTTACTTTAAGGCGATACTGACTTTTAACTATATTGCTCAGATTTTGTGTTGTCTGCTGCCCAGGACCTTGATTCCAGGTATAAGAGTATACTGGCGTGCCACCCGTAGTACTGATGTTGATACCACCCTGATAATCGCTTACCCAAGGTTCGATATGGTCGACTACGGCATTTACCTGTATCTGGCCTTTATAACCAGAAAGGCAGCAAAAAGCCAATAATAGCGTTAAGCCTTTAAATAATTTCATGATTATACTATTGAATTACGGAGAAATCTGAAGTTTGATTACTCTGATTATCTTCTGTGGATACTTTATAAGTATATGGTTTGAGAGAAGTAGCCTGTCCACTGGAAATAAAAATAACCCCATTGTTATTCTCAAATAATTTATTTCCTTGCCCATTTGTTATAACAGAAGAATTTAGATTGTAGTTAACCTGATAAACAATAGTGTTTGTATTATCGAAAACCTTAAAATAAATCTTGGATACACCATTTGTTGTAACCAATGTTACGGTTGCCTCAGGAATGGCCTGAATGTTGGCAATAGATGTATTAGTTTGTATAGAGCTATCATATCTATACTTCACCTTAACCGAAGCCACAGTCGGATGATTGCTTTGGGCGAAACTCGCCGTAGCTACAAATAGCGCCATAAGGGCCAGGACCAGTTTTAATGTTTTCATAGGGATGCAATTTTTTGGTTCGCGTTTACAATTATATCACATATAACGTACGAAATGTGATTAAGGTTAGACGCTGTTGATAATTCAGTTTCAACAATTCATGACTGTTTAAAACAAAAACCGGAAATGGTTTCGGCAGAAAGGAAATTGTCAGAGGGTTGAAAAGAGGATGTCAAAAAGCACGACATCTTACTTGAAATCAAGCGATAAGATCGTTCGGTGATTTTTTCTAAAACGATTATAGTAGAAATAAATCGCGCGCGCGAATACAAAATATTTTTTGCATTGTCATCAGTAAATCTACGTAGTGAATAACTATTTTATTTTTTTAGCTAAAATTTTTAGTGTTTATAAGTCGCATTTTTGTTTCATTCAATGGAAAAAATTCATCCAAAAAATCCTGACTTTCGTCTAAGTTCGCAAAATCGTAACATTCTTTTTACATGAGCTATGATTAACGCTCTCAATAGCTATGCTTATTTTCATAAGATGGAATTTACAAGTGAGTCCATAAGCTGCCACACATTTCACAAATTGATTCTTGTGCTTCGTTCAGAATTGGTTAACGCGAATGTTCACGAATCTGGATGGAAAAGAAAAGGCACAGATTTCACAGATTCACACAAATTGATTTTCTACGAACTCTCTCCCTTTGCGAACTCTGTGCCGGCGCTGAAGCTATGGCGCAAGCGTCGCGAGAACCTAACACGAATTTTCACGAATCTGGACGCAAAAGAAAAAGACATAGATTTCACAGATTAACACGGATCGAACTGCAAAGAATAAGACACGGATTTATCTTCTGCTAACTCTGCTTCCTTTGCGATCTCTGTGCAAGCGTTGCGAGAACCCAACACGAATTTCACGAATTTTCACGAATCTGGACGCAAAAGAAAAAGACACAGATTTCACAGATTAACACGGATCGAACTGCAAAGAAAAGACACAGATTTTCTGCGGGCGGTTTGCGAGAACCCGACACGAATTTCACGAATTTTCACGAATCTGGACGCAAAAGAAAAAGACACAGATTTCACAGATTAACACGGATCGAACTGCAAAAGAAAAGATTAACACAGATTGATCTTCTGCGGACTCTGTTTTCACCGTGATTTCCGCTAGAACAGAGATTATTTTTCTTTCACATAAAAATCATTCTTCATGATGTTCTCCAGGAAAGATTTTTTTGAGTCGTTGGAAGAGTTAACTTTAAAGGTTTCCTTTTCATATTAAACCACGCCAATAATTTTACCTGCGACATGTCGCTTTGTAAAGCATCGCTCATCTGTTCTATCCATTCAGCCTTGGTTTGCCCCTGCTCCGTGTTTCCTCTTTCTCTCGACGCCACTTCACAAATTAACAGAGGTTTATCTGGTAATTTTTGTGTGAGCTGAAAATAATTTTCTATTCCTTCCTTCCGGAACGAGCGCCATAACGATTGCCCCTTTCCCGAACCAGCACCATTGTAAATATCAAGACCAACATAATCTACATACTCGCTCCCAGGATAAGCATCCATGATATAGTTCCAGCTTTCCTGAGGTACCGACATGGAGTTAGGACACCACACCCATTTCACATTGGTAACATTATTCTCCCTGAAAATATTTACTACGTAACGAAAAGCTTTCGCAACAAGATACGGGTCCTTATTATTGTTTACTGTGCACCATGGATACCAATCGCCATTGAACTCATGAAACATTCTTAACAGAACCGTTCCTTTTACCTGTTTGATCTGGCTGGCCCAGTAACCAAAAAAAGAATCAAAATGCCCCTCGGTAATACTATACAAATTTGGCTGAACAACTCCCGGATTAGAATTTACGAAATGATCCTCAAGTGTGACCATGGGTGTATACCCTGCTTCAATGATCTTATTGATCCGTTCCACCGACGGATAATGATGATTGTTTCCGCCATTGACCGAAAACGATTGAAAAAAATGAACCACCGATAATTTTTTATCACATTCGTCTTTGAAGTTATTCTCGAACGCTTTTGCAATGTCGACAAAGTTAGCGGTGTTGCCCTCGCTCGACCACGCTCCTAAATTACATTTGCCTTTTGAAGCAGCGGCGGCAGCGAATAAGTTTTGTCCCGCCGGTAATTTCCCTTTCGAAAAACAGATGAAGTCAAATGACCAGGTATTTTTTGTTTCGAAGTTTTCCTTGTCAAAGGACATGATCACTGTAAACAATTTTCCATTCTTATAACCAATATTAAATGTTCCATCGCCCGGAATGTTATTGTCCTTAAATTTTGTCAACGGAATTGAAACAAGCTGCCAGCCATTTTTATCTTCGATTTTATAAAGACAAACCCAGGCATCATCGTTTTCTTTTTTGTAAACATGATCTGAATTGTCGTCCTCCTGAATTTCAATTTTAATCTCCTGAGAAATTCCTTTTGGCGCAAGTACAAAAAAATTCAGATAGTCGGTTTGCTGATCAAGTTCAACAAACATTCCGATGCCTTTTCCCCAGCCGCCGTAATCAGGACTAGTACCTGTTGTAAGTTTCAAAGCTCTTTGTCCCGAATACTCTTCTTTATTTTCATAAATACCAGAAACGATCTCAGGTTTAGCAGCACCGAAAGAAAAAATACCCTGAGATTTTAATTCCGAGTTTCCGTCCGATAACCCTTCGAAATCTTCAACCACGTATTTTAACTGAGCGGAAGAAATTAAAAATGAAAAATTAAGAATAAAGAATAAAAAAAATAATTTTCTATTGTCTGAGAATATTGAATGTATTGAGTTTACATTTGAGCCTTTTGCTCCTTCTTTGCGGTTAAACATACGTGTAATTCCAACCATCACCATATCCAGTTAAGAACAACTTTGAAATTCCCGTCGAGAAAACCATATTTCTCATATACCTGTTTCTTCCAGGGGAAACGGTTCACGGCCCAGTTACCATACGTTAATGAAAAACGAAAAGATCGCCAGTCGAAATAACCAAAACCGTAAGTGTAATCCGGATCCCACGGTAATTGCCTGAACATAGGATCAAAATAATAGTACACTGCGCCTTCCACATAAATGTTCCAGAATAAAGTAACGCGTGAGCTTAATCCCGCAACCGGTTTCCCTTCGTAATGGACAACTTCTTTTTCGTCGCGGTACCTGAAGCCCCACCTTACAAAAGGAGTAAACTTAACACTGGTTGTACTATCGAGACGGATCGGCTTAACCATACGTTCCGAAAAATGTGCATTGTAGGAGAGGAACAAATATCCCTCTGAAGCTTTCTGCAGGAACTGATCAAAATTATCGGAGTATTTATGATTCACGTAATTTTCATAACCGTAGTTCCACTTGTAAGGTCGCCAGTTATACCTTCCTATCGAATAATTGTAATCCGCAATCCATCGCGCCGCGGCCCGCTTATTAAAGTCGACATAAAACGTGCTGTTAAAACTGAACTCTTCGAAGAAACGAATGCGCGTAAAGAAACCAAGGGCGCTCCTGTATTCATCACGAACTCCGGCTCCATCATCAATTAAAACTCTCTGAACATTGTAAGAAATATTACCGCTGATCCGGTTTCGTCCCAACAAAAATTTATCGTAATGAAACACATCCCTGAAATCTTTCATGTCCTTAAACTTTTTTACACGGGCTGTACGGTTATAATACAATCCGCGGGGCGCTTCATCCACTACGATCTGCGCCTGGAGTTCAACCTGCAATAAATAACAGAAAATTAAAAACAGAAAAATATTCCTTGATGCTGATCGTGTGTTTTTCATCATGAGTTCTAAAGTGAATGAGTTATTTACAATGAGTGGACATAAAATAATAAGCTTCATCGCAACCATACCTTACCGCCTTATTAAGGTCTTCACAGGCTCCAAACTTATCGCCTGTTTCATATTTTACAAGTGCCCTCTGGTAATATGCTTTTTCAAAATCTTTTTTGTATTCAATAGCCATTGTGTAATCTTCAATTTCGCTTTTATAATCTTTGAGTTTGTTTTTGGTGAGACCTCGTTCATAAAATGCCTGGGAGCAATCTGGTTTTAATTTGATACAGGTTGTATAATCGTCAATGGCCGATTGATAATCCTTCAGATCAAATTTTAATTTCCCCCTGTTCAGGTAAGCCACATACCCTTTTGGCTGAAGACTGATAGCCTCGCTGTAATCTTCAAAAGCTCCTCTCACATCGTTTAGCCTGCTTTTGGCGTTTCCTCTCCTGACATAAATTTCGGCATCGGCTTTTATTTTTATAGCCATACTGAAATCACTAAGCGAAGAACGATAATCTTTTATATCGTAATAGATCAATCCACGGTTAAAATACGCGTCGCCGTTTTCTTTATCGAGTTCAATGGCCTTATTGAAATCCGGAAGGGCATCGTTAGGGCTACCCATAATGGCTTTTACTATTCCACGACTATTCCACGCTTTTGAATCTTTTGGACGCAAGGCAATTACTTTATTAATATCATCGAGCTCTCCGGCGTAATCTCCTGCCAGTCCCCGAACAATACTTCTGTTATAATACGCGTCGGCATATTTTGGATTAAGACGGATGGCCGCATTAAAATTAGACATGGCCGACTTTAAATCTTCCAGCGCGGCCAGAGTAAGTCCACGGTTAAAATAAGCTTCGTAGGATTCTTCCCACGAAAGGTTTTTAAATTTTATGACTTTATTGTAATCAGCGAGAGCACTTTGATAATCGAGCAATTTGTTTTTTGCATAGGCACGGTTCAGGTAAGCGAGGGCAAAAGATGAGTCAAGTTGTATGACCTTGGTGAATAATTTGATGGCTTCATGATATTCGCCGGCGCTGTTTTTATTAAGCGCTTCCTTATAAACCGAGAGCACAACCGAGTCTTTAGTAGGCGGCCCTATGGCAGAAGCTTTCCCTGAAAACCCAAGCAGAAAAACGATAATCCCCGGGATGATCGTTCTTAATAAAATTGTTTTCATTTTAATAATAATATATACCGGCAGTGACCAGTAAAAGAATAAGTATAAAAAAACATACCGTCGCCAGTCCTCTTATGCCCTTAACGCCTGTTTGCTCTTTATAGACTATTGGTTTTTTGTTAAAAAAACTTTCAAGCTTATCTTTCACCGCATCTTCCGTGTGATCCTCTTTCATGATAAAATCGTCCATACCGGAAGTAATAACTTCGCTTCCCCGTTTCGAGTTTTTTGGATCCATTAGTAGAATAACATAGGTGCCCGGACTTTTCCTTTTAATTTCACGGGATATTTTATAGGAGTCTATTCCCGGAAGAGAATCGTCGAGTATAACAATGAAAGGTCTGGTATCAAGATGACGCATGCATTCCTCTGCAGTTTTAAAATCAGTGAATTGATAATGAATATCCTTCGAAAAAATGTATTCCAGCATTTTCTGAAACAAGCCTTCGTTCTCAACAACAAATACAGATATAGTGGATTTCTGGATCATGAGGTTTCTTTTTTTTCAAAATTAATTTGATGAAAGAGGTTTTATGGCTCAAATTCGTTAAGGGCGTAATTTTGATAGCCGTAATGTCTGATTATTTGCCCGCTCTGATTTTCAACCGCAAAGACGCAAGGGAAATACCAAAGAGCGCATTACGCTGATAACTTTAAGTTTGAGCGACAGCTCCATTTTAATCATATAGTATAATAGAAATACGCAAAAGGTGCGATTGCGTCCTTTGCGTATTCCTTAGCGTCTTTGTGCCTGCGCTGAGGATCTGGCGCACGCGGTTGGTTAGATTTTACGAAGGTAAAAACACTTTCAGTTTATCTCTGTCAGCGTGATGATGGTGTTCGTGTTGAATTTTATGATGCGGATTTTTTTCTATTGATACTGTAAAGTCTTTTCCTTCCCAACATTCAGCATCGTGCCAGTAAAATGTAAATGAAATAGAATGTTCATGATCAAGTTCATTCGTTGGAAGATCGGCATAAAAAATTCCGATACCTGAATCGAGGGTTACGGTCTCATTCACAGAGTTCCAGTTGTCCATGGTCCATCTTACGGTTGCGCAAGCCAGTGCATGTATCCTTATATCTTTTCCTTTCGGAATATATTTGTCTTTGATTCTGAAATTCCAGATGAATGAGGCGGCCTCTGTTTTTTCAGTGAGATATCTTTTTTCTACCTGCTTCGGCATATCAAATATTTTTTTCGCTTTTAGTGAGCGCGACAGTTTAATATACTCCGCGTGCGCCCAGGCCAATGGCATTGCCGATCCCGAAGGTTTTCCGAAATAAAGACCAAGTTCAGGAATATCTTCAGAGTCCCATACCTGCTCCGGAAACATTCCGGTTTCGTTGGCGTAATTTTCCATGGTTTCGAGTAACTTTTGTGCATACTCAAAATTTCCGGCGGCCACTTCATAATGTCCGCGCTCCCCTGTAAGCAAAGGCCATGGGCGGCCTATACCGGTTCCGTTGAACGGTTTTCCGTCCACTTTCTCTCCGTATCCATCGCGGTTATAACGATACCATACCGGTCCAAGTGTTGGGTGATCCATTTTTAAGGTAGCATCAATCACTTTAATTGTGTTGAGAATGCGTTCGTCATTGGCGGCACGTAATCCAAATCGCACAAGAGCTAAGGCGTCGGGACTAACCATTTCGCTAGCGGGACAAATATTTTCGCCACGTGGACGATTAGAGATTGTTAGTAATCCGTTCTCAGGATGTTCATTATCGAATGTTTCACGTGAATTGATCCGTACATAATACCCATCCACGCCAACAAATTTTGCAAGATCAGATCCGGTAACATAAGTCCAGCGTTCAATGCAGGAATTCCAGGAATCGGCAGTCTCTTTCAAAAAGGTGGCAAGCTGTGGCTCGTTATTTATCTCGGCATATTCAGCGGCAATGAGCAGCGCTGAAATTTCAACAGCTAAAGTAAAGGTAGAGTATCCCGCATTTTCTTCCCAACGGTCCTGGTGAGTAATTGGTCCGTGTGTTACAAGATAACTTGCGGCTTTGCGCATCATTGGCCAGAAATGTTTTAATTCATTTTCTGGAAGTTCAGATTCGCGATTAACGAGATCGATCAACATGATCGGCAACGCCGTCTGATCCATCTGAATTCCTTTCCAGTAAGGTTCTCCATCCAGCCACATGTTCTGTACCCAATGTCCGTCTTCCTCTTGTGTTACCATTAAGTAATTCAACACACGTCTCGCGTCTTCCAGCGCTTTCGCCGCGAGTAAGCCGCCGGCTGTCTGCACCATATCACGGGGCCACACGAGGTGATATCCACCAATATCATTATCGCCTTTATCAAATCCCCATGGAATTGAAAGGCTGGCGATCAATCCGCCCGGATGACGCTTGGATTCGTGAACACGCAGCATCGTAGCGCTGATCTTAAAGTAATTTTGTGGTGCATTTTTTTTCTCTCCACCAATCACGTATAATTTTTTCTGCCACTTCTGCCATTCACTGATGAATTGCGTTTTTGCATTCTCAAAATTTTCGATGATACTGGCACGTGCACGTTGTCCCGCTTCATAAGGATTTCTTCCAAAGCCCAATGCTACTACAAAACTATTGCTTCCTATTTCTTCGAGATCTATTTCTCCGGTAATAGCAACGTTCCCGTTTTCGGCACGCTCAAATTCCCAGAGCATTTGCTTGTGAAGCATCAGATCCTGCCAGCCATCGGAGGAACCGACAAAACCGGCCGAACTTTTTTTCCATGGAACAGAACACGCAAGGGCCAATGAAATATCGCCACGCTGTGCAAATAACATAGGAACGCCTCTGTAATTTCCTACCCACGCTGTATTTCCGGTTCCCGAATTTCCGAGGTGCGGAGCCAGTAACATGAATAATTTAAAATCTTTTCTTTTTTTATTGGTTGGAAAAAACTGAATGCGCTGCAACAACGTGTCGCGTTGCGGATCCGAAATAATTTCTTTTTCAATTCTGTAATAATGATTATTGCACGAATTGGTAACATGGTATCCGGGAACATCTTTCGCAATGTGCTTGATATGATGGGAGGTGTGACGTTTCTCTTCTGAGAAAAAATCTTTTCCATTGGTAACAATTAAACTAAGGTCGCGCGTGCAGGCCTGGTCCACCTGTGGGTAATAGATCTCATTGAGTATTCCATGGCTGATGGAGTACCACACTTTGCTGCGCGCGTTGTATGAAGTGCCTACCCCGCTTTTCGCGCTTGAGGTCCAACGGGCTTCTATACCCGGCCAGCCAAAGGCAAATTTTTCTTTTCTGTACATATATAGCTAAGTAAAATATGATCCACAGATCATCATCTGTTAAATTATTTCTTTCCGTTTTTCTTTGTTCCCTGATCTTTTTTAGTGACAGGTTTTTCGATTTTTTCCGCTGTGGTGTTTGTTGCCTCGGGATTAGCAATCCCGGTTTCGATTTTCTGCGGAGTAACAATCGTTCCTTTATCTGCGGCCGCAATTGTTGGTCCGGTAAGGTCATCAAAATAATAGGTGTCGGACGTTGATGAATTTGGATTGAAAAGAAGAACTACCTGATCGATCTGGCTCCCTGATGTTTCGCTTCCCTGCGGGATCTGTGAAAATTTAAATTCAAGTTCTTCCCATTCATTACTTTTCGTTGTGTAAGCCTGATACTGACTATGGGTTCCGGCAGGATAATCGTTATTGCCGCGTTTGCTTCCTAATAAAATTTCAACCAATGTTCCGGCAGGGGCGCTTGTGTAAACTTTCATTTTTAATTTAGGAGGAATGCCCAGGTATGTCGCGTAAGCTTCAACCCCTGTTAAATTCTGAGGAAGATTCATTTTGATATTCGCGAATTTTTTTGCTCCGTTACGAACGTAGAGACCACATTTTTCAGAAGTGTTAATTCCTCCCGGTGCGGGATTCTTTGCAATAGTATCCAATACTCCCGTTCTTTCGCCATAATGCAAAGCTCTTGTACCATCAAAATTATCGTATAACTGTCCCTGGCCAAATGCTGTTGCGGCTCCAAATACAGAAATTAATAAAGCACATTTTTTGATTTTGTTCTGCAGTCTTTCCATGATCTTTAATTTTTAATTGTGTTATGATAACCTTTACAAAACTATTGGAGAACAAAGCCTTTACGCGAAGTATTCGGTGATGCCTGATTTTGAATAGCCCAAAGTCGTAATAATTGGACTGGTAAACCGGGCTATTTCAGGGCCAGGATCTCCTTTCGTAGCTCATTATAGGCGCGGTTACAGATGTCGTCAATGGACCTGAGTAGTTCCTGTATCTTCTCAGGATTCTCTTTTTTTACCGCAAGGTCCTCAATGGCCTTGATCATTTGTGTATACTCTTCGCTGATTCCCATTGTTGAAAAGGACGGAATGATAGAATGTGCCGCAGCTTTCAGGGAGGGCCAGTCGCGATCATTAAGACTCTTTTTCATTTTGTCAATGAGTTGTGGCGTTTCTTCGAGATAAACCTTGATCATTTCGGCGATCATGTCCGGATTATTTTTTGTGAGTTGTTTCAGAAAATCCAGGTTGATGCAACTGCCATCGTTAGGATGCGAATTCAAATTGTCATTTTTCATATCGTTTTGTTTTAAATACCTGCTGAGTTTACGATAAAGCAGTTTATCATCAATGGGTTTCGAAATATAATCGTTCATGCCACAGGCCTTGCATTTTTCAAGATCGGCAGTTGTAACATCGGCCGTTAGCGCAATGATGGGTACATTTGATTTTAAGGTATTACGTATAAATTCTGTTGCTTCATAGCCATTCATTTCGGGCATCTGAAGATCCATCAAGACAATGTCATATTTTGTTTCACTGAATTTATCTATGGCAATTTTTCCATTGGCGGCAATGTCCATTTCATAACCAAAATCTTCAAGAAGCGTTTTCATAAGAAGCTGGTTCAGGGCAACGTCCTCGGCTACTAAGATCCTCGCGTTTTTCGCCGCGCTTTCAGGTTGAAGATCACTGTCTGATTCTTTCTCAACTTTTTCTTTTGTCTTTTTAAAATCAAGTGTAAAGCTGAATGTGGAGCCTTCTCCAACCTTACTCTCCACATGAACCTGCCCTCCCTGTGATACTACCAGTTGTTTCACAATAGCCAGGCCTAGTCCTGTACCTCCATAAACACGGGCCGTTCCGCTTGTAGCTTGCTGAAAATTATCGAAGATGCTTTTTATCTTACTTTCGGGAATTCCAATTCCTGTATCAGAAACTGCAAATTGTATTTTAACGCTGTCTTTTTTCTCTGAGATCATTTTGACCCGAATGGTGATTCGACCGACATTCGTAAATTTAACAGCGTTACTGACTAGATTAAGAATAACCTGGTGCAGGCGCACGGGATCCCCTACTAACACGTCGGGGATTGACGAATCGTACTCTTTTACAAGTTCAAGATTTTTTTCGCTGATCTTTGTCTCGAATAAATGTACCATGGCATAAATGGAAGACGATAATTTGAAAGGAATACTTTCAAAGGTCATTTTACCTGCGTCCACTTTAGCGAGATCCAGAATATCGTTAATGAGAACGATCAACGCGTCGCCCGAAATTTTTATAGCGTTGATATATTCCTTTTGTTTATCATTAAGGCCCGTTCTTAAAACAACTTTGGTGAAACCAATAATAGCGTTTAACGGGGTACGTATCTCGTGGCTCATGTTGGAAAGAAACTGTTGTTTTGCTTTTACAGCTTCTTCCGCGGCCTGCCGTGCATGTTCAGCGTTCATACGGGCTTCGATCAGATCGTCCTCAAATTTTTTTCTCGCTGTATTGTCCCGCGCTACGATCACAACCCCAAGTACATTTCCTCTTTCATCTTTATACACCGAACCGTTAAAAAGAACGTCGGTAAGATTTCCGTCCTTATGCCTGATCGTTAAGGGAAAATCAACTACGAATCCTTTCGCGAAAACTTCTTTATAAACCTGGCGCGCCATCTTTTTATCCGTGAAGTAATCCAGGAAATCTGTTCCGGTAATTTTCTCTCTTGTAATCCCGGTAATTTTTGAGAGCGCTTCGTTCATGTCGGTGATCTTTCCTTCAGAGTTGATGGTTATAAGAGGATCGAGACTGGCTTCGATAAGACTTCTCGAATACTTTGACAATAATTTTTCCCTTGCGACCACCACCACTCCAAGCACCTGCCCTTTTTCATCGGTATACACCGATCCGTTAAACAGAACATCGGTAAGTTTTCCACTGGTATGACGAATGGTTAAAAGATAATCCTGTATGGATCCTTTCTCAAAAACATCTTCATAAACCTGCTGTGCCGTTTTTGGTTTTGTAAAGTAATTGAAGAAATCTGTTCCTGAGATCTGTTCACGCGATAATCCGGTAATTTTTGTAAGAGCGTCGTTCATGTCGGTGATCTTACCTTCCGAGTTAATAGTAATCAGCGGATCATGCGTGGCCTCGATAAGACTTCTTACATAATGTGATTGCTCCATCAACTGGCTGTTGAGAGATTTCATGCTTTCGCCCTGCAGAATAAGTTCGTGGTTCTTCTTGTAAAGTTCCACGAACACCGAAACTTTTGCCCTGAGAATTTCAGAAACCACCGGCTTCACCATATAATCCACGGCACCGGTTTTATATCCCCGGAAAACATCGTCGGGATTAGAAGTATCGGCTGTTAAAAATATAATGGGAACGTTCTTGAATTTTTCCCGCTGACGAATAAGTGTAGCTGTTTCGAAGCCATCCATCACGGGCATTTGAACGTCCATTAAAATAATGGCAAAATTATGATCCTGCAAAAGGATCTTGAGAGCTTCGCTGCCTGAATGAGCTTTTATGAAAACATAATCTTCATTCTCAAGCATTGCTTCAAGCGCCATCAGATTTTCTTCCCTGTCATCGACCAGCAAAATTTCGACATGATGATTTACCTTCATTTCATTGGAGAGATGAATTAAATCAGATTGAGCTTTTTCAACAATTCTTTTTTGAATTGTTCTCCGATAGGTAATGGATGTTTACCAATATAGGCTGTGCTTTCCTCAATGTTATCAATATGGTTGAGCGATGTAATATACGAGCGATGCAAACGGTAGAATTTGTCCTGGGGTAATTTTTCCTCAATTCCCTTAAGTGTGATGTGAACTGTGTAACGTTTATCGTCAGTGAAAATGTTCACATAGTCGCCGAGAGCCTGAATATACTTGATATCGTCGATCCTGATCTTTGCAAGAATATTATTGGAACGCGCGAAAATGTATTCCTTATCTTTTTTTACCGGAACAGATTTCTTGCTGTTACTGTCGAATAATTCTTTTGCACGTGCCACCGCCATGGTGAATCGTGGGAGACTTACCGGTTTAATGATATAATCGGCCACATTTAATTCGAAGGCTTCTATCGCGTAATCCTTTTTAGCGGTGATGAGAATGATGATTGGGCGTTTCTCAAGGTTTTTAATGAGTTCAACACCCGACATGCCGGGCATTTCCACATCAAGGAACACCAGGTCGATATCTTCGGTTTTAAGAAGATTAAAGGCCTCGATAGGGCTTGAACATTCATGTTTAAGTTTCAGGAATTCCACCTGCTCTATCATTAACTTGATCGCCGTTCTGGCCATCTTGTTATCATCGACTACTATACAATTCATTTTGTTTTGTTTTAACTTTTTTTAATTGAATAAAACTTCGTGCCAACCTCGCCGAATAAGGCTTTTCTATAGCTGAGAGGGGTCTTGAGTTCCACACTTGAAGTCAATAGCTTATAGTTAATGGTTTATAGTTAATTGATTCGACTAAGCTATTGACTTCCCAATAAAAAAGGGTCACCACTTTCGCGATGACCCCGGGACCATATATATTGGGGAGATTAGTTTATTTAGTTCCCTGATCCTTGGTAACGGTTGCATTGTTTGTAGAAAAACCAGGGCCGGTAACTTCGTCAAAGTAAAATGTTACTTTATCGGTTGTGTTCGGAGCGAAGAGCAGGGTCACCTGTTCAATTTCTTCTGCTGAAGTCTGGCTACCCTTTGGTGTTTCCGCGAATTTAAATTCGAGTTCTTCCCATGCCCCGCTTTTTGTTGTGTAAGCCTGAAACTGCGCGTAGGTTCCTTCGGGATAAGCATTACCCGCTTTTTTCTGAAGGTGAATTTCCACGAGTGTTCCAACAGGTGCGTCGGTGTATACTTTCATTTTGATCTTTGCCGGTTGTCCAAGATAAGTAGCATACGAAGGCACATCCGCGAGTTTTGTTTTAGTGCACATTTTAATGTTATCATAACGTTGCTTTCCTCTTGTATACATCGCGCATTTTGCCGAGGCATTTACTTTGTCAGGAGAAGGATTTGAAGCTGTGGTGTCGATCGATCCGCCTTTCTTAATATTATAGCATACCGTTGAGTTCCCTTCGAAATCGTCGTAAGTTTTTTGTCCCAGAGCAAAAGCAGAGAACAATAAAAAAGAAATTGCCATAAAGTTTTTGAATTTGATTAGTCCCTTGAGACTATTCTGTCCTTGTGTTTCCATTATAAAATGTTTTAAATGATTGGTTCATTACCAGCGTATAAAAAACCGTGCCTTTGAGCCACAGCTCTATGCGGCAACCGGGCAGAGTTTGCCTTCAGCCTGTTAAACGCCGTCTTCACCGAATAAAAGCAGGCGCTCCCTTTATTGATTTTAATTTTAAAGAAAAAATATCATATGAAAATTATTGTTCCAATGGCCGGAATGGGAAAACGCATGAGGCCGCATACACTTACAACTCCTAAACCCCTGCTTCCTATTGCCGGTAAATCAATTGTACAGCGACTAGTAGAAGACATTGCAAATTCCTGTGCCGAAAAAGTAGAAGAAGTTGTTTTTATCATTGGTCGGTTTGGAAAAGAAACAGAAGATCATCTTAAAAAAATCGCGGAGAATCTCGGAGCTAAGGCTTCCTTATTTTACCAGGATGAAGCGCTTGGAACAGCTCATGCCATTTTATGCGCCAAAGAAAAACTAGATGGAAAAATTGTTGTAGCCTTCGCCGACACATTATTTAAAGCGGATTTTAAAATGGATGGTTCCCAGGAAGGAATTATCTGGGTTCAGAAAGTGGATGATCCTCGTCCGTTCGGTGTTGTAAAAGTGGATACAGAAGGTGTGATCACCGACTTTGTGGAAAAACCTGAACAGTTTGTTTCAGATCTCGCCATCATAGGAATTTACTATTTTAAAGACGGCGCTAATCTGCGCAAGGAACTTCAATACCTCATTGATAATAATATCAAAGATAAAGGGGAATTCCAGCTTACCAGCGCCCTGGAGAACATGAAAAACAAAGGTCTGAAATTTACTCCCGGAAAAGTTGCCGAATGGCTCGATTGCGGAAATAAGGATTCTACCGTTTATACCAACCAACGTGTTCTTGAATTCAATAAAGGGAACAAACTCGTTTCTGCAAGTCATGTTTCACAAAACTCGGTTATCATTGAACCTTGTTATATAGGCGAGAACGTAAAACTCATCAACTCAGTTGTTGGTCCTTATGTTTCCATTGGAGATAATTCAGTTATTGAAGATTCTATTATTAAAAACAGTATTATACAAACACACTCCAAAATTTCCTGTGCCAACGTTCACAATTCCATGTTCGGAAATTATGTGGATTTTAAGAATACAAATGCAGAGTTAAGTATTGGAGATTATAGTACGCATCATCATAAGCATCCATAAGCTTCATACTTTTGGCGCGCAAAAGTATGCAAAACGTTTTGGCCATTTTGTAGTAAATTTTTTCTTTCGCGAGGTAGAGGCAGCGAAAGAAAAACCCCGCCCGAACGATGTTCAGTCGGGCGCGGCGATGCTGATCAAGCCTTGAATAAGGCCGCATGCGGCTTCGAAAGCTTGATCACATCTATTTCTGCAAAAGGCCAAAAAAGCAGCTAGGCAACCAACTAAGCGCTTAGTTTTGAGTTCTGGTGAGTGTCGACAATACCGGCCTCAAAGAAATTCCGTATGATTTGTGTTTTTGATTTTTATCAACATCGGAAAGTCCTTGCATTTAACAGGCTTTGTATTTAGCAGGTGATTTCCGCGAGCCTGCGTTGTTTGAGTTCCGCATAAAGTAAAAGAAGGTGGCACGAGTTCGAAGGCGACCATAAAAAGTCAAAAACTACAAATCAAGGAATTTATTTGAAGTCCCTTGATTTTTTTTGTTACTTTTTTGATCAAGCAAAAAAATAATTAATGTATATCAAGAAAAAAAAATGGAAATATCTTCCAAAAGATCAAAAGCGCTTTACCTACCTTTCGCTCGAAAAGCAGGGGTATTATTAAATAAAAAGGGAGAATTTCTTCTCCCTTTTTATTTCAGTTACTTTTATTCGTCTTTATGCTCCACGCAGTGCTTTGACAAATTCTGCATCACACACACTTTCTCAACAAAGTTTTTTATCCGCTCGTTGAATTCATGGGTGTTCTCCAGATTTGCAAGGTGCGCTGCATATTCAATTTTATATAATTCAGAATCCTTAATATTAAAATGAAGCACTTCAGCCTCAGAAGGAGGTGTGATCTTATCTTCGCTACCCACCAGAATTAATGTCTGAATATTAATCTCCGATAAGCGGCTACACGTTTCTTTTCTCAAAGCCAGCGCCTGCAAGGTATTACATAAGGACTCTACGGAGTTATCCGTAATCATTTTCCTTACGGCGCGAACTTCTTCTTTACGATTAGTGAAAGATGTTGCTGTAAACAATTTCTTTAAACTTTCATCGGCATAGGATTCAACGCCTTCTGAACGGATCTTTTCCATCAGGTCTGAACGCTGTTTTCTTACCTCTTCCGTATCGGCAATGCATTGTGTTCCTGAAAGGATGAGCGCGTTAAAACGGTTGGGGTATTTTTCCAAGGCGTTCAACGCAATGTAACCTCCCATTGACAAGCCACAGATCATTGCTCTCTCAATTTTAAGAAGATCCATTAACTCCACAAGATCATCGGCAAAGAGGTCGATCGAAACATCGGCACGCTTCGATTGCGAGCATCCGTGCCCCCTTACATCATAAGCAATGACCCTGTAGTTACTACGTAAAAGTTCTGTCTGCAGATCCCACATGCTTTTATTAAACGGAAAGCCGTGTATGAAAATAACAGTTGGCGCGTGCAACGGACCAAAGTCATTATAACAGAATGTCATATCTTTTCCTTCTATTTTAATATTTTCGCCAGAGACCCGCATAACAGAACTTTTTAAAAACAATTAATACTTATTTCCTTTCGACGCACCTTTAACAGACATGCTGTTTTCAGTAGCAACAGGATTTCCCTGGATCACCAGGTATTTAGATACACTCCAGAAACGTTCAGGATTTGTGATCACTAATGTTTTCACAAGATCTTTATCAGAAGGATCCATATCCAGACGGTAAGAGTCGCCAGGATGATTTGTTACAATTTTTACTTTTTCGCTGTTAACAGGAATAGTACTAACCAAGGTATAATCGATCTGCGTGAATTTCTCCCTGTTAAAGTTCTCATTGAGCTTAGCAGTTTTACCGATACCAAGAAGACCGCCTTTTTTATCGATCACTTTTGCTTCTACCAGATCTTTTGATTTACCAATAAGATAATAAGCAGTATGTAAAGCAGCCGTGTTAGCAGCGATGGTCTGTGACTGGTTGTAGTTCACCATGTTTAAAGTATCGAGCGATGTTTGCAACTGTGCCACCTGTGCATTGAGAGAACTCAGCTTTTCATTGAGCGATGCCAGTTCGCTGTCTTTTTGTGCCAGCTGATCAGTGAGCGTTGCAATGGTTTCTTCCAGTTTTTTATTTTTACCGGCAGAGCGTTTTAATTTTTTACGCAATTCGGCAATGGTTTTCCTGTTGGAATCCATTAATTCATTAATTGCTTTGATCTGCGCGTTGATCTTTTCTTTCTGATTTCCTTTTATTTCTCCCCTGCCTTTATCTGCACTCAGAATAATGATCTGCTGTCGAACAGCCACACAATCGAGATTACGTTCTACTTCATTGAAAGAAGAAATGAATTCATTCACAGTTTCTTCTCTTTTGTTAAGTTCATCTTCTCTTTGTTTTAATACCGAAACCAAAGAGTCATTCTGTTGATTTGATTTGTCCAGTTCACCCTGGTTACACGCAAACATACCGAATGCGGCTGCAGCGATAATGATTAACTTTTTCATATTTCTGTTATTTATCCCGGAAGCTAAAAGTGTCATAGCGCTTTTCCGCATCCGGGTTTCTTGTTTGTTTTGTGGCAAAGCAGCTTTTGCTTTACCGGGTTATTATTTATTGGATTGGTTTATTTTTTGTCAAGTATTCTCATCTCAACTCTTCTGTCGGTGGTTCGTTCCGTTGCAACAGCGGTTGAAGCAGATTTTGTGTTAAGAGAACTAACTTCCCCTTTCCCCTTAGCAACCATTCTATGTTTCTCAATTCCTTTTTCATGGAGGTAGTCGATCACAGATTGCGCACGGGCAAGAGATAGCTGCCTGTTATATTCGTCGCTTCCTTTGGAATCGGCATAACCCGCAATTTCAATCACCACATTAGGATTTTTTTTCATGAAGGTGTAAAGTTTATCGAGTTCAGGTTTTGAAAAAGGCTTTAACTCAGATTGATCGAAATCGAAAAAAATATTATTCAGAACGACTTTTGAACCTGTTTTTAATCCGGTAAGGCTTACATCTTTTTTATTTTCATTGTAGTTATTTTCAGAACCTACATTTTTATTGTCGGAATAAAATAACAGGCCGTCTGCTTCATAAGAAATATTGTAATTGCCCGGAGTGAGCACAAACATATATTCACCGGTTTTGGAATTTGTTTTATAAACTCCTTCCACTTTGTTTGTCTTGTTATCTGTAATGGTGATCACTGCGCTTTTGGGAGCTTGCGAAGAATCAACAACAACACCTTTTAACAACGACAATGGCGCTGATTCTGTTCTGTCCGGAAAACTAACTGTGTAATTATCTTTTTCACCAAATCCATTTTCGCGGTTGGAAGTGTAATAGGCTTTTTGTTTATCAGGAGATACTGCGTAGAAAACATCATCGCCTGTTGAGTTGATCGGATATCCCACATTGGTAGGCTCGAGCCACACTTTATTATTCGATGGCAACGTACGGCTGTAAAAAACATCATAACCGCCCATGGTCTTATGTCCTTTTGAACTGAAGTATAAAGTCACACCATCGGGATGAATAAACGGTGTGTATTCGTCGTAAGGCGTGTTAATGGTCGGGCCAAGATTTGATGGTCTTCCCCAATCGCCGCCGGGAAGTTTTGTGCTTTTATAAATATCGGTTCCACCATGTCCACCCGGACGATCGCTTACAAAGTACATGGTATTTCCATCGGCAGAAATTACCGCGCAGGGTTCCCAGAATTCGCTGTTGATATTTGAATTTAATTTTACGGGGATTGTCCAGTTAGCTCCATCAAGATGACTCGAATAAATATTTCCGTTACCGAAGTCATCCTTATAGATAAGCATTTCCTGTCCGTCGGCAGAAAGAGCAATTGCAGCTTCGTTTCCAACGGTATTAATCGGCGCGCCTATATTTGATGTGATCCATTCATTTCCTTTTTTCTTAGAAACATAAATATCTTCGAAATAAAGTCCTCCGTCATAGGTTTTCCCTCCTGTATTTTCAGGACGTCGCGATGTAAATATCATAGTAGATTGATCGGCTGTAAGACGCGGGGAATAATCGGCGTAAGGAGAATTGATGGCGGCCCCCATATTAGCAATCTTTACTTCAACAGGATTAGCGCGCAGTTCTTTCCCGGTTAAACACATTTCAATTTTTCGTGTGATCTCTTTTGCGTTCACACTATTGATACGGTTGCCAATGACAAGCTGCCTGTACTTTTTATAAACGGTAATGGCCCTGTCAAAATCAGAATTTAAATGATAAGCGTCACCCAACAAGCGGTATGCTTTAAAAGGCGCATGACGTTCTTTCTGATTTTCCTCATTCACATTAAGAGCAGTTAGATTTGTGGCACGTTCCAGGAAAGGAATCGCCAGTTTTGGATTTGCTCCTGTATTAAGATAACAGGCTCCGATCTTATAACACAGATTACTGTTGGACGTATCGGTTTTATAAACCTGCAGAAAAACCGCGAGGGCCTCTTTATAATTTCCATTCACGTACAATTCGGTTGCACGGTTCATTTTCTTTTCAGTTCCTTTTGGAAGTCCTGCTTTCAATGTTACAGGCAAAGTGAACAAAATCATAAGAAGGCAAATCCTGATTACTGTTTTCATTTCAACAAAGCATTTCATTCTATCAGCTAAATTACCGTGCCTGATAACGCGTGCGCACTTCTATTCGGTGGCTGGGCGCTTTGTATCGCTTAAACCCAAAAAAGTTAGATCAGGAAAATAAAAAAGGAGACCACTGTGGATCTCCTTTCATATTTAAACTAAAATTTACCTTTTGTTATCTATCGAAAAGTCCTTTAAAGACTTGCCCAATTCATCCATATCATGATTGAATTCGCGCTTAAAATCCTGCCAGTTCTCATTTACTTTAGACTTATCGTCGTTTAGCCTGTCTTTCATTTTTCTGTTCCGGTCCTTAAGTTCGCTGATACGTTCTTCATATTCGGCTTTCATACGATTATCAGCTGTCGCGGTTTTTGCACGGAGCTCTTCAATTCTTTTGTCATTCTCTTCAATTCTCATTTCCGAAGAGTGTTTAAATTCAGCCCTTTCTTTTTCAAGTTCGGCTTCATTGATAACAATTCTTTCTTCTTTGGTTTCAATGCTCGTCTCAACGTTTGGTTTTTCAACCGGTTCATGTTTTTGCTTACACGAATGAAATGTTGACAGAAGCATTAATCCCGAGGCAAACAATACAATTTGTTTTGTTTTCATGGTGATATTTTTAATTTACCGTTAAAATATTCTGAATCCTATTGTTCCCTGCAACCATACATTTTTGTAACGCAAAGCGCCCGAGCTTCCATCGCTATAATTTGAAAGAAGATCGAATCCATAACGACCACTTACCACCAGGTTCCAGATATTCACATCAACACCAACTACAGCGCCGAGAATATTTTTTCTCAATGGGTCCTCATTTTTAAATTCCTGAGATTGTAAACCGCTGTTGGCTCCATCGAGATAAATATCGGTTTGGTTAATAAGATAAGCGTATTGAGGCCCTGCCATAAGTGTTATTGGCCTTACAGGTTTTAAAGCAAAGAGCAGAGGCACATCCACATAACTTGTAGTGCGGATAAGATCGTAACTTGTTCCCATATCCTGTTTTCGCGCTTTAAAACCTTTCTGGGAATATAATACCTCGGGGTGGATACCAAAGTATTTTCCCAATGGAATATCGGCAAATCCACCACCTGCGAATCCATACTTAGAATAGGTCTGGTATGAACTAGTGGTTTCGTCATATACGTTCGAAAGATTGGATCCAAGCTTGATCCCAAGGTGAAGTCTGTTCCTGCTATCGCGGCTGCGTCGTCTTTCTTTTTCCTCTTCTTCGTTTTCAGGAGCTTGTGCGCTTATAAGGCCTGCGCTAAGCAGTGCCAGTATGATCAGTAACTTTTTCATGATTCAGAATTTTAATTACGTTCATGTAAAGTGCATGCCATTGCGGTTACTTTATTTTA
Organism: Bacteroidota bacterium; assembly: GCA_021323535.1. Classification (GTDB taxonomy): domain Bacteria; phylum Bacteroidota; class Bacteroidia; order B-17B0; family Aurantibacillaceae; genus Aurantibacillus. The sequence goes on from JAJONO010000009.1 coordinate 40,775, forward strand.
ACTGGCATGCTTTTTTATTTTTATTAACTGAAAAACAGTTAAAATATCCTGAACCATGAAATCCCAAAAAATGAATGTTTTTATAGTTGACGATGACGCGTCGATGATCACTCTTGTAAAAAATCATCTCGCAAAGCGATTTGGCAAGGAGCTAACTATTTCTTCGTTCGATAACGGAGAAAGCTGCCTGGAAGAGCTAAATGAAAACACACATGTGGTCATCCTCGACTATTATCTCAATGGAAAAAACGGGTTGGATATTCTTCAGCTTATCAAGAAAAAAAATCCTGCAACGGAAGTCATTATGTTATCTAACAATGAAGATATTGTAGCTGCAATTGAATCCTTGAAAAGAGGCGCGTGGGATTACATTATAAAAGACACCGGTTCATTAAAAAGAATAAGCGCGCTCGTAAACAGATTATCGGAATCCATCCGGATCGTTCCTGAACCAGCAAAACTATCGAATTATGGCGCTTTTTTGTTTTTCACATTCACCACAATGGCTATTGCCATAACCGTTATTATTAAATACTACTATTAGGTTTTTCTTTCTTTCCATGGATACCATGTTTTCTCGCGCTTCTTTCATGAGCTTCGTCAATAGAATGCGATTGCTGAATATTTTTCTCTTTCATGGCAAGTTCGCTTAGTTTGAAATAATATTTCTGTATCGTTTTCAGTTCTTCTTCTGTTAATCCTTCCACATTTACCAGCCTGTTGCTTGCCGTTTCGTGTGAAGCCACCAATTCGTTTAATTTTAACTGAATAGCGAGCGATTCTTTATTCTGCGATTTCTGAATAAGAAATACCATCAGGAAAGTAACAATAGTTGTTCCTGTGTTAATGATGAGTTGCCAGGTTTCTGAAAAATCAAACAGAGGACCCGTGATCAGCCAGACAACAACAAGAAGCACAGCTATGCTGAATGCCGGGGAACTTCCTGCAGCGGCGGTTACTTTCGCCGAAAACTTCTCAAAGAAATTCATCCGCGTCTTTCTTTTTTTAAGAAGTGGTTTCATCTTAAAAATCTAAATGGTCATCTGCTGCTTTCTTCGCATTTCGCTGTTTGGTATACCCGACAATTCGCGGTATTTTACTACGGTTCGTCTGGCGATCGTAATTTCTTTCGCCTTCAGTAAATGCATGATGTCTGAATCGGAAAGTGGTTTCGATTTATCCTCGCCTTTCACGATCTGCTGTATAAGTTCCTGAACCTGCAATGAGGTTGCTGATGATGAATCGGCTTTTTCTGAAGAAATGGCGCGCATGAATAAATTTTTCAGGCTGAAAATACCGAATGGTGTCTGAACGTGTTTATTGCTGGTGATACGTGACACTGTACTCAGATCATAACCGGTTTTAGTGGCAATGTCCTGCAATATCATCGGATGAAGTTCGCGCGGGTCGCCACTCCTGAAAAAATCGGGCTGCATCTGAGCGATGGCCGACATGACTTTCATCATAGTAGTTTCTCGTTCCTTAAGGGCGTTGATAAGCGAGTTGGCATCGCTCACCAGGTTTTGAAAATAATTTTCGGCTTGCTTTTTCTCAGAATTATTAGTGATATTGAGATTAGCGTTTGTAGCGTATTCGGGGTTAATACGAAGCTTCACAAACTCAGAAGATGTGAGCGACACTACTAACTGCGAGTCTTCTACCGTGACCTCAAAATCGGGGATGATCTGTTCCTTTAATAATTCGTATCTGTTCGTTTCTGTCACCGGTTTTGGATTTAATTTACTTATATACATAATGCATTTTTCCAGTTCTTCACCACTTGCCTCAAGATGCGCTTTTATTTTAGGAAACTGGCGCTGAACAAATTCGTTATAATAATCTCTGATCAATCTCAAAGAAAGATCGTGTGTGCGAGAGCCTTTTACATTTCTTTTTTCGAGTTGAATGACAAGGCATTCATGAAGATCGCGGGCACCAACACCAGCCGGTTCACAGCTCTGAATCGCCTCAAGCGCTTTCTTCACTTTTTCCTCCTGCACTACTTTCCCTTCCATGAAACTGTAATCGTCTGCAACCTCCGCAATAGGTCTCCTGAGGTAACCGTCGTCGTCAAGTTCATCGATAAGATAACAGGCAAGTTCAGTCATTTCTTCATCCAGGTTAAGCATGTGGATCTGGTCCTTGAGATTTTCCTGGAGCGAATTATACTGTATCACAGGAGCTTCATAATGATTATCGTTGTTTTGCCTCGTGTTTTTATCATAAGGCTCGTCGTCCTGCTCCCATAAGATTTCGGCATCGAACTCATCTTCTTCTTTTTTTGTTTCTTCTTCTGCATCGGGTTGCTCAGCTTCTGATTCCGTTTCAAGAACAGGATTCTGTTCAATTTCGTTGGCAATGTATTCCTGCAATGCGAAACCTGATAAATGCATGATGTGCATCAGCTTCAAATGCTGTTGCGACATGTAATAACCCTGTTTCTGTTGCTGATTTTGCTTCTGACTCTGATAATGATTCATAATAAAAACGTTTTAATTCTACTTTTGTTCAGCCACATGTACCTTGCCTTTTTTACCGGCAACACGGGATACCATGCGGCCGACCCAGTCAAAGATTTCGGCTTTGTGATTTTCTACAATATTACTTGCTGTGCTTTTTATCAGATATGGAACAATGAGTCGTGATAAAAAACCTGATTTTCTTAATGCTAGTTTTGCTACATAGTTGGCCACTTGTCCTACAGAATTTCCAAGCAGATGATTTTCTTTATGTCCAAGAATTTTTTCCGTGCCTTTGGTAATTACATTAGCCGGCTCAAATGAAGCTTTGATCTCAGCATAACTGATTCTTATCTCGGTTTCGAGCTCTCTCCTTCTCAAAAGCAAGCGGCGTTTTTCTATACGCAGTTCCTGTAATGTGTTAATCCTCCTCATGGAAATTTATTTTTTTAAGTACGGCATTAATGATCGGCAACCTGATCCAGTCTTTTCGTTTTATGTACAACACTGATCCTACAACCAGATAAAATACACCAACAACACAGAAACCTTTAAAAAAGCTATCGAAATAATAAGCCAGGTACATAGCGGTTCCAACACTCAGCAACAACAACGCAAAGGCTACCATAATTCCGAAAATAGCAATTGATGCTATGGATGCGAGAATATCCGATACCTTATCCTGAACATCAATAGCAACAAGATCGAAACGCGTTTCCGCACACTCGACCACGTTGCTGATCAGCTTTTCCATTTTGCCCCCTTCAGACTTTTTTTCCTCTTCCATAGGTACCGTTTACTTAGAACAATTACATGCTATGATTAGAATTGGTTGAAGCGGTTTTCTTTCCTTTTGAAGAATAGTTGTCCACTTCATCTTCCACTTTTGAACGCAGATCGTCTGCTTTCGACATGGCTTTTTCTTTCATTTCTTCCAGTGCCGCTTTTCCTTCGTTGATTTTTTCAGCGAGGTCGTCGATCAATCCTTCCGCATCTTCTTTGATTTTTTGTCTCAGTTTACTTCCTTTATCAGGAGCAAATAATAATCCGAGTACCGCGCCTGCTGCCGCACCTAAAACGAGGGCCCCTAAAATTTTGGTGTTATCTTTCATAATGATGATTTTTATATTTTTTGAACGTTAATTCTACCATAGATATGGAATAATCGTGCCGAATTTTAATACAGCTAAACCCTTGTGTTTCTTAAAATATTTAATCTAAATCGGGTAAATCCATAGACAGACTGTGGAATTAATTCCTTTCGCTATATAAAACCTTTGGTTATCTATCCCACACGGCAAAGGCACTGCTTTTGAATTAAAGGAATTAAAACGGGATAACCGTTCAGAACAATATGGGATCTTATAAATACTCTTCCCGGGCCAAGGATAAAACAACTTTTTTTTCGGAGATTGGAAACATCGCCGTCTTTTCAGGGAGAACATTGCGCTATACTTTTTCTTTTCCTTTTGAGTTCAGGGAATTTCTCAAACAATGTTACGCTATTGGAAACCTGTCGTTAGGTTTGGTTGCAATTACAGGCGCTATTATGGGAATAGTTCTTACCATTCAATCACGCCCGGTGCTTAGTGATTTTGGAGCTGAAGCTATGTTACCTCAAATGGTAGCTGTGTCGATCGTAAGAGAAATTGGGCCGGTGATAACGGCGCTTATCTGCGCAGGGAAAGTTGGTTCTGGAATGGGTGCCGAACTTGGTTCCATGAAAGTTACAGAACAGATTGACGCGATGGAAGTATCTGCAACTCTCCCGATAAAATACCTGGTTGTTACCCGTGTACTGGCCGCTACACTTATGGTACCCATACTTGTTGTATTTGCCGACGCGCTAGGATTATTAGGAAGCTGGGTAGGAACAAATATTAAAGGAAGCGTGAATATTGTTTTATTTTTTTCTCACGCGTTCAGTTCACTCGATTTTATTGATCTTGTTCCCGCGCTCATCAAATCTTTTTTCTTCGGCGCTGTAATTGGATTGATAGGGTGTTACAAAGGATACACCGCTGGCAAAGGAACGGAAAGTGTTGGCGTTGCTGCTAACTCGGCGGTAGTATTATCATCGCTTCTTATTATTATAGTTGATCTTGTAGCTGTACAAATAACCGATCTTATGCTATGAATTCTTCTTCCGCCGAAATATTTACGTTACACCAATCGCCACAAAAAAATACAGAGAGCATTATTGAAATAAATAATCTTAAGATCAGTTTTGGTCAGCAGGAAGTCCTTAAAGATGTTTCGTTCAATTTACATAAAGGCGAAAACCTGGTGGTACTTGGAAAATCCGGCTCCGGAAAATCGGTACTTATTAAATGTATCACGAAATTACTACAACCTGATTACGGAAAAATTACGGTGCTTGGAGAAGATGTTAATTCACTGGAAGGAAAAAAGCTTGCGGAGCTTCGCAAAAAAATAGGTTTTCTTTTTCAAAGCGGCGCATTGTATGATTCCATGACAGTGAAGGAAAATCTTGAATTTCCTTTAAGCAGGATGGAACAGAAATTCACGAAAGAAGAAAAATATGAAAAGGTGATCAGCGTTCTTGAAAATGTAGGGTTAAAAGACGCCGTCAACAAAATGCCCTCAGAACTTTCGGGAGGAATGAGAAAACGGATCGCCTTGGCCCGTACACTTATCGTTGATCCAGTGATCATGCTTTATGATGAACCAACCACAGGACTTGATCCTTTAACATCAAGAGAGATCAGCAAATTAATAAACGAAGTGCAACAAAAATACCACACTTCCTCGGTAATTATTACACATGATATGGATTGCGCGAAGGAAACCGGCGACAGGGCGCTCATTCTGAAGGATGGAACAATACTTGCAGAAGGAAAACTGGAGGAACTTGAAAACTCGGATGATGCATGGATAAAGGCATTTTTCGGAAAGACTTAAAAACATGGAAACACATTACTCACAATTTAAAGCAAGGCTTGGGGTTTTTGTAGCAGTAGGATTTGCGCTTTTGGTTGCAGGTATTTTCTACATTGGAAAACAGAAACATTTGTTTAATCCTGTGGTGAGCCTTAATACAACCTTTAAAAATATAAGCGGACTGGAAATAGGAAGTAACATACGTTTCTCAGGTATTAATGTAGGCACTGTTGATAATATTAAAATCATTAACGACAGCACCGTAAAAGTGTATCTTCTAATTGATAAGGACGTACAGCAATTCATTAAAACCGACAGTTACGTGCGCATTACATCCGACGGAATTATAGGTGATAAGATAGCAAACATTACACAAGGCAGTTCGCAGGCCGGCTCAATTACAGAGGGACAATATTTAAAATCGATAGAACCACTGGATGCCGACGCTATTATAGCCAATCTGAAAGCCACAGGCGAAAATGCAAATATTATTTCAGGTGAGCTTGCAGAAATTTTACACAAAGTAAATAAGGGTAATGGTACCATCGCGCGGTTACTTCACGACACGACTATAGCCGATAATCTCGGGCAAACCATTACCAACTTAAAGAAAAGTTCGAAAGGACTTGACGAAAACATGGAAGCCGCCAAACATAATGTTCTGCTGAGAGGCTTTTTCAAGAACAAAAAGAAAAAACAGGAAGAAGCCGCAAAAGAAAAAGAAAGACAGAAACAGGGCATTCACTCTAAAGACGCAAAAAAAGAAACCTGGAAAGAAAAATGGCAGAGAAAAAGAAAAGAACGTAACACTACAAAAAATGAAAAATAAAAAGAAACATATAAAGCTGGAAAGAGACCCCAAGGTTCCTGAGAAAAACGATCCTACAAAAGAGGATGACGATAATGACAGAACCATTCCCCAGCCAAATAAAATAAAGGAGCCCGAACGTAATGATCCTACAAGGATAGACGACCCAGATAAAGTGGATCCAACCAGGATAGACGATCCGGATAAACTCCCGGATAAAAATCCCACGAAATTTATTTAAATTTACATGTGTCTGTGAAGACACCATACTTTATGGAGAAAGAGTGTATATTGATAGTTGACGACGAACCTGAAGTTTGTGTCCTCATCGGTAATTACCTTGAACGTAAGAATAAAAAAGTTTTATGGTCATCCACGCTCTACGATGCTCTCTACAAATTTGAAAAAGTAAAACCGAATCTTCTTATACTTGACCATAACATGCCCGATGGTTATGGCATTGATAACATTCCGAAATTTAAACAGATCAATAACACCAGTAGGATCGTTGTTATGAGCGCTATGGGAAACTTGCGCGAACGTGCCCTTGAAAGCGGAGCCGATCATTTCCTGGAAAAGCCTATAAGCTTTAGTTCACTAAATGAAATTATAGGTGTGAAGTAATTCATATCGCAACAGCTGTAAAACCACAGAACAACAGTTGTTTCAGCAGGATAGCTTTCCTAATTTGTCAGATTGAATTTGAAAAAATTAACATAAATGATGTGATTCTGCATCACAAACTCCACAGAACGGGGAATTATATTCACAAGTAAAATAAGTGTAAAAACATAATTAATGCATTATCAGTAAATTAAATTTCTGGCATAATATTTATAATTACAATGGTATCTCACTCATCATATATATAAGGGGAGATGGATTCTTATAAGAGGGTTTGCGTTAGGGGGATGCAACACTTCAAGTAAAATTCCATCCCCCTTTCTTCTTTTAGGAATATTCTGATTTCACAATTGACCTTTTATCATGGATGTTTTTCAGCTACGGATTTGTTTTAATCCTGATGTTTTTTAGCCACAGATTTAGGCTGATTACACAGATTATAATTTTGTTTACCTTTTAGCTTAAAGTGTTGGTGTTTTTCAGCCACAGATTAATGCTGATTACACAGATAATTATTTCCACAAATTAGTTTAATCCACAGTTAAAGCATTGATGTTTTTTGCCACAGATTTATGCTGATTTACACAGATAATTATTTCCACAAATTAGTTTAATTCACAGTTAAAGGCTTGATGCTTTCAGCCACAGATTTACGCTGATTTGCACAGATCATAATTCTGTTTACTATCATGGTCATAATCTGAATTTGTTAATGGCATATTTTTTTGAAATGTGTTGTAACGGCAACATCGCCGTTATATAACTAAAACTAATGATATGAATAATTTACTTAAGATCATTGTTTTGTTATTTGCCTCAATTATCTTCTTTGGTTCCTGTAAAACAATGTCGGTGACTAAACGACATTACAACAAAGGCTTTTATGTGAGTCGTTCACACAAAATGAAAGCTCCGGAAAAATCTGACAACAAAAGTTCAGCCACAGTAACTAAAGAAAAAACAGAGAATGCAGAACTGCTTGTTACTAAAGAAACAAAAGCTTCTGTAAGTGATGAAAAGGAAATTGTTGCGCCTGACAATGACAATCCCTTCATTGCTAAAAAAGGCCCTAAAAAGCTTTTTAACAGCAAAGCCAGCGACTTTTCTACCGGCGGAGACATTGAACTTAGCAACGTTGTAAAGCATCCCTGGAAAGCAGGAAAAATGACTGCGGCAAAAGCTGCGGAAGATGATGCCCTGAGTTTATTGTGGATACTGATCGTGGCCCTTCTGATCATTTACATTGTGGGAATTCTTCTCGACGGTTTCGGGTTGGGTGGAATAATCCACATTCTCGGCGTGATCGTACTAGTGTTACTGATCCTATGGTTACTTAAATTAATTTAAAAATTAACAGTTGTAAAAAAACAGCGGACTTTCAGGCCCGCTGTTTTTTTGTTTTAATAGCCGGAATTACCACTTAAATAATCCATTCGGAGCAAAGCCTCATTTAAGTAGTATTCCTGATACGAATCTTTAGTCCGTTCAAAATGTGGATATCCTGTTCATAGCTGTTAGTATGCTGTTAACAGGGTTTTATGGCACAAACATTTCTAAGATCATCCTGAAAACCATTTTTGTCATGAAAATCAGCAGCGAAGGATACAACAGGGAGAAAAACAAAAAATTAAGTTTCATTGTAAATCTGTTCTACGTTTTATTTACAGCGGGAATTCTCTTCTTTGTTACGAGATAAATCGCTAGGTTATTTTCTCCACATTTTATTTAACGGCATGAAAAATTATTTACCATTGGCGTTTGTTTTATTATTCGCTGCCTCAAAATCACAAACCATTACACCGGGTAATAGTACCATAGTTCCTGGAGGAGGATTTGACAAACTCCCTTCAGATAAAACAACTGTTGCTCCACCCGAGAAAGTAAAACTCAATTTTGAAACCGAACATCCCTCGCGTACAACAGTGAAATGGAAAGTTCAGGGAGACAAATACTGGGTAAGTTATACCGATCCTAAAACCAATATGGATCACATTATCGTTTATGACCAGGATGGTAAAGTCATTCACAAGGAAAGTGAAACCGATCATCTTGTTTATCCGTCAGCTATTTCTGATTACTATAAACAAAAATTTCCGGGTGAAAAATTCAGAGTATGGCAAACGGAAAAGGACAATGGAAAAACATTGTATTACATTATGAGAAAAGGAAAGAACATCTGGTTCGACCAGGAAGGTAAACCTCTTCCCGACAATTCAAAATAATTATTATGAGAAACAAGGTTCTTATCGCGCTTATTCTTTTGGCAGTTCTGCTTTTTATTTCTGTTATCTTCCAGGTTATCCTTGGTATTTTCAAAATAGGTTTCTGGGTTGGGATCATCCTTACTCTTATTGTTATCGGCTTCATTCTCTCACGCCTCTCAAAGCGTAACAAACCCGGCACAAATTAAAAACGCTCCCACATGGTGAGAGCGTTCTTTCCTTTTAAATATCCATTCACTTTTTCTTAAATAGAAAAGTTCCGCCGATTAAAGCGAGGACAAATAATACCACAAAAATAAAAAAGAGTATTTTTGCGATACCGGCTGCGCTTTCGGCAATTCCGGTGAATCCGAATACAGCTGCTATAATTGCAACCACAAGAAAAATGAGCGACCAGCGTAACATAGGTTTATTTTTTATTGATTAATATACCAGATACAATTTAAAAATTGTGCCAGCTACTTCACGTTTTTCGGATTCTTTTCTCCCTCTTCGTACCTTCTGAAATACTGCATATTTATAAATGCAACAATGATACTTGCGGCCGATCCTTCAAAGAATAATACTATCGAAGGAACATTCGGAAATACACCGTAAGTGTTTTCAAAAAATAATTGTCTGAGCTCAGCATCATAATATGAATACACATAACAGAACGCGCTGAAGAGAAGAAATGACCATAATCCTGTAAAGAAGGCGGTACCGAATACCTGCAGAAAAGGTACAAAGTTATGTCTTAATTTGATCCATCTTCTTATCTCAAATAAACACACGAGACAAAGGATCACATAGTTTACCATCCTTAATTCAGTTACGTGCAGCAGTCCCACTATTTTCATTACTAAAAGAAAAATGATATAAAGCACGCAAGAGATTGTTCCGTACAACAGCACGGTTGTTCTGACCTTCGACATAGGAAGTTCAGGGGATGTTAGTTTTACAGATTCCATATTCTATCTTTTAAATAACGCATGGAAAAACTCGTGCCATTCAGGGACTTCTTATTTCTGGCATGTTAATTATGTTAAGATTAAAAAAAATTAACATGAATACTGATAAGAAGCCATCCCGCTTCAAAAAAAAACACAAAGTATTACTTGGTATTGTTCTAATCCTGGTCGCAATCAGACTCGCGCTTCCTTATGTGATTCTGCACTTCGCAAATAAAACTCTTGCTACCATGGATGGTTATTATGGAAAAATCCGGGATATCGATCTTGCTATTTACCGCGGCGCCTATAAAGTAAAAGACATTTACCTGCATAAAAAAGATTCTGTGACCAATATGGAGACAGATTTTTTCGACGCGCAGCTCATCGATCTTTCTATTCATTGGGGAGCATTACTTGAAGGAAAGATTGTAGGTGGTATCAAACTGGAAGGCCCGTCCATTTATTTTACAAAGGATAAAGTAGAACCAAAAGAAGTTGTTCAGGACTCAAGTGATTTCAGGAAATTACTCGACGACTTTATGCCTTTGCGGGTAAATCGTTTTGAAATCAAGAGCGGTACCATAAAGTATATTGATCATACGTCTAGTCCAAAAGTAGACATTGAAATGAACAATACTTTTGTACGTGCCGAGAATCTAACCAATGTAAAAGGAGGATCCACACTTCCTTCAACTGTTACTGCCTCCGCAGACATTTATGATGGTACTCTTGAAATAAACATGAAACTTGATCCGCTGGCTGAAGATCCCACGTTTGATATGAACGCAGAACTGAAAAACACAAATCTTGTCAAACTAAACGATTTCTTTAAGGCGTATGGAAAGTTTGATGTTACGCATGGCATTTTTGGTTTGTATGTTGAAGGCGCCGGTAAAGACGGAAAATTTGTCGGATATTTTAAGCCCATTATAAAAGACCTAAAAGTGATTGGCCCCGAAGACAAAGACGATAACCTCCTGAAAAAATTCTGGGAAGGAACCGTAGGAGCGGTTGGAATAGTTTTCAGGAACCAGCGTTACGACCAGGTTGGCACCAAAGTACCGATAGAAGGAACGTTTGAAAAAACCCAGGTAAAAGTGCTCACAGCTGTTGTTGAAGTGTTGCGTAATGCATTTATAGAAGCCTTGCGACCTACGATAGACAATGAAATCAATCTCGGAACAGTTGATGAGGGTACAGTGAAGCAAGGGCCCTTAAAAGATATGTTTAAAGATAAGGATAAGGAAAACACCAATGAACCTGACATTCAGGTAAAAGAACCCGAAGAGAAAAAGGAAAAGAAAGGAATCTTCAAAAAAATATTTAATGGTAAGAAAAAAGATACAGAACACGAAGAGGAAAAACCCAAATAAAAAAGGAGAAATTTTTATTTCTCCCTTTCATGGGGTTTTTTCTGTATCTCTTCAACCTCTTTTATAAAAGCAGATATATTGGTGTCATTATATACACCGTAAGCATCGTTGAGTGTTCCTTTTTCTCCTTCGCTGGTTTCAATGGCATATAAAATGGAGCTGTCGGCAGGATCGGATTCTCCTTCGAAACGGAAAAAATTAACGATCTTAACTTCGTCAGGGCGATACACTTTTTCTGTTGTTAATGATTTTAATCCTCCTTTTACAACTTTAAATTGTACTTCAAAACCATTTCTTGTTAATGAATTGATACAAGAACTCAGCGTACGCATTTCTTCCTTGTCGCCTTCTTCTTTATTAATTTTTACTGTCTTAGTTTTCATAATTTCTTTTATTTAGTCACTTCAATAATTCTGCCATTAAAGTGTGGTTATATTTCTACATTTATTTGTTATCCGATTTCTTTAACATCGTTTCAGAGTTCACTCCCACCGCAGGCATGATGCCGCTTTGTAATGACTTCCAAGTATAATACAGGAAAAATTTATAGGGATACCTTTCGTAATAAATATCTGTTATCCTTGCCTCGCCTTTTTTTTCAGGATTTGAATTTTTGATCAATACATTCGCCATAAAGGAGGCGAACCGTTTCTTTTCACCTTTATTATCCTTATCCAGCAAATCCATTTTAAGATCATGATACATGAATTTCATTTTCCCTTTCGAATGACTTTCGTTTGCTCTAAAGGAAAACGACACTAAATCCAATTGTCCCTTCCTTATCGAAGCATTAGCTGTTTTCTCAAGCATCTGGTTAACTGCACTCAGCGGCATAGCGGATAAAGTTCCTGAACAAAAGAAAACTTCTTTGGAAGTAGTTAACGGAAAATTATAAAACGCATGGAGTTTTCCTTTATTCATAAATAAGGCATCAGCTTTTATTTTTAAGTCTCCGTTCTTAGCGAGGAGCGAGGTATCGTTATTCATACCGGTGACAGTACCACTTAATTCATTGAATGAAATTATTCCCGGTTCTTTGTTGCCCTCGGCGAGATGTTCATACACAATTTCAGAATGTTTTATCCGGATGGTATCCAGTTTTATTTTGAAAGGGATATTAAAGATGATTCTCTGAAGAGAGGGTTTTCTGATTTTTTCCAGTTCCATGTTTTTGTCCCTGTGAACATTTAAATCGAATTGTCCAATCTCAAGGCCATTTGCAATAAACCAGTTTTTCTCGAAGAACAGTCCAACGTTCATAGAATGAAAACGTATTGAAGTTGCCTTTAATTTAACCCGGCTTACCTGTTTGCCGGCCTTTTCACCAAAATCTTCTTTCTTAAAATTAGGCTGTAAATCCAGGGAATCTATCGTTAAAAGAGAATCGAAATAAGAAGCGTACAGATTTTTTCCTTTTAATGTATACAAACCACCAGGTGTCCGGTAAACACAGCTTTTCATCCTGATGATGAATCTCTTCGCGGTAAAATTTCTTTTCTGACGATCGGTGTTTTCGTTCACAAGAAAAGTTTTCAATTCAATTTCATTTTCGTTAGAAGAAAGAACTTCTGTAGGTTTATCTCCATGACCGTAAATTTTAAAGAGCGCGTTTTTCGTCTGGATATTATCAATAGAGATTTCATCCAGTTCTTTTGAAATCACTTTAAACAAAGTAACACGTTCATTAAGCGAATCCTTATTGGGTATTTCATTCTCCTGGAAAAGAACAATAACCGGATTTGTAAAGCTGAGTTTACGGGCGCACAGGCATCTGTCCGCCAAAAAAGAAAACGCGTTGATTCCACTTAACTTGATTTCATCAGCTATCAGGCAAAATGCCGCCTCATTCACCGCTCTCTGTTTTACAGGCACAAATCCAACTTTCTTTAATGTTAAGCTCCTCCCGAAAATATTCACAGAACTTGCTTCAAGGGTAACAGCATACTTACCGTGAGTTTCTTCGACAACGCGCTCCTGTAAAATATGTTTTATTTTATCGTTCAGGTAAAGCCCGGCAAATACCTGGAGAAGAAAAACCAGCAAGAAAATAACAACCACCGTAATGATGAGGAAACGGGCAATTTTTTTTAATGACATATATATAGTATGTCCAAAAGAATGCCATTCACTAAAAAAGCAGGTCTTTTGAAACGCTTTAAAAAGATCTGGAAATTACTTCGCGACACCGGAATTGCTTTCAGTGACGATAACGCTATAAAATTAAGCGCGTCTTTATCTTATTATACGATCTTCGCGCTTCCTCCTCTTATCATTGTCATCATTTCGTTATGCGGGATATTTTTCGGAAAAGAAGCTGTAAGAGGGGAAATTTTTGGACAGATCAACCATCTGGTAGGAAATGAGGCTGCACTGGAGATCCAGAATATCATCAAAAACGTGAAGCTTCACAATGATAATTTTTTCGCCGCTACCATTGGCGTTATCACTCTTTTATTGGGCGCTTCAGGAGTATTTGGCGAAATACAAAGTTCCATCAATTATATCTGGGGACTAAAAGCCAAACCGAAGCGCGGAGTATTTAAATTTCTTAAGAACCGTCTTATGTCTTTTTCCATGATCGGAGCTATGGGTTTTTTATTTCTTGTGAGTCTTATTATTAACTCCCTCATGGATGTTCTTCGCGACAAACTCACCGCCGCTTTTATTGAAATCGCAGTAGATCTCCTGTATATTGTTAACCTTGCTCTTGTATTCACGATTATCACCGCATTATTCTGTGTCATCTTCCGTTCTTTACCTGACGGAAAAGTTTCATTCAAAGATACCATGGTTGGTTCGTCAGTAACAGCTACTCTATTCATGATCGGAAAATTTGCCATCGGATTTTATCTCGGGCATTCTAAAGTTGCTACTACTTACGGTGCGGCGGGATCTGTTGTACTCATCCTGGTTTGGGTGTATTACTCTGCTATCATTTTATATTTCGGTGCAGAGTTTACAAAAATCTACACGCGCATGCATCATCGCCGGATCATTCCAAATCATTACGCCGTGCAGATTCACAAGGATCACTCGGAGATTGAGCCAAAAGTTGTGAATTACAACGATTAGTGCGGAAAATAGTCCCCGCTTCCACACAAATGATTTGCCCTTTTTATGGCAGGATAATTTAAAACATACCAGTAAACATATAAACCAAAACTTATGGGAAATATACTTTATATCATAGCAGTAATATTAGTCATTGGATGGCTGATAGGATTCGTAGGATTTCATGCCGGGGGACTCATTCACATATTACTTGTGATAGCGCTTATCGCCGTAATTTTACGATTGATCAGGGGAGAAAAAGTTTAAGGATAGAATTCCTTTAAGCACAATGCCCCGATACTGGGGCATTTCTTGTTTATAGAAATGAACCGCTTAAAATCCGTTATCCGAATTACATTAAAATCGGCCTTATATTTTGTAATCGCCGTTGTTATTCTTTTGCTCTCAATCATTCTTCTGATCAGAATTCCTGCGGTTCAAAAAAAGGTAGTCGGTGAAACTGTATCGTGGCTGCGAAAAAAAACAAATTCAGAAATTGAGATTAAAAGCCTTGTCCTTACTTTAAATTCTGTAACACTTGAAGGTGTATTATTCAGGGATCTTAATCGTGATACACTTCTTTCCGCTGGTGAACTGGATGTTCAATTGGATGTTCCTGCGCTTATTGAAAAGAAAATCCTGATCAGTGGAATTTCCATGAATGATGTTGTGGGAAAAATATCAAGGACAGAAAAAGACTCCGTATTTAATTTTGATTTCCTTGTAAAATCGTTCGCAGGCGATAAGAAACAAAAAGACATAACTGATACCGTTAAAGAACCCATCGACTTTTCAGTTGAAGAAGTTGAGCTTGAAAACATCCGCTTTATTTATGATGACAATTATTCAGGAATTCTTTTTAAAACTGCATTTCACGAACTTAAACTAAGCGTTGATAAATTCGACGTTAATACTCTCTTATTCGGAGCAGACGAACTTTTCCTCAATGGACTAACAGGCAAAGTGGTTATCCGGAAAAATAATGACTCCGGCCCTTCCGATAACACAACTCCAAATATGCCTTTCATTTCTTCCAATAAGCTGAACATCCAAAACAGTGATTTTACTTTTGTTGACGAAGTAAATAAACAATCGGTCATAAACGTTATTGGAAATCTCTCCGTTAAAACATCAACAGTGGATCTGAACCGACAGAAAATTTATAGCGAAGGTGTGTTTGTGGGACAAAGCGGCGTTCGTGTTAACATTACACAGCAACAAGACAGTTTACTTCCCGACACTTTAAATTCTGAACCTGTAGAATGGACCATTTATTCTAAGGAAGTTGTTCTTGAAAACAACAGTGTAGGTTTTAATGTAACCAATGCGCCAAAAACAAAAAACGAATTCAATCCAAATCACATCAATTACGATAAAGTCTCTTTTCATATAGAAGAAGCTTTTTACTCAAACGACAGTATCAGTGGAAACGTTATTTCCTTAACCGCATCTGATTACATGGCTCCCGGGGTCTTAAAATTTTCGACACTCTTTACAATGACCGATCAGTTCATTGAAGCAAAAAAATTAATTGCCCAGACAAAAAGATCGTTTATTGATGCCGACGCTAAAATAAGTTTCGCTTCTCTTGAGAGCCTGGCTGATTCTGTTCAGAATATGGGACTAATGGCCGATATCAGAAACGCTAAAGCTTATCCGCCTGAGATCATTTACTTTGCTCCTGTCCTCGATTCTGTTCCGGTATTTAATAAACTCACCACAACAAAAATTACAGGAAAAATTAACGGAAAATTAAAGGACCTTTCAGGCAAAAAATTATCCGTTACCACATCAGGAACAAAAGTCTTCACCAACTTCCGCATAATTGGTCTGCCCGATATTAAACAAACGCGATTTAATGTTCCGGATCTCAGCATTCACACCACACAGAACGACATACAAACCCTCGCCGGGAATTATCTTCCGAAAAGTATTTTTCCTCCCGAGAACGCGGATATTCAAGGGAATTTTTTTGGGACCCTCAATGAATTTAATTCAGCCATACAATTACAAAGCGCTTACGGAAACATGGAAATTGAAGGATCCATTGATAAAAATGAAAATTTTAAGGCCGACATTGTAACTCGCGGATTTAATATTGGCCGTTTGCTTAACAATACTACGCTTGGAAATCTGAGCATGAAAACAAAAATAAGCGGAAACGGACTTGACACAAGTCGTATGAAAGTTCATATTATCACCAGCATTCCTGAAGTCTACCTGAACAAATACACTTATCATAATTTAAGCGCAGATGTTCATTATTCAAAACAAAATGTAAAAGGAGAAGTTAACCTCGCTGACAGTGCCATTGAATTTCATCTTACCGGCGCGGTTAATTTAAATTCCGATCAACAACATTACATTGCCGATCTCGACCTGAAAGGCGCGGATCTTAAAAGATTACATCTTCATAAAGAGGATATCCGAATTGCTCTTATGGCCACTGCCGACATTGGCGGGAAAGACATGAACACAATAAACGGAAGCGCCGGCATAACGCATATTGTCATCTCCCACAATGGTAACAGGTATCTGTTGGATTCACTTTTATTCGCCGCCATTAACGAAGAAGGAAACAGTGAGCTTAAGGTTAAAAGCGCTATCGTAGGCCTGAATTATAAAGGGACCTTCGCACCCGGCGATCTTGTAAAAGAACTAAAGAATAATATCAATCATTACTTTCCCATCAGGAACCTTGATACAAGTTTTAAACCATCAACAAAAGCTCAGAACTTCAAATTTGAAATAGAGCTTAACAATCATCCCGTTATTTCAGAAGTATTTCTCCCCGATCTAAAAGAATTTGAACCCGGGCCTATTATTGGAAGTTATGAGAGCAGTCAGAAACAGCTTATGCTGCAGGCCGCTGTTCCAAAAATAGTTTATAAAGACATTCAAATTCAGAATTTAATTTTTGAAGCCGGCTCCGATGAAAACAAATTAGGTTATAAACTTACGATAACAAAATTTATAAATGCTATAGGCAAACTCGACAATTTCGAAATCAACGGCACCCTCGCCGATAAACGGGCCACGTCAAGCATTACTTCAGTTGATGAAGACGGAAATAAAAAAATTGACTTCAGAACATTTTTTACAGCCACCAACAGTGATTACAGAATGGCTTTTGATCCTAAGGACTTTTACATTATGGAAAAATCATGGACGGTGTCGCCAGAGAATTATCTTGCCTTTTCCAAAAGAGGTTTTGTATTACATGATCTCAACTTTTCAAATGATGTAAGTTCTCTTCAGGTAACATCTATAAGCGAAAACGTGAACAGTGACATTAAAGTTAACATAAAAAATTTCAGACTGGATGAGATCTCACGGGTTATTGAAAAAGATACGAGCCTGTTTAAAGGTAGCCTTAACGGGGATCTTGTTCTCAAACATGTTAATCACTCCTATGGCATCATTGCGGACCTTAATGTAAATGATCTTTTTGTTAGAGAAATCTCCATTGGAAACATTTCTCTCAAAGCTGAAAACGAGACAAGCAAGAAATTCAACCTTGATCTTAAACTCACAGGTGCGGGAAATAACGTGGAAGCCAAAGGTAGTTTTATTCCCGGCGAATCTAAGGAACAGATAAACATGATAGTGGATTTTGCACCGGTGACCGCGGCTGCTTTTGAGGCGCTTTCTTTCGGTCAACTCCGGGAAAGTTCGGGAACTATTACCGGAAAAATGAAAGTGACCGGAGTAGTCACTGCGCCAATGGTTTCGGGCGCTCTCACCTTTAACGATGTAAATCTTACTCCGGCTATTTCAAATGCAAAACTAAATCTGCAAAATGAAACTTTAAAAATTGAACCCGACGGAATCTATTTCAACAACTTTACTTTGCGCGATAAGGACCAGCACACGGCGGTTATCGATGGCGCCATCAATATGAAAAACTTCAGCGATTTTAAATTTTCACTTGAGGCAATTAGTAACGATTTTCTGTTACTTAACACAAGCGAGCGTGATAATGAACAGTATTATGGAAAAATGATTGTGGATAGCAAGATGAGAATACGGGGCACGCTCGACGCGCCGGTAATTTCTTCGAATGTAAAACTCAAGAACGGATCGCATTTCACATTTGCAGTTACTGAAACTGAATTAACCACCGATAAAGGTGAAGGCGTTGTTCTTTTCATTGACTCCCTTAAGTTTCATCCTATTCTTACTAAAGGACAAGGCAAACCAAAACAAAAAACCTCATTGCGCAACTACGATATTTCTTCCACTATTGAAATTGATAAACGCGCCACCATTCGTTTATTACTTGATCCGGGCAGCAGCGATTCTCTGGTTGTAAAAGGAGATGCCGCCTTAAGCTTCGCAATTGACCGCAGTGGAAAAATGAGCCTTACCGGAACTTATAATCTTACAGAAGGAAATTACCAGGTTTCACTCGAGAACGTGGTTAAGAAAAGTTTTAAGATCGAGCCCGGAAGCACTATTACCTGGAATGGAGATCCGTTAGACGCCGATATCAGGATAAACGCCATTTATTCAATACGCACCTCTCCCATTGATCTTGTAGCGGGACAAATTCCTGAAACTGAAAAAGGAGCCTATCGCCAGCGGTATCCATTCCTTGTGTATCTTAAATTGAGGGGAGATATTCTTGCGCCACAAATTGATTTTGAAATACAGTTACCTAATAATGAAAAGGGTATTCTTGGAGGGACCATTGACGCGAAGTTGGAACAGCTCAATGAAAATCCTTCGGCTCTCAACAAGCAAGTGTTTGCTTTGCTTGTCCTTAACAGGTTCATCCAGGAAAATCCTCTCGAAAGCGAAACAGACGCCAGCTCTAATGCAGCAAGAACCACTGTTGGAAAATTCCTTTCATCACAATTGAATCGCCTGAGTTCAAAACTTGTTCCTGGAGTCGACGTTAATTTTGACGTTCAGTCTTACGAAGATTATTCTTCTGGAAGAAAAGAGGGCCGTACCGAAGTAGAAGTGGGTGTAAGAAAACAATTATTTAACGAACGTGTGAGCGTTCAGGTGGGCGGATCAGTAGATGTAGAAGGAGAAAAAGCGAAACAGAATTCAGCAACCGACATTACCGGCGACGTGATCCTAGAATACAAACTGACTAAAGACGGACGCTACCGCCTGAAAGGGTTCCGTCACAATCAATACGAAGGCGCATTAGAAGGTCAGATCATCGAAACAGGCGCAGGTATTTTATACGTGCGTGATTTTGAAAGATGGCTACAATTATTGCTCCCCGAAAAAAAGGATTCAACAAGTAATACAGGAAGTGAAAAAAATAAATAACATAGTATTTATTACATCCTGTATGATTGTATTCACAGGATGCAGCGGTTTAAAAAAAATACCAAAAGACGACAAGCTCTATACCGGGGCGGAAATTAAACTTGTACATCATGGTAAGATAAAACATAAAACAGAAATTACTTCAGACGCAAAAACAGCTGTTAGACCACAGCCCAACGCGCAGTTTCTTGGTTTGCGCCCAAAACTATGGCTTTACCAGGCTGCAGGAGACGGAAAAGATAAAGGTATCAGAAAATGGATGAGGAAACAGGGAGAAGCTCCTATACTAATTAGTTCAGTTAAACCCGCGGAAACCACAAAATTCATCGACGCGAAATTATTCAACATCGGTATTTTTAATGCCGCTACAGAATATAAGATCAAAACAAAAAGAAAAACCGCTAAGGTTATTTATATCTGTCACATTCACCAACCATATACGGTACAGGACATAAATTATGTAATAAACAATGAAGAAATAAATTTTATCATAAAGAATGAAAAAAACAGGTCGGTAGTAAAGGCAGGAGACAATTATGATCTTGAAAAATTAAAAACCGAAAGGGAACGTCTCGACGAAGTACTCAAAGACAAAGGTTATTTTTATTTTAGTCCCGATTATTTACTATTTAAAGCCGACACGATATCAAAAGAAAAGAAAGTGAGTCTTGAACTTTCTCTTAAAGATGAATTGCCGGATAAGGCGCTTGAAGTTTATAGGATCAGAAACGTTATCATAAATCCGGATTACGATATCAGCGAAAAACGAGACAGATCAGATAGTTTAAGAAGAAACAGACTTGTGGTGGACAGTGTTATTTTTACTGAGAATGAAATGCGCATCAAGCCATCAGCTATTCTTCAATCCATTACATTGAGAAAAAATGACCTGTATTCCAGAAAAAAACACAACGCTACATTAAACAGGTTAATGACCATGGGTACGTTTAAATTTGTGCGCATTAAATTCACAGAAAGGGATTCGGCTAAAGAATTATTGAACATGCGTGTAATGCTAACGCCAATGCCAAAACGAACTTTGAGAATGGAAGCGAATATGGTCTCAAAATCCAATGATTTTCTTGGCCCCAGGTTAACTCTTAATTATACAAACAGGAACGCTCTCAATGGCGCTGAATTGCTGAACATTGACCTCGGGGGTTCTTTTGAAACGCAGATCAGTGGTAAATACAAAAATCTTTATTCCTATTCTCTCAACTCAAAAGTAGAATTATTATTTCCGAGGTTCGTCGCGCCTTTCAGAATTAAATTCGATAACAGTTCTTATGTTCCCAAAACAAAATTTTCTGTGGGTTATAATTATCTCAAGCGCATTGCCTGGTTCGATCTCAGATCCTTTCAGTTCGTTTATGGTTTTAGGTGGAAAGAAACCATCAGCAAAGAACATGAATTAAATCCTGTCAATATCAATCTTACTTCTGTTGTTAACCGCACACCTGAATTCAACGACCTGCTCCAATCAAATCCTTTCATCAAAAAAAGTTACGAAGAACAATTTATAGCGGGGCTCTTATATTCTTATCTTTACAACGAACAGGTTTTAACCGGCAAGCGCGACCAGTTTTACCTGAACGTAACTGCAGAAACTTCCGGAAATGCTTTCTCGCTCTTTAGCAGATCGAGAGGAGAAATTGCCAATGAAGACAATCCTTCAAAAATAGGGGGCATTGTTTACTCGCAATTCGGAAAAGTAAGTCTTGATATCAGAAACTACATCAACTTTAAACATGGTAAATTTGTTCAGCGATTGTTCACTGGTGTTGGCAAACCATACGGCAACTCATCCACCCTACCCTATATAAAACAATTCTTTAGTGGCGGGCCAAACAGTATCCGTGCATTCCCAATTAACTCTATTGGTCCTGGTACCTACTCCCTTCAAGCCACACAGGCTTCTTT
Organism: Bacteroidota bacterium; assembly: GCA_021323535.1. Classification (GTDB taxonomy): domain Bacteria; phylum Bacteroidota; class Bacteroidia; order B-17B0; family Aurantibacillaceae; genus Aurantibacillus. The sequence goes on from JAJONO010000009.1 coordinate 62,351, forward strand.
ATTTTTGCAGCAAGGCGGAGATATTAAACTGGAAGCAAATCTGGAATACAGGTTCGATATTTTCAGATCGTTGAAAGGCGCTGTATTTTCTGATGCCGGAAACACCTGGCTGTTTAAATCTAATCCCGCAGTTACGGGTGATCCCTTTTCTTTCTATCAGTTCTATAAAGAAATTGCAGTTGGAACCGGAGTGGGATTACGATTCGATATTTCGTTCTTCGTAATACGTTTCGACCTTGGAATACCTTTGAGAAAGCCCTGGCTGCCTGAAAATGAAAGATGGGTATTAAAAGAGATTGATTTCAGCGACCCAACCTGGAGAAGCAACAATCTTATCCTGAATGTTGCCATTGGTTATCCGTTCTAAAATAGTAAATACACTGGCATACTTTTTTTGTTAATGAAAGCTAAAGAATCAGCTATGCATTTTAAAAAAATAATTCCGTTACTTTTCGTCCTTGTTTTATTTTCATGTAAAGACAATAAAAAAACAGAAGATTCCAAAGATGTAGCGGAACAATACAATAAAGCCAAGTTCGACGACTCTAAAGAAGCTAAATTTATGGTAAACGCTGCCGAAATAAGTTACGAGGAGATTGAACTTGCCAGATTAGCGCAAAGCAACGCTAAAAATAACAACGTAAAAGAAATCGCCAAAATGATGGAAAAAGATCATTCGCAGTTTCTCACCGAATTAAAAGAACTGGCACTTGCCAAACAAGTTACATTACCGGAAACAACAACCAGCAAAGGACAAAATGCAAGAACTCGGCTGGCTGATAAAACAGGGGCCGATTTTGATAAACAATATTGTGATATGGCAGTTGATAATCATGAAAAAGCCATAAAAGATTTTATTAAAGCCACAGAAGACTGTGAGGACGCGCAGGTAAAAAACTGGGCGGTGAAATCTCTTGTTACCTTACGCAGCCATCTTGATTTTGCAATGACCTGCAAAGAAGCTTATAAAAAAAGTACAAATCCTGAAGACAGACTTTTTAAGACGGATACATTAAAAGCCATGGATAAAAACCAACAATCAACAAATCCGTTAGATTCCGATAAAAGCAAGAATAATAAAGGAAACAAGCCGGATGAAAAGAAAAAATCCGATGACAAAGAAAACAAGAAGTAACACGTGTTAATTAAGAAAATCAGTTACAAAAAGGAGTAAAGCGATAGAAGCTACTCCTGTTAATTTAGTTAGAAAGGTTATAGGAAATTATAACCTTTTTTGCATTTTATAAGTTCCAAAATGGCACGAACCTTTATAATGTGATTAGTAAAAGCATTACAATGGAAACAAATGAAAGTCAGACAATCAAATTATTGAATGATCTGATCAGGATCAATAACGACAGGATAGAGGGTTATGAAAGAGCTGTAGGCGACACAGATGATCCAAAACTAAAATCTCTCTTTCACACCATGGCCCAGGAGAGCCGTAAATTTAAAAACGAACTTTTAACCGAGGTGGTTAAGCTTGGAGGAACCCCCGAGGAAGGCACAACAGCGTCAGGCAAAATCTTTCGCGCGTGGATGGATTTCAAAGCGGCGATTGCGGGTAAGGATCGTAAATCTATCATTTCTTCCTGCGAATTTGGCGAAGATGCAGCGCTTGAAACGTATCACGAAGTAATGAACTCGGGAAAACTTCCTGCTCAGTATTTCCATATTGTAAAGGAACAAGATCGTAACCTTCATCATTCGCATGACAGGATAAAGCTGATCCGCGATACTGTGAAAAGTCTCTAAAATTCTACATTATATATGAAAAACAGCCTGGTTAATACAGGCTGTTTTCTTTTCCGGGAATTCCTTTCCACATTGTATGGTACATTTTTTTTCATGTTTCTATTATGAAAAAAATCACCATCCTGGCGCTTGCTTTTTTAACTGCATGCGCCACAAGTCAGAAAGAAAAAGAAGGTCTTGAAGCCAGGTACAATCACAGGATGGACTCCATCACAAATCTTATGGCGATGCAGGATTCGGCCATCAACGAATTCATTTCCTCCTTTAACGAAATAGAATTAAATCTCGATTCGGTTGCTAAAAAACAAAATGTTATATCGATGGAGCTCGATAAATCAAAAGGCGAGCTAAGGGGCTCAGCAAAAATCCGGATCAATTCACAGATCGAGGCAATCAACGCTATCATGGATAAAAACGAAGCAAAGATCACTGAACTTAACCGTCGTTTAAAAAACTCAAACGTCAATATTAAAGAATTCAAAAAAACGATCTCGTTGCTGAACGATCAGATACTCGAAAAAAACACAGAAATGGAAGTACTCAACGGTAAACTGGCTATTTACAGGATAAACGTAGTACTGCTGCAGGTAGCTGTTGATACTTTATCGGGAGAGAACTATGAAAAAACAAAACTGATAGAAGAACAAACCAATGTTATTCATACTGCATATTATATCGTAGGAAAAACCAAAGAACTTTCAGAGAAAAAAATAATCGACAAATCGGGCGGACTGCTTGGGATTGGAAAAAGCAAAAAGCTAAGCGAAGAATTCGATACACAGCATTTCAGTAAAATTGATTACACGCAAACCTTAACCATTCCCATTTATTCTAAAAAAGCAAAATTGATTACAACGCACCCATTCGACAGTTATATTCTTGATAAAGACAATAATAAATTCACGCAAATGAGAATCATTAACCCTGATAAATTCTGGAGCGCAAGCAAGTATCTTGTTGTAGCAACCAACTAGTTGAAAGTTGAAAGACTCTTCAAAGACCCGTTTCTTGGCACAATGTTTTTCTGTACAGCGGCATAACCAATAATAAACTCTATGAAAAAGATCATTGTAATTATGCTGGCACTGTTTTTCGTGCAGGCAAATACGCTAATGGCTCAGAAGCCTGGCGTAGTAGTAAGCAAAAAAGAAGGGTGGCATAAAATCGGCGAAGTTAGCGCCAGTTTCAAAATGGAAAATGAATCCATTGTGGTGTTGGGCGCTGATGTTTTTAAATCCATTAAAATCAAAGTAACCGACGCGCCGCTAAACCTTCTTATCTTACAGGTGTATTATGAAACCGGTGAAGTGGAAGATATTCCTGTAAAAAGCGAACTAAAAGCCGGAAGCGAAACAAGGGAAATTGCCATTAAACAGAAGGATATTAAAAAAGTTTCCTTCACCTACAAAACCCTACCTAATACTGATAAAGACAAAGCCCAGGTCGAGCTGTACGGATTAAAATAGAAAGAAAAGACTTGCTTTATGAGAACCGCTTCTTAACCGGAGCGGTTTTTTTATTGAGTTGATCCTGGATAACGACAAAGACATAGGACAACATCTAATAACTATTGTCCTTCATTATTTATCTGTTGTGGTGGAAGATTTTGGTTTCGCAAAAGCATTTCTCTTAAACGAAGGCATTTCGTCTCCGAGTAAATAACCAATTGGCTCCAGTGGTTCAATGCGGTCGCAGATTACTTTAAATACTGCTGTCACCGGAATTGCCAGGAACATACCTGCAATACCGCAAAGCTCTCCTCCAATCAGCACTGTAGCAATGGTAGCAAGCGCGTTTATTTTCACTTTCGATCCTACCACACGCGGTACAATTAAATTATTATCTATGAACTGTACCACGCCAAATAATGCAAGTACCAGCAAAGCAGATGTTGGAGATTTAGTAACCAAAGCTACTGTGGCAAATAAGAGATTGGCAACAAGCACACCTACGTACGGAATTGTATTGAGCAATGCGGTAATTACACCGAACAATACAGGAGATTGTATTCCAATGATAGAAAGACCGATGGCTGTAAGACTCGCCACAATAGCCATTTCTATCAGCAAACCAACCAGATATTGTTGTATAAGTGTTTTACTTTCAGTAAGAACATCCTGCACCGTTTCATATTTTTCGGGCGGAAATAATTTACTCGCAAACTTTAATAATAACGGTTTGTAAAAAAGAATAAGGAAAATATAAACCGGGATTAAAAGCATCAGGATAAAAAAATGGGTGATGCCCATAACTGTACTTCCAATAACCGCATTGGTATTTCCCATTCCTTCGGAGGTTTTCTTATTAACCCAGGCATTTACCTTTGTGGTACTCAGGTTAAACGTATCCGATGCCCAGGCGGTAATATCTTTAAACAAAGCATTGAATTTCTCGCGCAGGTTAGGCAGATCGTCCGAAAATGTGTTGAGCTGCGATGTAATAAATAATATCAATCCCGCAATTAAAAGCAAAGCTGTAAAAAGTGTCAATGAAATAGCGAGTATACGGTTCATTCCTTTTCGGATAAGGAACCCTACAACTGAATCCAGGAGTATTGCCATCAGTACCGAAAAAACAAATGGAAGAAGAATGTTTTGTGCAATGTAGATCACGAAAAAAAACGCGATGAGGCCCAGTAACAAAATGGAAGCCTTAAAATAGAACGGAATATTCTCTTGTAGTTTTTTAATCATATGGTTTAAAATATAAAAACGGTACCCCTAAAGGCACCGTTTATTTTTACCGAAAAGCAGTTGCTCCGCATTCTACTGTCCTTCCTTATTTACAATTTCTGTTTCCCGGTTAGTAATCTTATTACTTTCCGCCCCCTCAACGTCATTTACAGTATCCACTTCGGAACGATTTTGTTCCAGATTCGCATTTCGTTCAGGGTTCTGATTTTGATTCACCTGGTTCTTGACGTCATCGTCGTCATCTTCCGATTCTTCCATCGAATCATCTTCTTCATCCTCTTCGACCTCTGTCACGCGGGTCTTTTCAGCTGTATCGACATGGTTTCCTTCTAATTGCTGTTCCTCACTGGGTTCAGCCATTTTATTCTTAGGATCCAATTCCTTGTCTTTCCAATTTTCAGTTTTCATGATTTCTAGGTTTTAAGTTAATACTTGGCTCCTGCTCTTATTGTTTAAATATCCGTGCCTTCCCCACTGTGTCATATTCTCCACGCTTTAACTCTTAATTTATAGCAGGAGCGTTTTTTGTATTAAAAAATCTTAAAAAACTATGATGGATAATACTCAAAAAGGGAAAATTACTTCTGGGAGCCACCTTTCGTACTGGCTCGAAACTACATCTCCAATTGCTTACTCTGCTCTTGAAAAAGATCTAAAAACCGATGTTGTTATTGTTGGAGGAGGTATCTCCGGCGTTACTACAGCGTACTGCCTTTTAAAATCAGGAAAAAAAGTAGTACTGATCGAAGATGGAAACATTGGCAGCGGCGAAACCGGAAGAACCACCGCTCATTGCGTAACAGCGCTCGACGACAGGTATTATGAAATCGAAAGAGTGTTCGGTGAGAAAAAAGCGGCTTTGATCGCTTCAAGTCATAAAGCTGCTATCGACTTTATTGAACAAACTTCTCTCAAAGAAAATATTGATTGTGAGTTTGAAAGAGTTTCAGGATATCTTTTCCTCCACCCTACCGACAAACACGATTCCCTGAGCAAAGAATTAAAGGCCGCTCAAAAAGCAGGACTTAATATAGAAGAAATAGAATTGATGCCTGGCGTTACCGACAAAATACCTTGTCTTAAATTTCATGGTCAGGCGCAGTTTCACCCAATGAAATATCTCAAAGGTATGTGCGAAGCCATTCTTAAAATGGGTGGGGAAATTTATACAAATACTCATGCCGCCAAAATTGATGAAACAGGTGTTGAAACCGAATCAGGATTTAAGGTTGTTGCCGATCATGTGGTAGTGGCCACAAACTCGCCGGTAAACAACAAGTACGTGATGCATCTTAAACAATATCCTTATCGTACTTATGTGATCGGAGCTAAAGTAAAAAAAGGTTCGGTGCCAAAAGCTTTATGGTGGGATACGGGCGATTATTCAGTAAACACAGAAATTCCGCCTTACCATTACGTACGCCTGGCCAGCCTCAATGATACACACGACCTTCTTATTTGCGGTGGCGAAGATCATCCGACAGGAATCGCGCCGGAGAAAAAAATAAATGAAGAGGATCGCTATTCACTTCTCGAATACTGGGCAAAGAAATTATTTCCAATCGAAGAAGTGGTCTACCAATGGTCGGGACAAGTACTCGAACCAATGGATTCTATGGCTTTTATCGGAAAAAATCCTGCCGACAAAAAAAATATTTATATCGCCACAGGAGATTCAGGAAATGGAATCACTCATGGAACTATTGCGGGAACACTTCTGACTGACCTTATCAACGGAAAAGAAAACGAACTCAAAAATATTTACGATCCTTCACGTTTTAAAATTTTCTCAGCGGGAAAAACATTTTTTAAAGAACTTGCAGGAGGAATGCTGGCTTACTACAAAAATAAATCAGACGAGTCGAAACCCGTTGAGATTGGAAAAATACTTGTAGGCGAAGGAAAAATTATTGAAGTGGATAAAGAGAAATTCGCCGCGCACAGGGATGAAAGTGGAGTGCTTCATATTCTTGGAGCGGAATGCACACACCTGGGTTGTATCATCAAATGGAACAAAGATGAAAAATCCTGGGATTGTCCTTGCCATGGCAGCCGTTTTACCCACGAAGGAAAAGTACTTAATGGCCCCGCAAATACAGATCTCGAATATTACTCAAAGGATAGGGTCATAAAAGACAGAAGAAAACAACAGCGGAGTAATCCCGCAACAAAAAAGAAGCGCTCTGCTGAGAACCAGGACGAAGAATAATAACAGCTTTTAAAAAAAGGAGGAATGATGTTATTTAATTTACACCAAAAAGAATTCATTTATCCCTGCGAGAACAAGGATATGAAATTCTGGACCCGCAAATGGGGCATTAGTAACAATCAACTGAACGATGCGATCATTCAGACAGGAAGTATCCGAAGTAAGGTGATCAGAAAGTACCTCGAGCAAAAAGGAGTTCTTTTCTCCTTCGCTGGATTATTCAGGCGTACGAAAAAAACAGCCACCCAGGTTGCTAATCTGTTCGAAGATGAAGAGGAGTAATTATTAAACTTCATGTTTAGTTTTAGTAACGGTTACAAAAAAGTAACCGTTTTTTTTGTGACCACAATTTATTTCTGGTCACAAAAAAAATTCCCTGTCAGATAATTGACAGGGAATTTTTCATTAAACAAAAACACACACTTGCTGCTAGTTGCAGTTTACTATGAAGTTATCTATATCATTTCAAAAACCGTACCATTTGATTTTACAGGGGTTTTCGTCAATTTCCGCCATTTTGTGAGACAATATTTACACACTCTGAGAAAAATTGTTGCAAAACAATGCAAAAAAAATCCTCAACATTTCTGCTGAGGATTTTTATTTTAAATTTCAATGGCACAGAGGCGTATGACCGATATCCCTCTGTTTCTCTGAGTCTCTGTGGTAAAATTATCTTTGTTGTTAACTACCAATTGGAATTAGATCTGTTCTTTTTTCTTCTCGAAGAACGGTTACCATTGCTTCCAAAAGAATTTCTGTTCTTTCTGTATTGGTCGCCGTGACTTCCGTACTTGCGGTTGTTGTTGCTGCCATAATTGGAACTATTACCTTCAGCATAATAACCTTCTCCGTATTCTTCGTCGCGGTCATAATTACTTTCATAATCATTGTCGTACTGATCGTTATAATTCCCCTGGTTGTAAGAATTGTAACCTTCGTCGTTATTTCTTTCATTATAACCACGATTCATGTTTCCCTGGCTGTATCCACCATAGCCATTGTCGGATCCTAAATTCTGGTTGCGGGAACCTCCATACTGATTTGATCCCTGGTTATATTTCCATGAGCCATAACCTTCGTTGTTTGAACCCTGACTGTACGAACCACCTCGATTATTGTTTCCATAATTCTGCGAACCGTAAGATTGCCCCGATCCCTGATCGTAAGAACCATATCCCTGATTTGATCTCTGGTCGTTTTGGTTGTAGTTATTTCCTCCCTGGTTGTATCCGCCATAATTCTGGTTGGATCCCTGATTATATCCACCCTGATTCTGTGAACCATACCCCTGATTTTGTGAACCATAATTTTGATTCGATCCCTGGTTATATCCACCGTAATTCTGGTTTTGTGAACCATAATTCTGATTCTGTCCTTGTTTGTAATCATTATAATTTTGCGAACCATAATTCTGATCATATCCGCCATAATTCTGATTTGATCCCTGATTGTATCCACCTTGGTTTTGAGAACCATAGTTATGATTAGAACCCTGATTGTTTCCATAATTCTTCGAACCATATCCCTGGTTTGATCCACCTTGATTTTGCGAACCATAACTTTGATTTGATCCCTGATTATAACTTCCATAGTTTTGGTTAGAACCCTGGTTGTTTCCACCATAATTCTGCGAACCATATCCCTGGTTATAACCACCCTGGTTTTGCGAGCCATAATTTTGATTTGATCCCTGGTTATATCCGCCGTAATTCTGGTTCTGTCCCTGGTTATAGCCCCCGTAATTTTGTGAACCATAATTCTGGTTTGAGCCTTGATTATAATTTCCCTGATTATAGTTTCCGTAATTCTGGTTTGACCCCTGATTGTATCCACCATAATTCTGCGAACCATATCCCTGGTTCTGTCCTTGATTCTGCCCCTGGTTATAATAACCAAATCCCTGGCTCTGGTGTTGGTCATAAGAACCATAACCCTGATTTGATCTCTGGTAATTTTGTCCCTGGTTGTAATTTTCTTCTTCCCTGTCGTAATTACTTCCGCGGTTTCTCATCCCTTTCTTCCCCGATTTTGTGTTTTGATTTTTCTGGTCGGAATACGATCCCTGAATTTTATTGCTTTCAGAAGATTCATAGTCATTGTTTATCATATCAGTATCCTCATAATCATCGCTCTCTGTGTCGGTTTCAGAGGAAGTTGATCCTGTTTCTTTTTTTGTTGATTCAGTTTCTGAGCTGTCGTATCCTGACTTTTTTTCGTCGCGGTCTTTGTTTTTTTGATTTGCCATAGTTATTTAGATTTTAAAATGATTGCTCCTTGTTTGCAAAAAATTTATGCCAAACGAAAGTGCCTCAACTTTTCGTTTTGAAGTTGAGGCACTTGAGATTCTAAATGCAATTAAGTCTGTAAACTTAATTGCTCAAACTGAGAATTATTTTAAAGTAATCGCGGATTTGAAAGGCTTGTTCATCACTTTTAATTCTGCTCTGCGATTGGCCTGATGTTCTTCTTCACTACATTCTACATTATCAGAACACTTATTTACTAATTGCGATTCTCCATACGCGTTTACCACTATCCTGCTTTGTGGTATCCCACGTGCCACAAAATAATTTTTGATAATGTTGGCGCGTTTCGCCGAGAGCATTTTATTATAGCTTTCAGTTCCTCTTGAATCTGCGAAGCCATTAATAATAACGCTAAGATTTTTATTTTTCTTTAAAATAGTTGTGTTTTGCTCGAGTACATTCTGAATGTTATCTTTTATTGAAGAATTATTATAATCAAAATATAAAGAAGCAGTGTTCCAATGTAATTCAGCAAGTTCTGCCTCACTTAATAACCCGCTTTTGTTTATGTTTTCATTTGCGGTTTTAGTTGTTGATTCGGGAGTTTTTTCAGGGGTAGTTGCTGCAAGAACACCATCCCCAACCTGTATCACTTTTTCATTGCACCTGGCAACAAGACTGGTACATGTATCACAAAAAACGATGGTCTTCACCGATACCGTATAAGTGCCTGGCGTTTTAAATCTGTGCTCAAATTTCGGATTCATTACATCTACCGGCATATTATTCAAGGTCCAGGAATAAGATCTTACTTTGTTTGAATAGGCTTCAGGCATTTCTAAACTGATATCATATTTCATAGCGTCGTCATTTCTTGGTGTGGCATTTAAAACAAAAACAGAAATGTCGTTTTTATTACAATCTTTAACTGTGTTGATCATATAATGTACCTGGTAAATATCCATGTCTCCATAGCCACCACTTCTGCTCGAAGAATAATATCCATCCGGACTTCCTGGCTTTAACGCAAAATAAATGTCGTCTCCCGGAGAATTGATTGGTTGCCCGAGATTTTCAGGTGTGACCCACGAACCATTTTCATAACGTGTTTTGTAAATATCATATCCGCCATATCCCGGTAATCCGTTCGATGAGAAAAACAAAGTACCGTCTTCCGCCAAAAATGGCGAATCTTCATTGTATAACGTATTAAAACTTACTAACTCCGGTGGCGACCAATCACCCTCTTCGTTTTTTACCGACCTGTAAATATCGGTACCGCCCGCGCCTTTATCTGATTCACTGGTAAAGAAAATAGTTCTTCCGTCCTTAGAAACACAAGCGTGATTTTGTAAATGTGAAAAATTAATGGATTCATCCATCTTCACAGCGTCTTTCGAAGGATCACTGATGCTGCTCTCAAATATTTTTCCATCACGGTACAGAAATAATGTTTTATTATCTGCCGATGCCGATACGACCGATTCATTGGTTTTATTGAACTTGCCGTTCTTTTCATATCCCGGTAATGTATATCTCACAGGTGGCGATAGTACACCGTCCTTAATTTTACAGATATACATTTTTTCAAAATAGCGACCATCTACTCCGTTCTTCTTTTCTTTCGGATCGTCCTTGCGCTGCGATGTGAAAATAATTGAGTTGTTCACATAAACAGGGCTGTATTCAGGCATTTCGGTGTTCAAAGGCTTGCCCGCGTTTTTTACCCATTGCTCCTGCGAAGGATTTACTTCGGTATGGTTCATGGCATATTTACAATCCGCGATTCGCTTGGTAAGAAACGCGTCATAATCCGGATTATCGGGATTATTGTAAGGAATGGCTTTACTATAGAAATACAAAGCGCGTTCGTAATTCCCAACATGATGATAGCTCTTTCCGAGATCGTAATTAAGTTTCATCATCGTTTTCTTAGGACTTTTCTCAACCGCTTTTTCAAGATAAGGAATCGCTTTTTCGTGCTGTTCCATGTATTCCGATAACACAACTCCTTTTCCCGCGTTGCCATAATAAGAATCTTTATTATCGCTAAGGATCTGGTCGTAATATTTCAACGCTTTATTAAAATCCGATTGTTCCACCGCCATCGCGGCTTTTCTCAACAACTTCTTTTCCTGCGAACAGGAAACCGCTATCATAGCCGCACATAACATTAATATTATTTTTTTCATGATACTTGTTTTTAATACCCTTAAAAAAAAGAATGCCATTGCGCTGGCATTTGTTTTGTAGAGTAGTATTTATAGTTAAAAAAACTGAAAATGAAAACATTGGCAATCATACTCATCGTTGCAGGGAGCGTAATGATGATAATCACCGGAATAAACATTGTTACAAAAAAAGAAGTTGTCGATCTCGGAAAAATTGAGATCAATAAAACAGAAAACAATCCAGTACAATGGTCGCCCATCATTGGCGGCGTTATATTAGGCGCCGGTTTAATTCTTCTGCTGGCAGGAAAGAAAAAAGGGATCTGATTCGTGTAGACTTTATTTCTCCATAAAGCATAAATCACCCCACAAACTTTCATATTAAGAAGGTATCGATTTTGAAATGTCTGATTTAAAACTAAAAATATGGCCACTCACGGAACAACAGCAAACGCGAAACTAAATATCAATCACAAAGTACAAGGACGGATCTTTAAAAATGACTTTCTCGAAAGTCTAACTAAAAGTTCTCCCCGCATAACAATTGCGTTTTATTCATTGATGATCATTTCTTTTTGGATGTTCAGTTACAAGTTTTCACAACTCAATTTCTGGCAAACAGTTGGTTTCTATTTCGGTGGGATTATTACCTGGACGTTAATGGAATATATTTTACACCGTTATGTTTTTCATATCGACGAATATTTTCCCGCAATGAAGCGCCTGCATTACATGATCCACGGTGTGCATCACGAAAATCCGCGCGATCAGCAACGGCTCTTCATGCCACCTGTTCCCGGAACCATTATTGCTTCTCTTCTTTTCGGTTTCTGGTTTTTAATTCTTGGGTCCAACGCTTTTGCTTTCATGGCAGGAATTACTAACGGTTATCTCTTGTACTCCTATATTCATTTTACCGTTCACACCAAGCCAAGTAAATTGTTTTTTCATAAACTCTGGGTACACCATCTCAAACATCATTATAAATATCCCGATAAAGCGTATGGTGTTTCTTCACCTATATGGGATATTATTTTTAAAACCATGCCCCCTGAAAATCCGAACGAAACCAGGCACTTCTCTTAACTAATAATGAAAAATGTAAAGCCTGTTAACCGGAATATTTACATTTTCCGTTATCCTGTCATCCCTGAGCAAAGTCGAAGGCTTACATTCCTATTTTCCTGGTCCTCTGGCACCATTCTTGCGTCCTGAAAATTGTAGCAAATATTCCCCAAATTTGATATTTATCAACAATAGAGCCACTTCCAGAGATTTCGCATTAGCTTTATAGTTCACCCCCACAATAGGGAAAAATTGTTGAAAAAAAAAACCATAGGCATGGCTACATCCAAAAAACTAAAAACAGGAAACGGCGGCAACGGCGCTCACGCTATCGAAGCGCCTGTAACCAAAAAGGTAAAAGGAAAAAAACTGACCCCGCTTCAGCAAAAAGTCCTGAACGGAAATAATGGTCACGGAAACGGCCATACCAACGGTCATTCCAAAAACGGAAATCATGGTGATATTTCATTTGGTCACTCCTCCGAATCACTTAGCGCGAGTGTGCTTCTCGAGATCCTTACACAGATGCGCAAAGGAAATTTCGATGTGCACATGCCCATCGATAAAACCGGGATGAGCGGAAAGATCTGCGATACACTCAACGAGATCATTACCATTAACAAAACACTCGTAAAAGAATTTTCGAGAGCCAGAAATACCATTGGCCGCGAAGGAAAACTTAACCAGCGTATTGTGCTTAACGATGCGCAGGGCGAATGGAAAAACGGCGTGGAAGATCTCAACGCCCTCGTTAGCGATCTTGTGTATCCTATCCGTGAAATTGACCGTGTAATTTCCGCCGTAGCCAAAGGAAATTTATCACAGCAAATTCCGATCGAGATCAGTAGCCATCTTCTCGAAGGAGAATTCGCGCGTATTGCCAAAGAGGTAAACGACATGGTGAAGCAGCTCAACCTCTTTACTATGGAGGTAACGCGTGTTGCCCGTGAGGTAGGTTCTGAAGGGAAACTAGGGGGACAAGCAAAAGTAAAAGGTGTTGCCGGTGTGTGGAAAGAACTAACCGATTCTGTAAACCAGATGGCAGGTAACTTAACAGCACAGGTACGTAATATCGCCGATGTAACAACAGCGGTAGCAAAAGGTGACTTATCCAAAAAAATTACGGTAGACGTAAAAGGAGAGATCTTCGAGTTAAAGAACACGATCAACACCATGGTGGATCAGCTCAACTCGTTCTCATCGGAGGTAACACGTGTGGCCCTTGAAGTAGGTACCGAAGGAAAGCTCGGCGGACAAGCACAGGTAAAAGGTGTTGCCGGTACGTGGAAAGATTTAACTGACTCTGTAAATCAAATGGCATCGAACTTAACGGGCCAGGTGCGTAACATCGCCGAAGTAACAACTGCGGTTGCGAATGGTGACTTGTCACGTAAAATTACAGTGGATGTAAAAGGGGAAATCCTCGAGTTGAAAAAAACGATCAACACAATGGTGGATCAGCTCAACTCCTTTTCATCAGAAGTAACACGTGTTGCGCGCGAAGTAGGTTCGGAAGGAAAACTCGGCGGACAAGCGCAGGTAAAAGGCGTGGCCGGTGTATGGAAAGATCTTACCGATTCAGTGAATCAGATGGGATCCAACTTAACATCACAGGTGCGTAACATCGCCGAAGTAACAACCGCGGTGGCGAAAGGAGATTTATCACGCAAAATTACAGTAGATGTAAAAGGAGAAATTTTAGAATTAAAGAAAACGATCAACACCATGGTGGATCAGCTGAACTCATTCGGTTCAGAGGTAACACGTGTGGCACGCGAAGTAGGTTCGGAAGGAAAACTCGGCGGACAAGCGAATGTAGAAGGTGTTGACGGTATATGGAAAGATCTTACTGATTCAGTGAATCAGATGGGTTCTAACTTAACAGCGCAGGTGCGTAACATTGCCGAAGTAACAACTGCGGTGGCGAAAGGAGATTTATCACGTAAAATTACGGTAGACGTAAAAGGAGAGATCCTCGAGTTGAAAAAAACGATCAACACGATGGTGGATCAGCTCAATTCGTTCGGTTCCGAAGTAACACGTGTTGCACGTGAAGTAGGTTCGGAAGGGAAATTGGGCGGACAAGCCGACGTACCGGGTGTTGACGGAGTCTGGAAAGATTTAACTGATTCTGTGAATCAGATGGGTTCTAACTTAACAGCCCAGGTGCGTAACATTGCCGAGGTAACAACCGCGGTAGCAGGTGGCGATTTATCACGTAAAATTACAGTAGATGTAAAAGGAGAAATTCTCGAATTGAAGAACACGATCAACACGATGGTGGATCAATTAAATTCCTTCGCTTCCGAAGTAACACGTGTGGCTCTCGAAGTAGGTACAGAAGGAAAACTCGGCGGACAGGCAACAGTAGAAGGTGTTGGTGGTACATGGAAAAACTTAACAGACTCTGTGAATCAGATGGCCGGTAACTTAACTGACCAGGTGCGTAACATCGCCGAAGTAACAACGGCGGTTGCGAAAGGAGATTTATCACGCAAAATTACAGTAGACGTAAAAGGAGAAATTTTAGAATTAAAAAATACGATCAACACCATGGTGGATCAGCTGAACTCGTTCGGTTCAGAAGTAACACGTGTAGCACGCGAAGTAGGTTCGGAAGGTAAACTTGGCGGACAAGCAACCGTAGAAGGTGTTGACGGAATCTGGAAAGATCTTACTGACTCAGTAAATCAGATGGGCTCTAACTTAACAGCCCAGGTGCGTAACATTGCCGAAGTAACAACCGCGGTGGCGAAAGGAGATTTATCACGCAAAATTACTGTTGACGTAAAAGGAGAAATCCTTGAATTGAAAAACACGATCAATACGATGGTGGATCAGCTCAACTCATTCGGTTCAGAGGTAACACGTGTTGCACGTGAAGTAGGATCGGAAGGAAAACTCGGCGGACAAGCCGATGTACCAGGCGTTGCAGGAACATGGAAAGATTTGACCGACTCTGTAAATAAAATGGCGTCGAACTTAACAGGTCAGGTTCGTAACATTGCCGAAGTAACAACGGCAGTTGCGAATGGCGACTTGTCACGTAAAATCGCGGTAGACGTTAAAGGAGAAATTCTCGAATTAAAAAATACGATCAACACCATGGTGGATCAGCTCCGTGGATTTGCTTCCGAAGTAACACGTGTTGCCCGCGAAGTAGGTACGGAAGGAAAACTAGGTGGACAAGCACACGTACCTGGCGTTGCAGGAACATGGAAAGATTTAACGGACTCTGTGAACCAAATGGCCGGTAACTTAACAGCACAGGTACGTAACATTGCCGATGTGGCCATCGCTGTGGCAAATGGCGACTTATCTAAAAAAATTACGGTTGACGTGCGTGGTGAGATCTTACAGTTAAAGGAAACTTTAAATACAATGGTGGATCAGCTTCGCGGTTTCGCATCGGAAGTAACACGTGTGGCACGCGAAGTAGGTACAGATGGTAAACTCGGCGGACAAGCGTTCGTGCCGGGCGTTGCAGGAACATGGAAAGATTTAACTGACTCTGTAAATCAGATGACAGGTAACTTAACATCGCAGGTACGTAACATCGCTGAAGTAACAAAAGCGGTGGCTGCCGGCGACTTATCAAAAACAATTACGGTTGACGTAAAAGGCGAGATCTTCGATCTTAAAAACACGATCAACAAAATGGTGGATCAGCTCCGCGCATTTGCTTCTGAAGTAACGCGTGTTGCCCGTGAAGTAGGTACCGACGGTAAACTCGGCGGACAGGCTTATGTGGCCGGTGTTGCAGGAACCTGGAAAGATTTAACGGATTCTGTAAATATGATGGCTACCAACTTAACATCGCAGGTACGTGGTATCGCCAAGGTTGTAACATCGGTAGCAACCGGAAATTTACGTCAGAAATTATCTATCAACGCTAAAGGCGAAGTGGCGCAGCTAACAGATACGATCAACGAAATGATTGAAACACTCGCAGTGTTCGCCGATCAGGTAACTAACGTTGCCCGTGAAGTAGGTGTTGAAGGAAGATTGGGCGGACAGGCCAACGTGCCGGGCGCATCAGGGATCTGGAAAAACTTAACGGAGAACGTAAACCAGCTTGCCGAAAACTTAACAACCCAGGTACGTTCCATCTCTGAGGTGGCTTCAGCGGTAACGAAAGGTGACTTAACCCGTAACATCCGTGTAGATGCAAAAGGTGAAGTGGAAGAATTAAAAGATACCATCAACCAGATGATCACCAATCTCCGCGAAACAACATTACTCAACCAGGAACAAGATTGGTTAAAATCAAACCTTGCGAAGTTTACACAAATGTTACAGGGACAAAAAGATCTTCAGACCGTAGCAAAACGTATCCTTTCAGAATTAGCACAGGTGGTAACCGCACACTACGGAGCATTTTATATTCTATCTACCGAATCGGAAGTTGCCAAGCTAAAACTCTTCGCGGCTTACGCGTATAAATCGGAAAAACATATACCGAAAGAATTCCCTATCGGCGAAGGACTTGTTGGACAATGCGCGCTTGAAAAAGAAAGAATTATTCTTTCTAACGTTCCTAATGATTACGTAAAAGTTTCATCAGGATTAGGAAAAGCAAAACCATCGAACCTTATCATTCTTCCTGTATTATTCGAGAACAACGTAAAAGCGGTTATCGAATTAGGATCGCTGGATAGCTTTAGTCAGACTCACCTTGACTTCCTCGGACAGTTAACAGAATCGATCGGAATCGTGGTAAACACAATCGAAACAAACTCACGTACAGAAGAACTTCTTACACAATCTCAATCACTCGCCGGAGAATTAAAGATCCAGCAGGAAGAGTTAAGAAGAACAAACGACGAACTCCAGGACAAAGCTCTCCTCCTCGTAAAACAGAAAAACGAAGTGGAAGCCAAAAACAAAGAGGTGGAAGAAGCGCGCCGCTCTCTCGAAGAAAAAGCAGAACAGCTTACACTTACATCAAAATACAAATCTGAGTTCCTCGCTAATATGTCGCACGAGTTACGTACACCACTCAACTCGCTCCTCATTCTTGCACAACAGCTCTATGAAAATGCCGAAGGTAACTTAAATGAGAAGCAAACCCGTTACGCGAAAACGATCCACTCATGTGGTGATGACTTATTGCAGCTCATCAACGACATCCTCGACTTATCAAAGATCGAGTCAGGATTTATTTCCGCCAACATTTCCAACATCCGTTTCTCAGAAATTTCGGCATTTGTTGAAACTACATTCAAACCAATTTCAGAAGCAAAGAACTTACGTTTCAAAATTGAGATCGACCCTGAATTACAGAATACCTCTATAGACACCGATTCTCAACGCTTAAACCAGATCCTCAAAAACCTGTTATCGAACTCGTTCAAGTTTACCGAGAAAGGCGAAGTAAAACTGAAAATATTCAGCGCGCAAAAATCGTGGAAAGCAGGTAACGTCACTTTAGATAAAGCGGAAAAAGTAGTTGGATTCTCCATTGTAGATACGGGTATCGGAATTCCGGTGGATAAACAAACCATTATCTTTGAAGCGTTCCAGCAGGCAGAAGGATCTACATCTCGTAAATACGGCGGAACAGGCCTTGGTCTCTCCATTAGCCGTGGACTCGCCGAACTACTTGGCGGAACCATTGAACTGGACTCAGAAGTTGGAAAAGGAAGTACGTTCACACTCTATATCCCTATGGATCCTGTGGCAGAACATGCCGTACCTAAATTCGAAAATCTCAGAACAGAGAAAAAGGATCTCGACGCTATCCTTAATACCCTTAACATGACCGAAGAAGGTATCGAGATTAAAAAACTGGAAGGCGTTGATGAAATGATCAACGAAACCGGCGACGACAGAAACAACATCGCTCCAAATGATAAAGTGGTTCTTGTTGTAGAAGATGATCTCCGCTTCGGAAAAATTATGGTAGACAGGGCACATGAAGACGGATTAAAAGTGGTGATCGCTACCAATTATGTTGAGATCTTCAATTACGTGGCGCGTTTCTCACCATGCGCTATCACATTAGATGTAAAACTTCCTGATACCAACGGATGGAAAGTATTGGATCTTCTTAAGAACGATCTTAATTACAGGCACGTTCCAATTCACCTCATCTCCGGAGAAGAAAATGAGGTACTGGCCCTGAAACGCGGCGCGAGAAGTTTCCATCTTAAGCCTTTAAACAAGGATCAGCTGGATGATCTGTTCAAAGACATAATTGATTTCAGTAATAAAGAAAAACGTCAGCTTTTGGTTATAGAAGATAATGAAATTGAATCTTCACAGATCATAAAATTATTACAGGAAGATAACATTGACATTACAACGGCTAACACCGGTAAAATGGCGCTTGACCTTTTGAAAGAAAAACAGTTTGATACGATCATCCTGGATTATACATTACCTGACACTTCCGGAATTGAGCTCATTAATAAAATGAACAAGAACAGGAAAAAAGTGCCACTCGCGCCAATCATTATTTACTCCGCGAAAGATTTCTCGAAAGATGAATTATCGCAACTAAATAAAATTTCAAGCAGCGTAGTATTAAAAGATGTTCATTCGCTCGACCGCTTACTCGAAGAAACAATGATGTTCTTACATGTGGATTACTCGAAATTCAGCGTAGAGAAACGTCGTATCATGGAAAACATCCGTATGAAGAACGATATTCTCTCGGGTAAAAAAGTACTGGTAGTGGATGACGATGTGCGTAACCTGTTTGCCATTACAACCGTGTTTGAACGTTACAACATTAACGTGATCACAGCCGAATCGGGTAAAGAAGCCATCAATATCCTGATGGAGCCGGCAAACAATGTAGAGATGGTACTCATGGATATTATGATGCCCGAAATGGACGGCTACGAAACCATGCAGAAAATAAGAAGGGAACATAAGAACAACACACTTCCTATTATTGCGGTAACAGCTAAGGCGATGAAGGGCGACAGACAGAAATGTATTGAAGCCGGCGCATCCGACTATATTACCAAACCACTAAAGATGGATCAGCTCTTATCAATGATGAGGATCTGGTTCCATAAATAATATCTTGTTGTAATTGCTCGTCACCCTGCTGCGCCGTCGGCAAGACTTTGGCGGCCGGGGGAGCGGAGTCGAAGGGCAAGAGCAATTACAATAGAAAATAAAACTGAACTATGCAGAAGCCTCTTAAAATAAAAATTTTACTCGTAGATGATAAGGAAAATAACCTTCTCTCTATGGAAAGTATTTTCGAGCGCGACGGTTACCAGCTAACAAGAGCCAACTCCGGGAAAGAAGCCCTGAAAATACTTTTAAAGGAACATGATTTCACACTCATTTTAATGGATGTGGAAATGCCCGATATTAACGGCTTTGAAGCTGCTTCTATGATCTACCAGCGCGACAAACTCATGCACATTCCTATTATTTTTATTACCGCGCACAGTTACGGCGATGAAAATATTTTTAAAGGATATAAAGCCGGGGCCGTGGATTACATCTACAAACCCATTCAGTCTGAATTGTTGCGTGCGAAGGTTTCGGTGTTCGTTGAACTGTACAAAAAGAACCATCAGCTTATGGCCACTGAACAAAAACTGAAAGCCATTAACAAAAGCCTGGAGATTGAAGTAAAAGACAGGATAGCTTCGGAAGAAAAAGTGATCGAGTTGAATAAAAAATTACTTAAGAACATTGAACAGCTCGAATCTACTAATAAAGAACTGGATCAGTTCGCGTTTATTGCTTCTCACGATTTACAGGAACCTTTAAGAAAGATCAGAACGTTTAGCAACCGCGTGGTTACAAAATACCGCGAGTCGCTCGATGATGAAGGAAAAATGTACATGGATAAAATGCAGAATGCCTGTGAGCGTATGCAGAATCTTATCAACGACATTCTTGCCTTCAGTAAAATCGCTGTCTCTAAAGAATCACTGGTACATTCCGATCTTAATGCCATCCTGGAAGAATTAATAACGGATATGGACCTTCAGATCCATGAAAAGAACGCCAAGATATCGGTAGACAAATTACCAATGATCCACGTCTATCCTACTCTGATGAAACCACTCTTTCAGAATTTACTGAACAACTCGTTGAAATATTCAAGGAAAGACATAGCTCCTGTAATTGAAATATCAGGGAAGATAGAATCTCATGAAGACAAGGTGAAAAACAAAATAACAAAGTTCTGTCGCATTACTGTAAAAGACAATGGCGTTGGATTTGAGCAGCAGTATGCCGAACAGATCTTCACCATGTTCAAGCGCCTTCACGGCAATTCAGAATATGCGGGCACTGGGATCGGACTCGCCATTTGCAAAAAGATCGTTGAAGAGCATCATGGATACATCAGCGCGAAAGGCACCGTAAATGAAGGAGCTGTTTTTACTATTACTTTACCTCTGGAAATTGAAGAAAGCATAACGGATAAAATTCCGCAACAGGTAACCGGGACTAGTCCGCAGGGATAGAAAATTTATTTATAAGAAATACAGAAGATCAGCTCCCCACAACGATACCATCTTTATAGAAAACAGTATCTATAACATGTCTGTTTCCTGCTTTCCATTCAATACTATCGAAAAGATACCACGCCCCTTGCTTTTGGCCGTTAACAATGCGGTTACATGTATCTTTTCCGAGCACCTCAAAGGTTAAAGTCTGGCCTTTTTCAGATACATTATTTTTATCTTGGCAACTAAACATAAATAACGCCAGAAAGTAAAAAACTATTCTTGCTTTCATTTTTTACTTTAAAGCTAATAAAAAATCGCTCTGTTTTCTGTCAAAATTCTAACGATGATACTTTCGGCATCAATGCATTTCGAGGCATTAAAGAGAGTTTCGTTCTTGTCTCCTGGCTCTTGGTTCTTGCTTCTTGTCTCTTGAATCTTGTCTCTTGTCTCTTGATTCTTGTCTCTTGATTCTTGCTTCTTGTCTCTTGATTCTCGTCTCCTGCTTCTTGCTCCACGTAATTCCACGCGTAAACTATAAACCATAGACTAATTAACAATCTGCTGCGTATTGATCGACATCTTATAATATCCCGAAACAATAGCAACGAGAAGGATAGCAAGAACGATCCAGAAGAAAATACCAATAGCGATGGTGGCTTCATCTACTTCCTTCTCTTCTTCTGTTTTCATTTTTTTACGTTTTGCCGGAACCGAAACCGCCGCGAGTATAAAGGCGAAAATAACTCCCACTATAAAAATAGGAGCCACCGAAACGCCCAATACCATTGGTCCGAACGGCGTTATCCATAAATAGCCCGCCCAGGATGCGAGAAAAATAGTAATAAAGATTAACCATACCGCCCCCCACGGGCCTTTGGTGCGTAATACCGATGAAAAGAAAATGGTGATAGCCAGCGCCATTACAAGCGCCGCTACTATCTCATAATAATTGCTCATAATACTATAAGCTACTCAAATTACTTGCCATCCTCTATGTTTTTACCACATAGAATTAATTTTCTAACCCGCAGAAAGGGAAACATAGATTCAGCCGTGGCATATAATATTTAGTAAATTAAACCACGGAGAGACAGGGGACGCAGAGAAAATTCATCAAAGATGAAAATCTCTCTGTACGCTAATCAAAATAGCATTTAGGTTTAATTATCGGAAGAAGAAGGGTGGTAAACCGGCGTGATCAACTGAGTTTGTTATACTCCGCCTCGCACCAGCTTTTGAGATCGTTAAGATTTTTAACAGAGTCGCCAATACTATAACTCTTAAGAAGATCGCAGTTTTTTAGTGTGCGTTGAAACAGAGCCTGTTTGGTTTTAAGTGAAATATTGACACCAAGACTCTGCAGGAATTTTTTATCTTCGGCGCAATACGACGACAACATTGGGTCTGTTAATTCTGTGAGTGCGCCTTTTAAGCCTTTTACAGAAGGATTGTTCTGAAGCGCTGAAGGAATATGAAACACATTGGTATAACGTTCGCGACGTTCAATGTTTTCGGCGAGAATATCCGAGAAGCCATAATATTTTTTTTCGAGGATCTCGAGCTCGCTAATGAGCATTAGAATGGAACTTACAGTAACCGGAAGGTAACGCGTGTTATAGTCGCCATGCAATCTTCCGTACAGCATAAGGATCTTAGTTAAATGAGTAGAAATAACAATACGGATATTTTCAATTCCCGACCCTTCAGTCACCTTTATTTTGTTAGCTGTCAGATCAGGTTTTGTCATTGTTTCTTAAAGATCCTTTTTATTTTGTTTAAGAATTTCTTGAATTTATTTTGTCGTTTCGATTTCTTCCACCATGTATTTTCTTTGTCCGCATTTTTTTCTTTTGTAGCCACCGTCGTGTTTTTGATCAGCATTCCTTTTTCGTCGGCAGACAGGATAACTTTTCCAAGAGCAGGATCATCTTTAGGTGCAAACTCAACACTGCCGCTTATAACGGTGACTTCCACATTTTCGGGATCATAGGCCTTTAAATTAAAAGAAGTTCCTAATACTCTCGTAACCGATTCCTGCGTATAAATCACAAAAGGCACCTCTTCCATTCTGCGTACTTCAAAATACGCCTCTCCTTCAAGATGAATCGTTCGTGTACCGGCAATGAAATTTTCGGGATAAGATATTTTACTGTTCCTATTTAACCAGATCCTGCTGCTGTCAGGCAAGGTTAGTACCACCATTGAATCAAGAGTGGAAATTTCTTCCATCACAATATTCTCAGGAACTTGAGCAACAATTTTTTGTGTTTGCTGCGGTATGGCAATAATTTCTTCCTTCCTGAAAATAAAGAATAACATTAAAGGAATAAGAACCGCCGCCGCGCTAAGCGAAAATACAACGCCCCGTCTTCTTGTTGTTTTCTTATTTCTGGAAACTTCAAATCTCTTCCATGCGCCCTCAACATCCGGCGAAAATTTCTTATGGGCGCTTCCTGTAATTTCCCAGGCATTTTTCATTTCCTGAAACGTTTTCTCATTATCACCCTGCTGACGCCACATCTCAAGTTCGCGCTGTTCTTCAGAACTCGTGTTACCTGAAACAAATTTGACTATCAATTCCTGTATATTCATGTTATCCGTTTTCTTTAAGACTCTATAATTGGCGCTTACCCCCAAAAATTATAAAATCTGAAAGAAAATATAAGCTAAAAATAAAATGTTCCCTACACTCACAGCTGTTTTTGTTGTTGTAGAAATGAATTCCTTTGTAAGATAAGGTTTAAGTTCATTACGCATTTTTTCAAGTGCGATCCCCATCTGATTCTCTACGGTTTTCACAGAGATACCAAGCTGTTCAGCAATTTCCTTGTACTTCATACCCTCGTGGCGGCTCATTACAAAAATGGCCCTGCATTTCGGAGGTAATAATCTAAGGGCCCTTTCAATTCGTGCCTCCAGTTCTTTCCTGATCACAGCATCCTCACCGTCAGCCGAAGGCTGAACATCGTCATTCGGATTGAGCCTGATCACATTTTTATTATTTTTGAGATAATCGATGGAGGCGTTGGCCACCGCTCTGAAAAGATAAGATTTGATGTTAACAATATCCTGAAGATTATTTCTTCTTTGCCACATCTTCAGAAAAACATCCTGGGCGATATCTTCTGCGGCCTCTTCATTTTTTGTGATGTTATAGGCAAGATTGCACAGTGCGCTGTAATGCGTTTTAAATAAATCCTCAAAATCCCGGGTCAGGTTCACCATTTAATCACTCAAGCAATAAGATTAAAATACACTACTCAAAAACTTTTACGCACAATTATTGTGCCTGTATTTCGTAAGGGTGAATGGGGTTACCCGAATCCTTTTCAGGACTGGACTTCAGCCACTTTACATCTACAAAGTTAATTAAAATTTGTGTACTTTTTTTCTCACATTGTGGATTTTCTCCTCTTCGGAAATTGTCCTTTGCGCGATATATCTGGTTTATTTAAAAAGATTTTCCAACTTGCTCATAACCAGCGTATGTTAAGGGCGAGGGCCATTCTTTGGGTATAAATTTCCCGGTTTTAACACATACCCCATAAGAGCCAGATTCAAGGCTCAGAAGCTCTGAATTCATGATGCAAATATGCTTTTTAAGAGCGTTTATTTTTTGGATAATTTCTTCAATTTCCGAAACCTCAATGCGCTCCCCTTCGTTTAATAAAATAGTCCCCCCGCCTTTATTTACGGTGGTTCCAAGTTTTTGCGCCAACATATTATATGTGAGCAAAGCTGCCGAACGTCTCCTTCGGATCATGATTTTTAAATCGTGAGAATCGGTTTGAAATGACATGTATAAAGAGTGATATTTATGGTATCTTTAAAATAATTATTCCATATATGACCGGGTAATTTTTTTCCCAAAAATGTGTGGTTAAATATTTGCAATAGGTTGGTGTAGCAAAAATGTTTATGGATAAATTACTGATTATAGAAGACGATATGGATATGGGTCTTTTACTTAAAAGATTCCTGACCAAAAACGGTTATGAAGTTGAAACAGTTGCGAATGGAAAAAGTGGTATAAGCACTTTTGCGGCTAAACCTGCCGACCTCGTTTTGTGCGATTATCGCCTGGGCGATATGGAAGGCGTGGAGGTCCTTAAAAAAATAAAAGATATTGAACCTACTGTGCCTTTCATTATCATGACAGGATACTCAGATATCCGTACCGCGGTGAATGTAATGAAAATGGGGGCCTTCGATTATCTTACTAAACCCTTGCTTCCGGACGAAACACTTCAGATCATTAAACGCGCGCTGGCCAACAATAACCAGCTGGCGCACATTGTAGTGGATAAACCCGAAAAACAAGAGAGCGAAGATGTGGATATCTCTAAACCACGCATGCTTCCACGCGGTAAAAACGATTATGTATTCGGTAAAAGTGCTCAGTCGAAAGAATTACTGCGTCAGATCGAACTCGTTGCTCCTACCAACTACAGCGTTATTATTTACGGAGAAAGCGGCGCCGGCAAAGAAGCTATAGCTCAAACCATTCATAAGAAAAGTAAACGCGCGCGAATGCCATTCATTGCAATGGATTGCGGTGCCATGTCAAAAGAACTGGCAGGAAGCGAATTGTTTGGTCACGAAAAAGGTTCGTTTACCGGAGCCATCGGCACAAAGATCGGTCACTTCGAACTCGCTAACGGCGGAACTATTTTCCTTGACGAAATTGCCAATTTACCTTACGATGTACAATCCTCTCTTTTACGTGTGATCCAGGAAAGAAAGATCAAACGTGTTGGAGGAAATAAAGAAATTCCAATTGATGTGCGCATCATTGTCGCGAGTAACGAAAATCTTAATGAGGCTTATAAACGCGGAAAATTCCGCGAGGATCTTTATCACCGATTCAATGAGTTTCATTTAACAGTGGCCCCATTGCGCGATCGTAAGGAGGACATTATGATGTATGCCAATTTCTTCCTGAAAATGGCCAATGAAGAACTCAGTAAAAATGTTGAAGAGTTCAGCAATGAAGTGCAGGATCTTTTCGTAAAATATCCATGGTACGGCAACCTTCGCGAAATGAAGAACGTGGTGAGAAGAACAGTTCTTTTAACCGATGGAAAAACAGTGGAGGCAAAATCACTTCCTTTCGAAATTTCAAACTTCGCACGTACAGCCATGGCCATTACATATGATAAACACGACGCACCTTCCGAAAATCCGGATATTCCTGTTGAAGAGGTAAAAGAAGAAAAGCCCGATCTTAAATCAGTGGCGCTTGGAGCCGAATACGATCTCATTATTAAAGTTCTTAAAGAAGTTAACTATAATAAAAGTAAGGCTGCAAAAATCCTGAACATCGATCGCAAAACGTTATACAACAAAATGAAGGCCTACAATATGTAGGGGGCGGGTATGGAACAAAAAGAAAATATCAGGGTTCTGCTTGTAGAAGACGATCCGGATGATTATGTGCTCTTTAAGTACAGCCTTGGCGAGATTAAGGATAATTCATATACCCTCACCTGGGCCAGTAATTTTGATGAAGGACTTAATATCATTCGCAGAAACGAGCACGACATTTATTTTTTCGATTATCTGCTTGGTGCTCGTACGGGTCTTGAACTCATCCAGGAGTCTGTAGCGGCAGGCATTCATGAGCCCATTATTATTCTCACAGGTCTGGGCAACCAGCAAACCGATCGTAAAGCTATGGAACTCGGTGCCGCCGATTATCTTGTAAAAGGAGAAATCGACACTGAGAAACTCGAACGCAGCATTCGTTACTGCATCGATCAGAACCGTATGCTTAAAAAGTTAAAGGCAAGCGAAACAAAATTCAGAAGTATTTTTGAGAACTCGCACGATGTGATTTATCTCACATCTAAAGACGGAAAAATTCTTGATGTGAATAAAGCGGCCGAACATTTGTTCGGATACACCAGGGAAGAAATGCTAAAGCTGGATGCCGGCCAACTTTACGAAAACAAAAGCGATCGCGAAAAATTTATTCATGAAATAAATATCACCGGTAGTTGTGTCAACTTTGAAGTGGTACTTCTCGATAAAGATAACAACAGAAAATTCTGCACACTTACCGCCAACATTCAACGAACTCCTGAAGGTGGCGAAGTTTATCAGGGTATCATTCACGACATGACCCAAAGAAAAAAAGCGGAACAGGACCTGATCGTTGCCGAGAAGTTTGCTTTCATTGGAAAAATTGCACGCACGCTAGCGCATGAAGTAAGAAATCCTCTTACGAATATTAATCTGTCCGTTGAACAACTCGAAGAACTTCTTAATGAAGAAAATTATACGATCTACCTCGATATTATCAAAAGAAACAGTAAGCGTATAAACGACCTTGTTACCGAATTGCTCGAGAACTCAAAACCCATGGAGCTTAATAAAGCGGCCATCCCTATTCAATCCATTCTGCAGAGCACCGTTGCACTGGCGCGCGACAGGGCCGATCTGAAAAACATTCAGCTGATTACTGATTTCAGGCTCAATAATGAAAATATCATTGGCGACGAATCCAAACTTTCTATCGCGTTTTTAAACATCATCATCAATGCCATTGAGGCAGTGAAGAAAAACACAGGAGTTATTCGCGTTGAATCCTCCTGTGACAGTGGAAAATGTCTGATCTCCATTGAAGACAATGGTTGTGGAATCAGCCAGGAACACATTAATCGTATTTTCGATCCGTATTTTACCAGCAAACCAAACGGAATGGGATTAGGATTATCGGCCACACAAAACATCATTCATACACATAAGGGAACTATAGATATTCAAAGCGAAATTAACCACGGCACCAAATTTATCATCGAACTCGAACTGGCGCGGGAACAGGCCAGCGCCTGACCTTCTGATACTCACGTAGTAGTAAATGTAAGCGGAATTCGAGCAATCATTCTAGATATTTTCTGTCGATCCTCTATCCTGTTTCACCTACGACGACAAAAGGACGAAGGAAAGATCTCTATGAGTCTTTTCATATATTTTCAGAGTGCGGGGCTTTATTTTGCTTTGAATTCAACCCCTTCAGGGTTGTGATAATTTTGGAATTGCTTGTCTATTCACATTTAACTCCTTCGGAGTTCACTAACATGAGTTTTAGAATTGCTAAATTATTGGCTTCTGACTAAGGAGTCAAATGCGAACAGGATTGTGATATTTTGGAATTGCTTGTCTATTCACGTTAAACTCCTTCGGGGTTCACTAACATGAATTTTAGAATTGCTAAATTATTGGATTCTGACTCCGAAGGGTCAAATGCGAACAGGATTGTGATATTTTGGAATTGCTTGTCTATTCACGTTAAACTCCTTCGGAGTTCACTAACATGAATTTTAGAATTGCTAAATTATTGGATTCTGACTCCGAAGGAGTCAAATGTGAATAGCAAAAAATTTATTTTTTGCGTAACAACCCTGAAGGGGTTGAATAATCATAGGCATAAGCTTTTAATATCTCATTGTACATCATCGCTTATGCAAAAAACAAATCCCAAGAAAAAAGTATTCAACGATCAGGCTCAGAGCAGACCCGGCATGGAATACAAAATGAATCCTGAACCCGAATATGATAACGATCTGCCCGGAAGCAATAAACTTCTGGATAAAAAGTGCATTGTCACCGGTGGCGACAGTGGCATTGGCAGAGCTGTAGCCATCGCGTTTGCAAAAGAAGGAGCGGATGTAGCTATCATGTATTTTAACGAAGATAAAGACGCTAAACTCACAGCCGAGATCATCCGTGAAAAATATGCGAGGGAATGCCTTTTAATTTCTGCTGATATCGGTAAAGAAAAACAATGTATTTCCGCTATAAAAAAGATCCTGAAAAAATTCAAACGCATTGATGTCTTAGTGAATAACGCGGGTTTACATTATCCCAAAGAAAAGATCACACAAATAACTACTCAGCAATTAGAGAGAACATTTGCGGTAAATATTTTTTCCATGTTCTGGCTCACAAAAGAAGTTGTGAAACACATGCCCAGGGGAAGTTGCATCATTAACACCTCTTCCGTAACGGCTTACCGTGGAAGTGCCGAATTACTGGATTACAGCGCTACCAAAGGGGCCATAGTTTCTTTTACAAGGAGTTTATCTGCCAACCTTGCCAACGACGATATTCGTGTGAACGGCGTAGCGCCAGGCCCAATATGGACGCCGCTCATTCCTTCGAGTTTTCCCGGAGCAAAGGTTACAACTCATGGAAGCGACACTCCGATGAAACGCGCGGGCCAGCCTGTTGAAGTGGCCTCGTGCTACGTGTTTCTGGCTTCAGATGATTCTCGATACATAACCGGACAATTTTTACATCCTAACGGAGGGGAAATAGTAAATGGATAAAAAGGACCAAACCACCCGCAACAGTGAAGACACAATGGAAGGAAAACTTTCTGTTTCATTCAGGAACAACGAAAGCCTTTTAAAATTCTGCAGGGAAACATTCAGCGGTTTCGATCCGGACCTTTATGATATCGTTGCGATACGCCTTTACTATTCGGAAGAAACTATTTTAACCCTGTACGCCGTCGACAAAGAAAAACATAAGAACAAAAGCTACGATGAAATCAATCTTCAGGTGAAAAAGTTTAAAGTAATCAACCCGGCATTACATTTACAGGCAAACCTGATCCGTGAATTTAATTTTACTATCTCAAATGGTGATTATGATCTGGGGGCAATGGAAGTCACAAACAAGTAATTTGAGTATTAAATTCCTCGCACGCTGTGGAATTTTCCCCTAATAAATTTCCATATTTTCGTTAAGAACCTTTTTAAACCGGTTTTACAGGCAAAAAAACCCTTTCAACGAGCCTTTTCTTTGTAAAAAACTGTAAAAATAGCGCTATCAGTGGCTTTTACTGATTTTGGCATGGTTTTCTCTATAATGAGATGATAAAAGGATCACTTAAAAACAAAGAATTATGAAAACGGTATTAGTAATAGAAGATGAAGATTTCATTTCGAGCCTTATTGCAAGAGCTTTGAAGAAAGAGGGGTATAGCGTAGTTGTTACAAGTGATTTTGCTTCTTCGATCAAGATCATCGACAGTTCTGCAATTGATCTGGTAATTTCGGATGTTATGCTGCCTTTTACAGGTGGTATGGAAATAGTTGAACACGTAAAAGGAAATCCAAGGCTGCAACATATTCCTATTATCCTGGTAACGGGTATGGATAAAGATATTCTTTACGCAAGTAAGGTAAAAGCAGAAGCTATATTATCGAAACCTTTCGATATGAACCAGCTTGTGGCCCTTGTAAATGCTAATCTGAGCGCAACCGCAGCTGAGTAACCTGAGGCTACTAACGTTTCTAAAGTTTGAAACTTAGAAAAGTTGCTGAAATCTCTAGTTTTTGCTTATTTTTATGAATCGTCATGAAGACAAGCATAAGACTCCCCTTATACTTTACGCTGCTCTTTCTTTTTGCTCATTTATTTTCCTATTCACAGCAAAATAAACTTGGCAGGGTGAAAGACTCGCTTCTTGGTCTTCTTAACAAACATGAAAGTCTGTTTACTTCCGACAGCGTTAGTCTCGCCGATACGGTCCGCCTGAAACTCATGAACAAGCTGGGCACCGCGTATTTTAAAATGAGCGAGAACCAGAACACTTATCTCTACTGTACGAAAGCAAAAGCCTTGGCCATGAAACTACTTTCAAAGCCGGCCTATGCTGATAACCGTACTGTTAAGCGTGAGCTCGCACAATCGTATCTTACTTTATCGGTATATTACCAGGTGGTTGGCGTGTATGTTGAATCACTGGAAAATCATTTTAAATGTATTAAAATACGGGAGGAACTTGGCGACCAGATGGGTATCGCCGAAGCGCTCAACATTGCCGGAAATCTTTATAAGGACCAGGGAAATGCCGTGAAGGGGCTTGAAATGTATAATAAAGCCCTGACCATTCGTGAAAAGATCCTGAAAGAACAACCCGATAATAAGCTTAACAAAAAAGGAATTGCAGGCCTTTACAACAACATTGCATTGGTTTATAAAATGCAGAGCAAATATGACGAATGCATCAGAATGTTTTTTAAATCTCTCGAAATAAAACAAAGTCTTGGTGATGAATTATACGCTGCCAATACCCTCGGGAATTTAGGAACCGCTTACACCGAAATTAAAAACTTCGAACTGGGCACGCTCTATCATATGAAAGCTTTGAAGATACATAAGGAGTATGGAGACAGACGCGGCGTTGCCAACACGTACTACAATCTTGCCGAAAATCTTATTCTGCAGGCCCGTGAAGCAACAGGAGCAAAGCGCGCAGGTTTTTTAAAAGAGGCGAAACAATACCTGGATGAAACACTGCCAATGGCGATAGAAATTGCCGACGCAGCTATGCTCAAGGATTTTTACAGCGCCTATACTAAAATTTACGAGCTCGAAAATAAATTCGATAAATCGCTCGAGTATTATAAAATGTATATTCAGCTTCGCGACAGCCTCATCAATTCTGAAAATCTTCAGAAGACTGTCCGCGCCGAAATGAATAACGAATTCGAGAAGAAAGAACTCGTTGCCAAACAAAAGAAGGATGCTAAAGAAGAAGACTTAAGGCATGAGCACGACAGGCAAAAAACAATAAGAAATCTTTTCATTGCCGGGTTTGGTTGCATGCTTATTCTCGCCGTTCTTATTTTTATTAGTGTAAGGCAAAAACAAAAAGCGAATCATTATATGGAACTTCAGAAACAGGAAGTGGAGATTCAGAAAAGTATCGCTGAAAAAAAACAAAAACAAATCATTGATAGTATCAATTACGCGCAACGCATACAGTCATCCATTTTACCGGAAATGGATGATCTTAAAAAACTGATCCCTGAATGTTTCTCTTATTACCTACCGAAAGATATTGTGTCGGGAGATTTTTACTGGTTTGCTCAAATTCCTTCTACAAAAGAGATCATGCTGGTAGTAGCTGATTGTACCGGTCACGGGGTTCCGGGAGCTTTCCTTAGTATGGTTGGAAGTACTCTTCTCAATGAGATTGTAGTGCATAAGCACATTACCGATCCGGTACAGATCGTGAAAGAACTTTCTTATGGTTTATCGCTCACATTGATTAATAAAGAAGATGACCAGGTGGATATGGACGGTATGGATGTTTCCATTTGTCTTGTCAATCCTTCCAAACGAACCTTGTCTATTGCGGCAGTGAACCAGAATATTTATCTCATTGATAAAAACGGGTTGAAAAAAATTGAACCGCAGATCAGCTCCGGAGATGGGATTTTTGACCTGAATGCCACTGTGAGTCTCGTTCCTATCATCATTAACCTTGAACCCGGAACCTGGGTTTACATGCCAACAGATGGCTTCGCTATGCAGGGCAATCCGGATAACCAGGAGTTTGGCCATGATCGTTTGGGCGAACTTTTATTAAGGATCCATAGCAAGCCTGACTCAGAACAACAGGCTTTACTTTCGCAGGCGTTTAACGAATGGAAAGGCAGCGCCAGGCAACTTGACGATATTCTTGTGATGGGATACAGGATCAGTTAAACTTAGTAATTTTGTATTTATGGAAACCAAAGTTTTACTCATTGCTTTCGGTATTATTTGTGTCTGCCTTGGCGGATACATTGCGTATCTTCTATACAGGATCCATGCTTTAAATAAACAAAGGGAAGTACTCCGTTCAGAGTACAAGACACTTGAGAACAAGATCAATGCATATGAAATGGAAGGCCTGCGCTATAAGGTAAATCCACACTTATTCAAAAATATTCTCAACTCTATACAATCACACGCTTACCAGACCTATTTTTCATTGGATAAACTCAGTAATGTGCTGGATTACATCCTTTATGAAACCGATAAACAATTTGTGAGCATTAAAGAAGAACTTGAGTTTGCTATGAATCTCATCGAGATCAATAAACTTAAACTGAGTCCGCTTTTCGATATAAAAGTAAAAGCAAAGATCAATGAGGAAAATCCGTTTTACACACAGGAACTTCTTATTCCCCTGATATCGGTAGATCTGATCGAGAACGCGTTTAAACACGCCGATCTTCAGAGCGGCGATTCTTTTATCTCTATTACTTTCGAATTAAAAGATGAATTTTTTCTTTTAACCGTTGCCAATAAAATCAGCACAAAACCCGCTCTTAAAAAATCGCACAGTGGCATTGGAAAAGCTTCTCTTAAGAAACGTCTCGATATTATTTATAAAGACTGTTATACGCTCGACCAGTTTGAAGAGAACGATGTATTTATCTCACATTTAAAAATTAACCTGATTGAATACAAAATTAAAATGCCTGCTGCTTGACGACGAGCTTCCCGCTCTGAGTTATCTGAAGGTGATGTGTGAGCAAATTGCCAATGTGGAAGTTGTAAAGGTTTTTAACGATCCTGCTAAATTCATTGAAGCCATCCCTCATCTCGATTTTAATACCTGCGTGCTCGATATACAAATGCCCGGACTTACTGGAATGGAAGTTGCCAGGCACCTCGATTCAAAACTGATCATTTTTACAACAGCCTATAAAGAATTTGCTGCTGAAGCTTTTGATATTAATGCAGTAGATTATATCAGAAAACCCATTCAAAAAGAACGTTTTGAAAAAGCAATCGCGAAGGCAAAAACAATTCTTGAAACAAGGGAAACAGGAGACAAACAACAATTTATCTGGAATACGGACAAAGGAAAAACCGTGATTCCTGTAATGAAAATTCTTTATATCACTTCTTCCAAAACCGATAGCCGCGATAAATTGTTTGTACTCGAGGGCGGGCAAAAATTAATTGTAAAGAACATCGCCTTCGAACAAATTCTCGCCTTGCTCCCTCCCGAACAATTCTGCAGAATAAATAAAAAAGATATCATTGCACTGAAAACCGTTTTACATTTTACTTCCGAAGAAATCAGTACAAATATTCTTATTAAAAATGAGGCTCTGTCTCTCTCGCTGAGTGAAGTCTACAAAAACGAATTCAGACTCAGGATCGGGTCCTGATTTCGTTACATTTAAAAACCGTTTCATTACAATCTTCATTTTGCTTCTGTTTCTCATTTTGTACGTCTAGTATCTTTGTGGAAAATTATTGCCTTGAAGAATTTAAGAAGTTTTCTCTTTTATGTGATTACTATCGGTGTTTTTACATTGCTGATGTATCTTCTCATTGAAAATGGCAAACAATTCGAAACCGGTAAAACAATCGTCAAAACTGAAGCATCGCCCTCGGCGTTTGAACAGATAAAAGACACCCTTCACCATAACGTTACTCATCCTCTTGCAATTCTTCTCCTGCAGATCATTACCATTATTATCACCGCAAGGGTTTTCGGTTTTCTTTTTAAAAAGATAGGTCAGCCAACAGTTATTGGTGAAATCATTGCGGGTGTTTTTCTCGGGCCGTCCTTCGTGGGTTTGTATTTCCCCGAGTTCTCAGCATTCCTCTTTCCAAAAAGTTCATTGCCAAATCTTCAGTTCATGAGTCAGATTGGTTTGGTATTCTTTATGTTCATCGTCGGAATGGAACTTGATCTTAAAACCCTGCGCTCTAAAGCGCACGACGCTGTTATAATCAGCCACGCCAGCATTATTTTTCCTTTTTCCCTTGGTATTGGTACAGCATGGATGATTTATTCGACACACGCTCCCGGAAATGTTTCCTTTCTTGCCTTTTCTCTTTTTATAGGGATAGCGATGAGCATTACAGCTTTTCCCGTGCTGGCAAGAATTGTACAGGAACGACAGCTTACCAAGACAAAAGTAGGCGCCATTGTTATTACCTGCGCCGCTGCCGATGACATCACTGCCTGGTGTATCCTTGCTGCTGTTATCGCCATTGCCAAAGCAGGTTCAATGATCAGTTCATTGTATACTATCTTAATGGCTATTGTTTATGTGTTATTTATGCTTAAGGTGGTAAGGCCATTCCTGAAACGCCTGGGTGATGTTTATTCCCATCAGGATACTCTGAGTAAACCCGTAGTAGCCATTTTCTTTTTAACGCTTATCTTTTCTGCTTATCTGTCAGAGATAATTGGAATACATGCATTATTTGGTGCTTTTCTTGCGGGGGTGATCATGCCACAAAACTTACACTTCAGAAATGTATTCATCGAAAAAGTGGAAGATGTTTCACTGGTATTGCTTCTTCCGTTGTTTTTTGTGTTTACAGGTTTACGTACCCAGATTGGTTTGCTCAATGATATCTCGTTATGGAAAATATGCGCCCTTATTGTAGTAGTTGCGGTTACAGGAAAATTCTTCGGTAGTGCCCTTGCCGCCAGATTTATGAAACAATCCTGGAAGGACAGTCTCGCTATCGGCGCGCTCATGAACACAAGAGGATTGATGGAACTTGTTGTACTCAACATTGGTTTTGATCTTGGGATCTTACCTCCTACCCTGTTTGCCATGTTTGTGATAATGGCCCTGGCTACCACATTTATGACCGGCCCCGCACTCGATCTCATTAATTTTTTGTTTCGCGAAAAACAGGATACTGTTCCGAAAACAGAAACTTCAGTCTTCAAAAAATACAAGATCGTATTTGCATTCGGTGATACCGAACGCGGTAAAAGCATGGTACGCCTGGCAAACAGCCTTATAGGAAAATCGCAGGCTGCGTCTTCTGTCTCTGCTCTTCATCTCGAATTAAGTAATGAATTACATCAATACAATATTCACGAAGTAGAACGTGAAAGCTTTAAGCCCATTAAACGCGAAGCCAATAAATTTAATCTGCAGATCGAAACTGTTTTCAAGCCTACCCTCGATTTTGAAAAGGAAATCATTGAAGTATCGCAGCAGAGCGATTGCGACCTGCTTATTATTGGTATGGGACAGTCGATTTACGAAGGAAGTTTTCTTGGAAAAGTATTTGGTGTAACAACCAGGATCATTAATCCCGAAAAATTATTTCATACCATTACAGGAAAAGAAAAAATAATTGAGAACAATGGCTTTGATGACAGGACCAATGCTATTATCCGCGCTTCGAAAACAGAACTGGGTATCTTTGAAGATAAAGGATTAAAGAAAGTAGAAGATGTTGGCATTCTGATTACAGGTGAAGAAGATGAATTCCTTGTTTCATACGCACAGAAAATGATTCACAATAATTCTTCCCGTATTGTTTTTGTCGACTATGAAGACAAGATCAAACAAAGTCCTTTTCTGAAAGAAAGCATCAGGGCCATTGAACACCAGGCCCCGAACCATGTTGCAATTTATAAGAAAGACGGATTGAACAGCAAGTTCCTTAAAAATTCGGACCTCCTGATCTTAAGTATCAATTCATGGAAACAGCTTATTGATAAAGAAGCAGAATGGCTTAAGGAAACGCCGTCGCTTCTTATCTTTAAGAAATGATGGACAAATGATTAATCATAAAGGACGTAAGACTCCGCCTGTCATTTATCTTTTGTCATTTATCTTACATCAAATATGAATCATATTCCTTAATTTCGTCCACTCAATCATGAACGAAGAATCTGTCATACTTGTGGATGCCAACGACAATGAAATTGGTACAGCAGAAAAACTTCATGCACATACAACCGGGCAGCTTCACCGGGCTATTTCGGTTTTCATTTTCAACTCCGAAAAAAAAATGCTGTTACAGCAACGTGATTATGACAAATACCATTCGGCAGGATTATGGTCTAACGCATGCTGCAGCCATCCTCGTCCCGGTGAAAACACAAAAGATGCTGCACGGAGAAGATTAAAAGAAGAAATGGGAATTGATGTGAGCGATCTTCAATTTGCTTTTCATTTTACATATCGGGCCGAACTGGAAAACGATCTCACCGAACATGAATTCGATCATGTTTTCATTGGTAAAAGCGACGCAGTTCCGGTTAAAAATCCTGATGAAGTGGTGGACTTTAATTATTTTACTATTGAAGAAATTGAAAGCGATCTTCATAATTATCCGGAGCATTTCACCTATTGGTTCAGACTTATCTTCGAGAGAGTAAAAACGGAAGCTCAAAAATTCCGAATTTTGTAAATTAAAACCGCAAAGACGCAAAGAGAACGCAAAGACCGCAAAACCAATAGCGCCCATTGCGAAACCTTCGCGTCTTTACCGTTAAAAATTTGACAATCAATCATTTATATGGAAAATTTTATATTAAAAATCTCTTCCCCGAAGGGATTAAAAAATTATCTTTGTGAATATTGTAATTAATTCTGTGCTATGGGACGGATCTTTGAAAAACGAAAAGCAACTATGTTTAAACGCTACGCCAAAATGGCTAAAGCGTTCACCAAAATAGGAAGAGAAATTGTAATGGCCGTTAAAAATGGCGGTCCAAATCCTGATACCAATCCGCGCCTGCGTCTTGTTATGCAAAATGCCAAAGCAGTTAACATGCCTAAGACAAACGTGGAAGGCGCCATTAAACGCGCAAGCGAAAAAGACACTGCAAACTACGAAGAAGTTATTTATGAAGGATATGCTCCTCATGGCGTTCCTGTTCTTGTAGAATGTACCACCAACAATCCAACACGTACCGTTGCAAGTGTGCGCATGTATTTTACCAGAGCGAATGGCTCGCTTGGTACCAATGGCTCGGTAAGTTTTATGTTCGAACATAAAGTGATGTTTAAGATCGATGCAACAGGATTAAGCAAAGATGATGTTGAACTGGATTTCATTGATCACGGCCTAGAAGAAATTAACGTGGATGAAGAAAACAACCAGTTCATCATTCAGACTGCATTCACCGATTTCGGAAAAATGCAATCCGCGCTCGAAGAAAGAAAAATCAATCTAATTGAAAGCAGCAAAGTATATATCCCTACTACAACCAAAGAACTTACTCCCGAGCAGGAAGCAGAGGTAATGGCCATGATTGAGAAGATGGAAGAGGACGATGACATTGAAGCCGTTTACCATAATATCGCTTAGGATCATTGGAAAAAAAGTGGAGAATATATAACAACATCAATACCGGTGTTACTTACTCGCTTCAACAGGAGCTGGGAGTAGACCGGGTTGTGGCCTCACTACTTGTACAGAGAGGAATTACTTCGTTTGAAAATTCAAAAGTTTTCTTTAGACCCGAACTTTCTCAATTACACGATCCGTTCCTCATGAAAGGAATGAAGACAGCCATTGATCGTATTAACACAGCCATTGAGAAAAATGAAAAAATTTTAATTTACGGCGATTACGATGTGGATGGCACAACGTCCGTTAGCCTTGTTTACAGTTTCTTCAAACAACACGTTAAACAAATTGATCATTATATTCCCGACCGTTATAAAGAAGGTTACGGCATTTCTTTCCAGGGAATAGATTTCGCGGAGGAAAATAATTTCTCTCTCATTATTGCGCTCGATTGTGGAATCAAAGCGGTTGACAAGATCAATTACGCTAACGAAAGGAAAATTGACTTTATAATTTGCGACCATCACCTTCCCGGTGATGAAATTCCAAAAGCATGCGCCGTTCTTGATCCTAAACAAAGCGACTGCAATTATCCATATAAAGAATTAAGTGGTTGCGGCATTGGTTTCAAACTTATACAAGCCTACTCCATTCAAAATAAACTGCCATTACAGAGTTGCTATAATTACCTCGATCTTGTTTCTGCAAGTATCGCTGCCGATATTGTTCCTGTTACAGGAGAAAACCGTGTACTTGCACATTATGGCCTCAATATCATCAACAGCAATCCTCGTCCGGGTATTAAGGCTCTTCTTAATACCAACCAGATGAAATCGGTTGTCACCATTACTACTTTGGTGTTTGTTCTTGGTCCGCGTATTAACGCGGCCGGACGTATTGACCACGCCCGTAAAGCGGTTGAATTACTTATCTGTGAAGATGAAACCGAAGCAGCTGAACTGGCATTAGCCATCAATGACACTAACGCTCAGCGTAAAGATCTTGATCTTGGAACAACACAGGAAGCCTGCGAAATTTTAGAGAACGATGTTCTTATTGGTGAGAGAAATACCACCGTTCTGTTCAATGAAAAATGGCACAAGGGTGTTATCGGAATTGTTGCTTCGCGCCTCATCGAAAAATATTACCGTCCTACTATCATTCTCACCGAAAGCGACGGCAAAGCCACAGGCAGCGCGCGCAGCGTAAAAGAATACGATGTTTACAGCGCTATTGAAAAATGCAGCGATCTTCTTGAACAATTCGGCGGACATAAATTCGCCGCGGGCCTTACTTTGAAAAAAGAAAACGTAGAAGCTTTTAAAGTGAAATTTGAAAGTATTGTATCTTCTACCATAACTAAAGACC
Organism: Bacteroidota bacterium; assembly: GCA_021323535.1. Lineage (GTDB taxonomy): Bacteria > Bacteroidota > Bacteroidia > B-17B0 > Aurantibacillaceae > Aurantibacillus. The sequence continues at coordinate 101,147 of JAJONO010000009.1, forward strand.
AGCTCATTCCTAAAATAGAGATTGATCTTGAACTCGATCTTCATGAGATCACCGAAAAATTGGTACGCATCTTAAAACAATTTGCGCCTCACGGACCAGAAAACATGATGCCGCTTTTCTGCTGCAGAAATGTATTCGATACCGGCTGGGGAAGAATTGTTGGCGCCAATCATTTAAAGCTAGAACTGTTTCAGAAAACAAATCCCAATATTCGTTTCCAGGCCATCGCTTACGATAAAGGAGATTATATTAATTTCTTCCAGAGAAAAACACCAATGGATATTGTATTCAAGATACAGGAGAACGAATATAAAGGTGTTACCAGTGTTCAATTGCTCATTGAAGATATTCAGGTGAGTACATTAGGATAAATCCATTAAATGTTTTTGTATGTTCATGTGCGACCCTGCTGGGGTCGACGATATTTGCAAAACAAATATCTATACATGTGTGACTCCTATGGAGTCTGAAAATACATGATGGATTGGTCCATTTACTCAACTCCCGGCTCCTACGGAGTCTGAAAATACATGATGAATTGGTCCATTTATTCAACTCCCGACTCCGTAGGAGTCACACATGTATAGCCAATGGAATTGGCGTTAAATAAACGACCCCAGCGGGGTCGTACATACATTTCAGTATTTCGATCATATCGTCTGCAAATCCGGAACACTATCTCCGAATTTTAACCGCATTCTTGCATATAGCCCCCGGCCCATTAATTCTATAACATAAGGTCCAGCCTCCATATCCTTCATACAGATTTCGCAACTCGTTTCACTGCAAAAAGTAATTTCTTTTCTAACGCTTCCGGAAGCATCAGAAATAACAACATTATTAAAAGAGCGTTCCGATCTTATCGTAAAAGAAGGGGGTGCCGGGATTGACATTATTTCAATATCCATAACTGGGAATGTTAGTGAATAACCGAAGAAAGAAAAACATTTTGTGCCGGTATAATCAAATAAAAGCAACGGCTGAGTTTAAACCACTAACGCTGGTGTTCTTCCTGTTTACGGTTACGTGATTTTTATATGCCGGGAATGTAAAAGCGTTTCTCTGCTTACCGGATACCTGTTAAAAGCCGCCGATTACATAAATATGCTGCCTGTTACAGCCTGATTTTTTATTCAGAGAGCAGAAAGGTATCTTTGAACATAATTTAGTACCTTATCAATAAACGGCCCTGATGCATTAACGATCAACTGTTTTGAAGATCCCCCATAACCAAAAAATATTTTTTCTTGTCATTTATTTAATTGTGACCTGGTTCTCTTTTCGTTCGCAAAACGATTATAACCTTACCAGGTTTCAACACTATCGGATCAAAGACGGTCTTCCTGCCAAGGACATTACCTGTATAACCCAGGACAAGCGTGGTTTTATTTGGCTGGGCAGCGAAAATGGTATCAGCAGGTTCGATGGCACATCCTTTACAAATTATTCCACGAGCGATAGCATTCTCGGGTTAAAAAACAATTACATTAAATCTCTTAAGAGTATAGGCGACAGTATCATCGCTATTCTTACACCAGGAGGCTGTAATATTCTGAATACTTATAACATGCATCACATTGAACTGGCCGTAGACAATCCATCTTCAACATCCGGACTAAACGATTGTCGGTCGCTCGTAAAATGTGAAAATGGCAATTATGTATTACTGACTCTTACCAGCCTTTTTGAATTTAACGCTAAGGGTAAGCTGTTGTTCAGGAAAGATTACAAGAGCTATCTGAGTAAAATGCAGAATGATTTTGAGCGGAAAGATATTTTTAATTTAGGAAACAATAAACTTGCCGTTTATTCCTTTAACCAGTTTTTTATTTATGAAGCAGGCACCCACCGTTATCTGAACGCAGACGCATATCCATTATTGAAGAAAGGTGCCGAAGAATGGAATGATAAAACCAATGCCCCTATTAAAGGCGTATCAAGGCTTCAGATCAGCGATCACGAATTTTTAATTCTGGAAATACAAAAAGATAGTATTGCGTACCTGAATACGCGGAAAAATATTTTCAGAAAATCTGCAATCCCTGAGCCACTCGCTTCGGAAACGGATTACTTCTATTCTAACCTGTTTTGTACAGGCAAATACGAATTTGCGACTCCTGCTTTCAATGGATTTATCGGCTTCAGATTAAAATCCGATTACAGTTTTGAATTCGCGGACAAAAAAACACAGGCGGATCATTTCTCTAACTATATTTTTTGCGACTTTGAAAACCGTCTCTGGATAGGGGCCGACGATGGCTTATTAAAACAAACAGGTGTTAATTCTCCTGTAAAAAAACACGAATTTGATCCTGACAATAAAGATGAATTACTTAACTCTCACATTTTTATCGGTAACGAAAAAATATTTATAAGCACGTTAACATACAACAGTGGCAATACGCTTTATGTGCTCGACCTTAAAACAAAGGAGCGCCTTCATACTTTAAAACTTCCCGACGAAACCATACCATTTGGGATTGCCTGTGCTTTGCAGAGTTATTATAAAGACACGCTGTGGATATCAACAACGGAAGGCATATTATGGATGAACATGAACACCTATGCTACCGGAAACGTAAAAACTCCTGAAGAAATAAAGAATACACCCGTCAACTTCGGAAAAAACTGTGTAGGAGGAAAAGCCTGGATGCATACGTATCTGAAAAAATGGCACATCTGCTACGACCTGATAAAGAGAGAATTTACTTTATACTCGCCTGAAACTTCGGTAAAAACACTTCTCAAAAAACCAATCAATATCACCTGCGCCCCAAATGGCAATGTGTGGTTTTATGGCTATGGCCTGGAGAGATGGAACAACTCAAAAGGCTTGTTTGATACTTTGCTTACAGGATCCGATAAAACATCTCCTGAATTTCTATTCGACATAGTACAACCCGATGAAGAAGGTGGTTTGCTTATTTATTGTAGCAAAAACGGTTTTGTGAGATACAATCCGGCAACCGGGGAATTTAAAAAGAAAAGCTACAATAAAAAACTGGCGCCTAAACATTTCAATCCATTTTCCATTGTTAAGAATAATTCGATCTGGTATGGCTATGACGATCTTCTGATCAATTATAATTTTAAAACAGAAAGCACTGTCGCTTATAACCAGAATGAAGGAATGCCCGATGGCAGCATCACAGGAAATATCTGTTTTGATGAAGAATCAAATACCTTCTTTGTATGTTCAGGAAGAACACTCCTCAACTTTAAACCTATTACCCACCCGGAACCAAAAACAAAGATCCAGATCGATTATATAAGCAGCGATAAAAATTTAACTGTTTTTCATCCGGGCGACACGGTACGCTTTTCCTATCTGGAAAACAATCTCAACATACGTTTTACTACCGTTGATTTTGGTGTCATATTTCCAAGACGCTTCAGTTACCAGGTAGATGATCATGGGAGCTGGAACACCAGTACTTCGGCACAATCTGTTTTTCTTCACGATCTTGTTCCAGGCTGGCACAGCGTTACCATCAGGTCACTCGATAATCCCGAAAAATTCCTTGAGAAACGACTGGTCATCTACATTGTTCCCCCTTTCTGGAAAACTATGTGGTTCACGATTTGTGTTATTGCGCTGATCCTGGTGCTGACAATTATTGTTGTAAGATTTTTCATCAAAAAAGCGAAGAAAGAAAATCAACTCTTACTTCAATCGAAAGAATTTGAGTTAAAGGCCCTGCACGCGCAAATGAATCCGCATTTTATTTTTAACAGCCTTAACAGCATCAAATTTCTTGTCATTAATCAGAAAAATAAAGAAGCTTCAAAATACATCAACGATTTTTCTAAACTTGTACGGTTAAACCTTTCGCACAGTCGCAAATCACTCATCAGTTTACAGGAAAACATCGATTACATTAATCTTTATCTTGAAGCTGAAAAATTAAGGTTCACTAATTTTACTTATGAAACTTCAGTTGATGAAAAACTAGATGCGGAGAATATTATGGTGCTGCCAATGCTCGTACAGCCCATCATTGAGAACGCCATCTGGCACGGCCTGCATTCCATACAAACCGAACGCATTCTCAAAATCAGGTATGAGGCATATAGCTCAGGAGTAAAATGTATTATAGAAGACAATGGTATTGGAATAAAACAATCTGTTTTAAACAGAAAGACCGAGAAAAAAGATTCGGTAGGAATGGAAAATATTAAGGACAGAATTCATTTATTCAACAAGAAATATAAACTGAATTACAAAATAGAAATTGAGGACAAAAGCGACCTCGGACTCGATAGCACCGGAACTATTGTGACCATTTATTTTAATACAAAAACAAATTATGATTAAAGCGATTATCATCGACGATGAAAAACCAGGAAGAGAAATTACTTCAGAATTACTGAAACTTTATTGTCCTGAAGTAAATGTAGTGGCTCAATGCGAAAATATTCTTATCGCAAAAGAAGAAATACGCGGTAAGCAACCCGATCTTGTTTTCCTCGACATACAAATGCCCGACGGAAGCGGATTCGATCTTCTGGAACAACTGGAAGAAATAAATTTTGATGTGATCTTTGTGACAGCGCACGATGAATATGTTTTAAGAGCGCTTCGCTTTAACGCGGTGGATTATCTCTTAAAACCTGTGGATGAAGACGAACTGGTAACCGCCGTTAACAAAGTGATTGAACAACGAAAGACATCACAGGATAAACTCAATATTAAAAGTTTTATTGAACAGCATTTAAGCGGCTCCAAAAAACCCGACAATCTTTGCATACCAACTAGTAAAGGATTTAAGGTGATAAAGCTTGAAGAAATTGTATGCTGCGAAGCTAACAACACTTATACAGTCATCTATCTTACCGATGGCTCCCAGATGGTATCCACAAAACCGATGGTAGAATACGATGAGATGCTTACCGATTCGGGCTTTACAAGGGTACATAAATCCTGGCTCATTAACATGAGTCATATTAAAGAATATGTTCGCGGAGAAGGCGGTGTTGTTATTCTTTCAAATAATAAATCTGTCGACGTTTCAAGAAGAAAAAAAGAACACTTCATCACAGAGCTTAAGAAGGTGTTTAAATACTAAAATTCTCTTTTTCCGAGGCTTCCGGCCAAGGCTTGCCAATTCTATCTAAGTCATTCCAGACACTGATTTATTTCCGCCGTTAACAAAATTAATGGCGCCTTTAACGTCTTTGCGGTAGCATGCCCACTCTCTATACAGCATATTTGGGGCCATAACACTAAAAAAACCGAACGAACCAATTTGTAGCTCTCTCAAAAAGCATTAACCCCCAGCTTATGAAATATTTATACCGAGGTCTTTTTCAAACTCGTAACATCTACAGATTTTGTTTTTTAATAATTGTTTTGCTTAACAATAAAACCATGTTGGGTCAGCGTTACTGGGTATCTGCAATGGGAGGATCCTGGAGTAACGCTGCCAACTGGTCTACAACCTCAGGTGGTCCCGGTGGGGCGGGCGCGCCTGCTGGTACTGCCGCTGTGTTTGATGGTGGAGGGAATGGAAACTGCACCATCGACGCAGCAGTAAATGTTACCGGTTTTAGTGTTACAGCTGCTTTTACCGGTAGCATTTTACAGGGCAATAACACCATTTATATTTCAGGAAATTCTTCATTCGCGGGTGGGCTTTTTGTTGGAGGAATGGCTACCATTACTAACCTAGGAACGTTTAATATTACAGGTACAAATTTTACAGCACCCACTTCTTCTCTGTTTATAGCTAATACCATTACATACTCTTCCGGAAATTTTTCTCATAACAACGGCACCGTTGTATTGTATAACACATCTTTTTCCATAAACGGAGCCCCCAATTTTTATCACCTCAGATTAAATTCTACTTCCAATGTGATCACAGCCAATAATTCGTTCACCGTTTCAGGTAACTTAACCTTTAACGGAACCACAGGCGTTGCAGGAGATTTAACCATTGCCCCTACAGAAACAATTACAGTGTTGGGAAATGTAAGCATTACCGGCACCGGAATAGTGCGGGTTTATAACGGAACCATTGCCTGCCAGGGCGACATTCTTATTACCAACACACACACAACCGGAGGAGGAACAGGAACGTTTTTAATTAACGGGGCAGCTAACCAACTCCTTTCAAATTCGGGCACACTCGCGCAGGGCCGATTACCAAGCGTGGTCATTAACAAACCCTCGGGTACACTTTCTCTTTCAGGAATGATAACAACAAATGGACCTAACTGGACATACATTGCAGGTACGTTAAGTCCTGGCACTTCTACTGTCAATTTTTCAAAACTTTCAGGAGGATTTAATATTACAGTTAGTGGTACACATACTCTGAACACTGGCATCTTCAGTTCTTCATACGGAAATATTACTATCAACAATAACCTTACCTTTAGTAATCATCTCACAGTTGATGGCGCAAGCGCGTCTAATGATGTAAACATAAATTCTACCCTTACTGTTTTTGGTACCCTTTACATGACAGGAACACAAAATATAAAATATAACACAGGATTGCTTGATGCAAAAGGTGACATCATCAATACAAATACCGCACCCGTTGGTGGTGGTACAGGAACAGTGAGCATTACAGGAACCGGTAACCAGTTATGGTCGTGCAGCGGATGGGATGGTGAAGGAACATTTCCCAATATCCTTATCAATAAACCTTCGGGTACGCTTTCGTTATCTGGTGTTATTTCTTCTCTCGGACCAAACTGGACCTATTCAGCAGCAACAATTGCTCCGGGAACTTCCACCATCTGCGTTTACGATCAGGGAAGTAATCCAATTAAAATGAATGGCGGACCCTATACGATCAATGATATTATCATTTATCCTTTTTATTCCAATAATGTTGTCAATAGTAATCTCACCGTAAACAATATGGTGATAGATGGTTCAACCGATCACGATCTAACGCTAAACTCAACAGTAACAGTAAATGGAAAATTAACCATTAATGGTTCAGGCTCCGTAAGATTAATGACAGGTATCATGTATGCAAAAGGAAATATTCTTACAACAAATACAAGTAATACGAGTGGCGGAACCGCTACACTGATCATAAATGGAACATCGAACCAAACCATTACAGGCACAGGCACAGCAACCCAAAGTCGGCTTCCTAATACTGTCATCATTAATAAGCCAACGGGAAGTGTCTATATTGGCGGAGGTGTTCCTTTTTATTTTTATGGCGCTGTTAATTTCTTACAAGGACTACTCTACTCTACCTCCACTCAGCTTTGTTACTTTTATTCAGGATCCTCAGCTAACTCTGCGAATGCGGGTAGTTATGTCGATGGCCCGGTAAGAAAAAGAGGAAACACCGCGTTTAATTTTCCAACAGGAAAATCGGGATGGTATGCGCCAATACGGATTTCCGCGCCAACTACTGTCTCACATGTTTTTACTGCCGAATATTATAACACCAATCCTAATCCACTTTACAACATCACACTTAAAGATCCGACCTTATTCAATATCAGTATTTGTGAATACTGGATCCTGGATCGCACTACAGGAACATCCAATGTAAGTGTAACGCCATCCTGGGATGTAAGAAGTTGTGGTATCGGAAGCATGCCGGATTTAAGAGTCGCAAGATGGAACGGAAGCATGTGGAAGGATCATGGGAATGGAGGAACAAGCGGAACCCTCGCCGCAGGAACTATAACAACAAGCGGAGCTGTAACAGCATTCAGTCCTTTTACATTAGCCTCGGCCACGTCATTAAATCCTTTACCGATAGGTTTAAACCATTTTAAAGGTGAATGTCTGAACAAGAATGTAAAACTATCCTGGTCGGGTAGCACCGTTGATATTAAAAATTTTACGGTTGAAAAAAGTAACGATGCTTTTGAATGGAATAATCTTGGCGTGATTGATACGAAGTCGAATTCAAAAGAACAGGATTATTCTTTCGAAGATAATACCGCGAATACCAACACTCCGCCTGCTTATTACAGATTAAAATTAACTACTTCGTTCAATAATTATTTCTATTCTGATGTAGTCACTCCTAAAAACTGCATAAAAACTGCTAGCGAGGAAATCATAGTAAGTTACGGTTCATTACCCGGAACATTTAATATAAGTTCAATAAAAGAAATCGGAGAAGTTGTCGTGTACGATGCCACTGGAAAATTACTTCTTAAAACAAATTGTAGCAGTCAGACAACAGAAATCGATCTTTCGAACTATCCGGGAGGTTTGTATCTTTTAAAGTTTCCTGAAACGAAGTATCTCAGAAAAGTGATTAAATAACTATGAACAAAGCATTGAAGGTTATTCTGATCACATTACTTGTATTAAACTCGATGGTGTTGCTCGGACAAATCTGGCCCGAAGGGGCGCCGCCATTTTCAGGAATCATCAATATTCTGACGTTAACTTTTAATCTTTTTCTATTCGTACTTCTTTTATTCAAAAATAAAAACAAATAAACGTGTATAGACTTTTATTGTACATAATGGAATCACAAAGAAGATTCAACCTTTAATTTTATAACCTCTACTTGTAGAAACTATTACAACTTCACAGATGGTATATTTTTTTCGGTATAGCAGAAAATATCCTATACCATGAAAAAACTTACTGATAAAAAAATTGCCATAGTTGTAACAGATGGCTTCGAACAATCTGAATTTGAAAAACCAAAACAGGCGCTTTCTGACGAGGGTGCGTATGTTGAAGTAATCTCGCTGAAGAAAGGCAAAGTAAAAGCATGGAAAGACAAAAACTGGGGCGAGGAATTTGAAGCGACAATTGCTATTGAAGACGCTAAAAGTGCCGACTACGACGCTCTTGTATTACCTGGCGGCGTTATGAATCCAGATACCCTGCGTAGCGACAAAAATGTTATAGAATTTGTTTCCGGATTCCTTGAAGCTGATAAACCCGTTGCCGCAATTTGCCACGGACCATGGACACTCATTGAAACCGGAAAATTAAACGGAAGAAAGATGACTTCTTATCATTCAATTAAAACCGATTTGATGAATGCAGGCGCAAACTGGGTTGATGAAGAAGTTGTTGTTGATAACGGTCTTGTAACAAGCCGCAGCCCAAAAGATCTTCCGGCTTTTTGCAAAAAGATGGTGGAAGAAATAGCGGAAGGGGTTCATCATTAAATATCATCTTGCCAGATCAAAGAATTTATTTTCCAGCCTTCAGAAGTTTTAATGAACTGGAAAAATTTATTACCGTATTCCTTAAAATATTTTCCGCTCATGTAGCCCGACTTTTCATATCTCGAGTAACGTTGTGCGATATGACTTGATAATGATCGTTTCCGGAATACAGATTGTTTTTATGATTGTAAAATCAGACGCTCCGTTAACGTTATCAAAAACACCAAAAAATGTTTTTGTGAGGAGGTCGATGGATTGCTGGTCGGATATATGTTTTTGTTTTCCCAATTTAAAGCTGGTATTGTATCAAATATATTTCTTCGGCGGCTTCCGGATTCAGATCGACGCTAAATTCATTGCTTTGTTTATCACGGATAAGTGCACCGGAAATATATAGCACTTTTTTACCGTTATTCAGATCTTTTATCTTAAAACCATATGGCAGAAACTCCTTTATTATTCCAAAATCGTTATCCATTTTCTCAATATTATTGATAAGATCCTTTTTATTGTATTTCCCAATTGTAGAATCATTCAACATTGGTAGAAGGTCGGTGTACTTTTTATCTTTAATAAGCTCAACAATCTTAAGAACCAGAGGAATTTTAACATCTACCAGTTCTAACTTTTTTGTTGGATATATAAACGATTTTTTATTCCCATCTTTCAATATTACAACCGAATGAATCTCATCATAGTTGTTTTTTTCCTCCTTTAAACTGTTGTAAAACAAATAGGCCATATTGGAAGCAGGCATTTCCAATATGTGAGAATACTTTTCCATTGCATCACTACCCGTCAATTGCAATTCAAAGTATTTTACAGATGTATCGGCAGAAACATCCTTACCAATAGCGTATTTACATTCCCCACCATAATAATCTAAAATTTTCTTAACTCCCTTATCTTCATTATCTGTTATGCTTACAAAATTGGATAGAAGACCCGTCTCTTTTTCACCTTCATGTTTGTTTCCACAAGAAACAATTGATAATATAGTTACCCCTAGTACTAAAATTCTTTCTGTTATTTTCATGTAAATTGTGTATTAGCTCAAATTTTTCTTTAATAAATATACAAACCTCCAATATAATCCCGCCGCTACAACAACAAGACTAACAAGCAAAGCGATCCACACACCAACAGTTTCCAACTTGAATGTAAATGCAAGAAGATA
>JAJONO010000010.1 GCA_021323535.1 Bacteroidota bacterium
ACTTTATGTCCTTTTTTTGCAAGCGCAATTCCAAGTTCGGTGGCCACCACACCACTACCTCCGTAGGTAGGAAAACAAACCATTCCAATGTTCATAAGAGACGTATTTAGTACTTAAAGTTACGAATTATTATGCGGATGGGGTCTTATTGGCAAAGACTAATGTTAATCCTTCGCGCCCCTTTATAATTACAAAGAGTATTCAATAAAAAAAGCTCCTTATCGGAGCTTTTAAATCAATCTTTAATGATCTTTATGTAACTGGTGTTTTTGTTCACCGTAATCTTCACATAATATATACCGCTTTCGTAGCCGTTTAATTGTAATCTTGTTTTTCCTTCAGGCAGTTCTGCAATCGTCAGCGTTTGTCCAAGTGTGTTGATGATCTCCAAAGAGGCCGGCGTGTCGGATTCCATTATTATTACATCTTTCGCTGGATTCGGATAAACCTGAACACTGATCTCATTTCCTGTATTTCCACGAAGTCCAACACAGGCACTAACACTTTGAGTCACCATGGCCGTATTCCCGCATCCATTGGCATCTTGTCCGTTTACTGAATAGGTGGTTGTAACTGTTGGCGACACACTGATCTGAGTAGTTGTCTGCATGGTGTTCCAGGTATAGGTCTGGGCTCCGGAGGCCGTGAGTGTAACCTGTACGCCGGCGCAGCTCAGTGAGGTATTGGTATTTGCCTGAATGTTGGGAAGAGCATTTACTGTTAAAGTAACCACTGTACTATTGGTGCAGGCACCGGAGCCGGTTTCAACTGTATAACTCACATTTGCTAAAGGAGTATCTGTAAATGAAGAGCCTGTTGCGCCGCCATTCCAGGTATAAGTCGGGCTACTGCCGGTTGCAGTTAACGTTACCGATTCTCCTACGCATATCGCGCTGGAACTGATAGTGGCGCTCAGGCTTGGCACTGTAATATTGTTTTGGACATTTACTGTTGAAGTAAGACAATTACCGGAAGCGTCTGTAATAAGGCATGAATAGTTACCCGCCGAGTTGAGACTGCTGGTAACAGAACCTGTTCCTCCGGCTGGTGACCAGCTATAGGTATATGCGCCAAAACCTGAGCCCGGACTTACAGAGGCGAAACCGTTAGCCCCGCAAGCCGCATTGGTAACACTTGTTGCGGCTGTAATTGTTGCGGCAGGTGCAATAGCAAAAGTGCTGGTGTTCATGCAGCCGTCAGCATCAGTATAATAACATGAATAGTTAGTTGCAATAAGGCTATTAGCAGTTGAAGTATTTGAGATAGAAGAACCGAAATATAATTCAACTCTTCCAATAGCTCCGGTAGAAGCGCTTGAAACCGCTCCGATTGGAGTTGTAGCAATATTCACTTGAGTAATAAAACGGGCCATGGTAGTTGATACTCCTCCGATTGTTGTGAGGAAAGTGCCACTTGGCGTTGCATATGATGAACTGCAATTCGTCGTTGCTGTACTTCCTCTTACGCCCAGCACACCAATAATATCGCCTGTATTTAACGGAATACCGCAATCTATAATGTTTGTACCTGGTATGTCGAGGTATTTGCCAAGAACCGTATAAGTTGTGGTGCTTCCTGTAAATTCAGGAGGCGTTGCGGCAAGTTTGATAATATATACGAACTGGTTGGCGGTTCCCACATCGGTTGGTACGCGCACTCCTGTAAGCACGGTGTTGGTTGGACACACAAACCATAATCCTCTTGTTTGCGCGGCCGAATAAATACTTCCGAATCCCGGCAGCGCACAACTGCCCTGGTTCACGCTTTGATTGATATTATTAAAATAGGTATAAAAGTAACCTGGGTTACCATTGCTTGCCGACATTGTCGCGCCAGCCACTCCGTTCGCACCGTTACAAAAGGTAAGGTTGGTAATCGTGGAAGTAATGGCCAGACTCGGGCAGGGAACGTAAGGCATTACAGCTGATACTGAAACTTCATTTTGTTGATTGGAAATGTCTCCATCGGAAGTCTGAGAAAAGCCGCTCACCTGAAAAAAGAAAGCGGTGGCTGATATTATCAGAAAACGTAAATAATGTTTCATTGGATTTAGTTATATCTCAAATATAAGAAAAACCAGTCAAAATGGTATCAGGTTTTTCTTCTCGCCGCCACCATCATCTCTTCTCCAATATTAAGAGCAGAGAGTGTGTTGTAAATGATGTTGTGAATAAAGACAAACAACTTCAACTGCCACATTGAGAGTGTGTTGTAAATGATGTTGTGAATAAAGACAAACAACTTCAACTGCCACATTGGTTTTTTGGTGAGCTTATTGAAATATTGCTGACGTTCCGAAGCCTGGATGGTTTTGTTTGCTTCTGAGACAGTTTGTTTTTTCGATCCTTTCATTTTTTTAATGAATGGAAGGAGCGTGTACATAATGAATAATTTTATCTCGAACGACGATTTTATTTTGACTACTTCGTAACCATGATTGGCAAGGATTTTTGTGATGGTTTCTTTTCCGAAATAATTCACATGATCCAATCCCATCATTTTCCAGTTGTCTTTATGCTTCTTTGCAAAATAACTGTCGATTTGCGGCACCTGCAGAAAAAGATAACTTCCGGGCTTATTAAGTTTACTACATTTTTCAAGGAACTCGTCTGCTTTATCAATGTGTTCAAGAACGTCCCACATCGTGATCACATCAAACTTTTTGGATTCATCCATTTTAAAAAAATCGATATGATCCACGGGAAGTTTTAAATCATTCACACAGTATTGATAAGGCTGTTCGGCTATTTCAATGCCATACACATCATAACCCAGCTCTTTTCCTGCGAGCATGAAATGCCCCCAGCCAGCGCCCAGATCAAAGAGTTTACCACTCTTTACAAATTTTTGTATGAAACGAAAACGCAGTTTATGACGCTGAACTTTTACCCAGTTATTTCCCTGGCGGACAGCCGCAGTAACATCGGCATTTTTGTATTGCGTATATTCTATCCGCTTACGGTAATAAGGCGGAATAAAATGCAGCGAACATTTATTGCATGTCACAACAGCGTAATTTTCTTTCTGATATTTGAGCTGAAACTGATTAGGATCGGTATTACTGCAAACGCAGCATTTGATATCTTCAGCTAATAATGAGGGCAGTGCCTGCATAAATTAAGGCTTGGTTTCTATTTCGAAAGTACTTTCGGTGATAGGGCTCGAATCCCTGAAGAAGGAAACACCACCCCAGTTAAACATTTTTTTCTGGTACACCCAGGCCATGTTATCTTTTACAACAACACGTTGCAGAATAACAACTCCGGCGCCTGTTATAGTTTCTTCGGTAATACCCGGACCATATTTCGACAAGAGCTGTTTCATTTTATCATCTACGCTCTGACTGTTATCGGAATTTAAAAGTTTTTCGCATTCAATCAGTTTATCTTTTGCATAAGCGTCGCCGCCTTTATAAGTAAGAGCGGTTTCGTAATTTTTCTTTGCGTCGCGGTAACGCTTTAAAGCAAAGAAGTTGTCTGCGGTTTTAATAAACTCTTTATATTTTGCATCGCCGGCGCCCGCCATTGCAGCCTTCTGAAGGTCATCAATTTCTTTAAGACGGTTTTTAGGATATGCCTCTGAAGGCTTTAAGTTACTTGCTTCTGTATAAAAATTCTTTGCTCCGTTAAGATCTTTTTTGTTGAAGGCATCGTCGGCTCGTGTAATCGCCACCTTGTATTTACCATCAGCATCCGCCAGTTTCCTGGCATCTTCCTCCGCTTTCTTCTTTGCTTCAGCGTCGGCTTTTGCTTTAGCAGCGGCTTCTTCTGCGGCTTTTTTCTTTGCATCCGCTTCCGATAGTTTTTTCGCTTCCGCGTCGGCTTTTGCCTTGGCAGCGGCTTCTGCATCTGCTTTCGCTTTTGCAGCAGCTTCTTCTGCGGCTTTCTTTTTCGCTTCAGCCTCTGATAGTTTTTTAGCCTCAGCATCCGCTTTTGCCTTGGCATCAGCTTCTGCCTTGGCCTTCGCAGCAGCTTCCGCATCTGCTTTCGCTTTTGCTGCGGCTTCTTCGGCGGCTTTCTTTTTTGCTTCGGCCTCTGACAGTTTTTTAGCCTCAGCATCCGCTTTGGCTTTGGCATCCGCTTCTGCCTTGGCTTTTGCAGCAGCATCGGCATCGGCCTTAGCTTTTGCATCTGCTTCAGCTTTCGCCTTCGCAGCGGCTTCTGCGTCTGATTTGGCTTTGGCAGCTGCTTCTTCAGCAGCTTTCTTTTTTGCTTCGGCGTCGGCTTTTGCTTTGGCCTCCGCATCGGCTTTGGCTTTTGCGTCAGCTTCGGCTTTTGCTTTGGCGGCGGCTTCTGCATCTGCTTTAGCTTTTGCAGCAGCTTCAGCATCGGCTTTTGCCTTTGCAGCAGCGTCTTCGGCAGCTTTCTTTTTCGCTTCGGCATCGGCCTTGGCTTTTGCATCAGCATCGGCTTTTGCTTTTGCGTCGGCTTCAGCTTTGGCTTTTGCCGCAGCTTCGGCATCGGCCTTGGCTTTTGCTGCAGCTTCGTCAGCAGCTTTCTTTTTTGCTTCGGCATCCGCTTTTGCTTTCGCCTCTGCATCTGCCTTTGCTTTTGCTTCCGCTTCGGCCTTGGCTTTAGCAGCAGCTTCTTCTTCAGCTTTTTTCTTTGCGGCTGCTTCCGCGTCCGCCTTAGCCTTTGCTTCAGCATCGGCTTTTGCTTTAGCAGCGGCATCCGCAGCAGCTTTCGCTTTGGCTTCGGCTTCGGCTTTTGCTTTAGCTTCCGCCTCTGCTTTGGCTTTTGCCTCCGCTTCAGCCTTTGCCTTTGCAGCAGCTTCTTCCTCTGCTTTTTTCTTCGCAGCAGCCTCTGCTTCAGCCTTGGCTCTTGCCTCAGCTTCGGCCTTTGCCTTCGCTTCTGCTTCAGCTTTTGCCTTGGCATCTGCCTCCGCTTTTGCTTTGGCGGCGGCTTCGGCGGCGGCTTTCGCTTTGGCTTCAGCATCTGCTTTTGCTTTCGCGTCGGCTTCCGCAATCAATTTGTTAATGTTGGTTATCTGGTCTTTAGGATAATTTTCGTTTGGCTTTATTTTTAAAGCGTCGTTATAAGCGGCAATGGCCGACTGCCATTCCTTTTTTCCGAATGACTTATCTCCGTTTTTAATAGCCGCCTGGTAATTGGCTTCTTTATTTTTTTCTTTATTCTTAGCTTCTTTTTCCGCTTCCTTGATAGCAGTTAAGCCAGCAATCATCTGGTTCAGATAATTTTTATCGTACTCGAAATTATCGATGTTAGGGTTGTAATTGTACTTATTGATTGGCTGATTGAGTAAAGAATAATCAACTCCTTCGATCCTTTTGTTGAGACCCATTTCGGCGCGTATAGCAGCAAATTTGTTGGCTTGTTTTTCCGGCGGAACCCCGAGTGTACTCACCGCAAAACGCTTAGAAACATAACCGTCTTTTGAAACTGTAACAATGTAATCGGCGCCTAAGGGAAGACTGAATGTATAATCACCCGAACCATCCGTCATGGCGCTAACTACCACCTTACCTCCTTGTGTTGCCTGAATAGTTGCCCCTCCAACATTTCCGTTATCGTCCGAAATATTTCCTTCAAAGCGAAGCTGCACAGCCTCCTGCGAAAAAAATAAAGTAGAACAAAAAAGTAACAGAATTGTGTAATAGTACTTAAAAATCATAGTTTTGGAGTCGGCAAAAATTAGCAAATAAATTTACAAAAATTAGTCATACACGGAATTAAAACTTATCCATGCAGAAAATGCAAAATGTTAATTATAGTTACTGGGAACTCGACCAATACTTTAAAAGTTTCGACTTAATAGTTATTGGTAGTGGTATCGTTGGATTGAGCACCGCCATCTCGTTCCGTGAAAAGAATAAAAAGGCCCAAATACTTGTTCTTGAGAAAGGCGTTTTACCAAGCGGTGCCAGTACCAAAAATGCCGGATTTGCCTGTTTCGGAAGTCCAACCGAACTCCTCGACGACCTTAAAAACATGAACGAAAAAAACGTTTGGGAAACAGTTCTAATGCGTTGGAAAGGACTTGAAATTTTAAGAAAAAGACTAGGCGATAAAAACCTGGATTTTAAGCCCTGGGGGGGATACGAGTTATTTGATTCAGAAAGAGAATATGAATTTTGTCTTGAGAACCTAGACATGCTCAACAGAAAAATAAGTGCGACACTTCATCTGAAAAACACGTACAGCGATTTCAAAAAAAACATCACTCAGTTTAAAGGAATAAAGGGTGTTATCCTGAACAGGCATGAAGGACAAATAAACACCGGTAATATGATGCAAAATCTTATTTCCCTGGCACAGGAAAAACATATACGCATCCTTAACGGAATTTCAATTTCAGCGATACATGATGAAAGTAAACAGGTTAAACTGCAAAGTGATGCGGGAACTTTTACCGCTAAAAAAGTGGTGGTTGCCACCAATGGTTTTGCAAAGCAACTGCTTGATGTAAAGGACGTGAAGCCCGCACGGGCACAGGTTCTTATAACCAAACCCATTAAAAATTTAAAACTTAAAGGTACTTTTCATTATCATAAAGGTTATTATTATTTCAGAAATATTAACGACCGTATTTTATTTGGCGGTGGCAGAAACCTTGAACCCGAAACAGAAACAACAACTGAAATCGCACTCAATGAAAACATTCAAAAAAATCTGGATATTCTTTTAAAAGAAATGATTCTTCCGGGAGTTAAATATGAAGTTGAGCATCGCTGGAGTGGAATTATGGGTGTTGGAAACGAGAAAAAACCAATCATTGAATTTGTGAGCAAAAATGTTCTTGCCGCTGTAAGAATGGGCGGAATGGGGGTGGCAATTGGCAGTCTTGTTGGTGAAATTGCAGCAAAGAAAATAAAACAGTCTTAAGTCTTACGTTTTTTGGTAACTTTACCTTATGCCAAAAAAGATCTCTGTCACAGCCGAATTCGAAGTCTTTGAAACGAAAGAAGAATTAGATCCGGCAGATAAATTGCTTCTGGATTCTGCTGTAAAAATTATGGAGAATGCCTATGCTCCATATTCAGGTTTCCTGGTGGGCGCGGCGGTACTTCTCGAAAACGGACAGATTGTAACCGGAAACAACCAGGAGAACGCGGCATATCCATCCGGTTTGTGTGCCGAAAGAGTGGCCGTATTTCATGCTTCATCGCAATTTCCGGGAGTAAAGCCTGTTGCCATTGCCGTCTCGGCTAAATCATCGAGTCAGGTTCTTGACAGGCCCGTAACACCCTGCGGAGCTTGCCGCCAGAGCGTTTCGGAATACGAAGTAAGATTTTCTTCTCCGATCAGAATTATTATGGCCGGTGAAAAAGGACCGGTTTACATCAGCAAATCCGTATCGGATCTTTTACCCCTTACCTTTACGAGCAAACACCTTTAAAAGAAAAACCCTGAAGTAGCTTCGCACTTCAGGGTTTAAAATTTTTCTAAAGATATTTATTACTGATTGATCAGTTTTAAAGTTTTTGTCAGGTTATTAGAGTTAGTAACTCTCACCAGGTAGTTACCAGCAGGCTGGTTTTCAAGATTGATAGAAACTTCTTCTCTGTCGCTAACTGAAGTTGTTACAACCTGACCAAGCATGTTGTAAACTTCAATTTTGTTTGAACCTTCAAGACCCTTGATGGTAGCTTTTCCGCTCACTGCAGGATTAGGATAAACAACTAAATTGTTTTCAAAACCAACCACTTCGTTAACCCCTACAGGGCCACAAGCTCCTGCAAATATTGCCTGAATTCCTAAGAACCCAAGATTTTGCTGAAGAACAGATACCGATGTAGCCGTTAAAGCTGCAGTAAAGTAAGTATTAGGAGGTAAAATGGTCACCGTTGAAGAAGCTATCGGGAAATATCCAACCGCATTTGAAGGTTGAGCTATACCGAGGTAATAATCCACGTTCGGGTTTAATGTCTGAGGAGTGAATGTATAGTTACTTACATAAGTGCCAAGCATACCCGGAGCAATAACAAAAGTATTTGAGTTGGCGATACCAACCCCTGCTGCGTTAGCTAAAACTGCCCACGTATTGTTACCAGTATTGCTTGTACCCGAAGAAATGGCCATACGCGCACCTGTAAGGGTTGTAGTTACCGGCACCTGGAATTTCGTATAAATAATACCTGAACCCGTATTGAACCCTACAGCGGTAGCTGCAAAGTTTGTAACGTTAGGACCAGCTGCCCATTTATCACAATTCATTGAAGCTGTGGCTGTGGCCATATTGTTAGTGTTCACCTGATCAGAAGGAACTGACACTGTATATGTATTTAAACCACTCGTAACAACAGTATTGGTAGGAAAAGCCACAACAGTAGACTGGCCCGGTGAAAGAGCAGGAATTGTGAACGTTGATGTAGATGAATTTACACCTACGCAGGTATAATTAACAGGAATGCTGGTTAAAGTAGTGTTACTTGCATTTCTGATCATTGCCTGAATACCATGCATGCTATAAGTATTAGCCGGAATTAATCCTGTTGGCAGAATGTAATCCACAACTACATCATTACTGTTCGGGTTAGGAACACCAAATCTGAATTGAGGACGGAACGTAGCATTTCCAAGTGTTGCAGGAGGTGTTGTTGATGCCGAAGCGCCTGTTGCCCCCTGTGTAGTTGCCATTGAAACGCAATTGTATGTAGCTGAGTTGGTAGCAAAAGTAAGCCCTTCGTACTCATATGCCACATATAATCCACCACCGGTATAGTTAAAGTTGGCAGTAAAAGTCATATCAACGGTTGTAGCTGTTGCTACAGAAGGAATACTGTAAACTCCAGTGTATGCCATTGTCAGACCTGAACCTGAAGGGTTATAAGTGGTGCCCATTGTATAACTTGTACTGCTTGTATTGGCAAGCCATACAGTAAAGTTTCCGGTTGCAGGAGTACCGCCAGCCGCCCCGGCACTAAGATTAAAACCAAAGGAATTGATAGATGTTGCCCCTGAAATAGCAGTCATTTCTGAAGCAGGAACCAGATACTGTGCCCTCATAACAGTATGACCTGTTGTTCCGTTCGGTCCCCTGGCAGTCGAAAAACCATTAAGCGCGGTATTCGCTGGCGCCGCATGAATATTGTTAACCTGCGCCGTAGTAGCAGAGGCTAATCCTAAAGCGCAGAAAATTGATAGTGTAATTTTTTTCATGAATCGATTTTTTAGATTGTTTCCACCAAAAATATAAAAATTTCTCAGTTTTTTCAAAATAATTAACATAACCTTTATCCAAACGGACTTATGAAATTTTCGTATAAATAGCATCTATATTATAAGTTTTATTATCTTTAAACTTTGATTATGATTTTAAGGTTAAATGCCTTAATATGCGGTACCCCAAACAGCCTTTTGTATAGAAAAGCCCTCTTTTTTATCCTGTTCATAATGGCTTCTGCCATTTCATTTGCCCAAGGCGCAACTGAAGATGTTAAAAAACAAGCCAACAAGCTTTACGAAGAAGAAGATTACGCGGGCGCTTATAAGCTTTACTCGCAGCTTGTAGCCAATTTTTCAAAGGATCCTGAGTATAATTTCAGATTAGGGGTGTGTATGATCTATGCTGAGCCTGATAAGAAGAAATGTCTCCCTTACCTAAAGTTCGCCAACAGTAAACCAGAAGCTCCTAAAGAAGCAAAGTTTTACCTCGGTAAAGCTAATCACATCAATTATTATTTTGATGAAGCCCTCAAACACTATAACGAATTTAAGAAGAACGCTTCCTCTTCGCAGATAAAAAAATTACAGGTTGAACGCGAAATAAAAGCCTGCGTTTATGGTAAACGTCTCATGAGCAACATTTCCGACCTGGTTGTTCAGAGCAAAAAAAATCTGAATGAAGCCGATTATTTCAGAACTTATGATCTCAGTAATGTAGGCGGAAAACTTCTGGTCAAACCTGAGGAATTTAAAACCGGCGCCGATAAAAAGAAAAAAGATAAATCAATTGTTTATCAGCCTGCTACAGGCAATCGTGTTTATTACAGTAGTTACGGCGATGGCGACAATAAAGATATTTATTACAGAACCAAACTACCGAACGGAACTTTTAGTCCGCCACAAAAAGTAAGCGGCATCAATTCCGAGTTCGATGAAGATTTTCCTTTCCTCCATCCTAACGGTAGCACACTTTACTTTGCCAGTAAAGGACACAATGGTATGGGGGGCTATGATATTTTCAAATCCACTTATATTGAATCAAGCGATTCATGGAGCCAACCTGTTAACCTGGAATTTCCTATTAACTCACCCGATGATGATTACCTGTATGTAACCGATTCCCTTGAGAAAACAGCTTATTTCAGTACAGGAAGACAAAGTCTGCCCGGAAAAATTGATGTCCTAAAAATAAGCACCGAGCGTAAACCTATTGACGTGCTTGGCATTAAAGGAACAGTTGTAAAAGAAAACGCCGAACAAA
Organism: Bacteroidota bacterium; assembly: GCA_021323535.1. Lineage (GTDB taxonomy): Bacteria > Bacteroidota > Bacteroidia > B-17B0 > Aurantibacillaceae > Aurantibacillus. Next base: position 10,387 of record JAJONO010000010.1, read on the forward strand.
GTTTGTTGAGCCGCATTACTATTAAAAACATGAACACCGGTAATGTTGTTGGTGTTTATGAAGCGCAGGATAATGGCGACTACTTCATGGATCTGCCAAACGGAGCCAAATTATTATTCACAGTTGAAACACCGGGATTAAAAACACAATCAGATAAAGTATTGTTGCCGTTGATATCAACATTAAAACCATTGCGACAAACCATTTCTTATGATAACGGAATACTTAAAATCATTAACTATTTCGATGAAGCGCCAACCGATACCAGTTATATTCAATACCTTAAGATCATCGAGAAAAAAGCAAAACTGGATGTTAATCAGGGACAAAACAACCTCGATCCAACTTTAGTTAATAATTCAGGAAATGATCCAGGGAAGAATGGTAATGGAAACGATGGAGGAAACACCGCCACTGTAACCACTACACAAACTAATTCTGCCACCGGCGGCACAACCGCAAGCACAGCAAGCGCAACAAGTACCAAAAAAGGACTCGACAATAAGCAACTGGCCGAAATGGCAAAGAAAGATGCTGAAGAATCCTCAAAAACAGGGATACAGCTGAACAATGATTCGGAAGATGCGAAACAATTAGGTAATGCTAAAATAATTGAAGGCGAAAAGAAAATAGCAAAAGGAGATTCTATTCTGAAAAATGCTGAATCGATTACCGATGAAACGGAGAAAAAAACAGCGATAGATCAGGGAACCGCCATTAAACAGGAAGGACAAGACGACAAGAACCTGGGAACAAAAATACTTGATTACTCTGACGCCTTGAAAAAGGATGCCGAAATGAAATTTAAAGAGGCGCAACTTAATACCGATTATTCAGCGGAAGTCAGCAAGACCATTAATAATAAAAATGTAAGTAAGGAAACTATTGATAAGCTGGATGGCATCCAGAAACAAATCGATGAGACATCGGGTTATAAGAGCAAGTCGGATGAGATCTTACAGAAGATGAAAACCGATCAGGAAGAAAAAGAAAAACAGGTTACAGCTATTGAAAAAACAAACGAAGGCGTTAAAACCAGTATTACTGAAATTAAAGAGGCTATTACTTCAACAGAAACAGATCTGAAGAATACAAAAAAGAAAAAAGACAAAGAGCCGATTGAACAAAAACTCAACGAACTCAAAACCGACTTAATTGAAAAAGAAAAACAAGTGGCCACGAATGAAGGCGAGATCAAAAAAATCAAAGATGAGCTCAACAACACCTCAAAAGGTGTTGATATTGCAAACAAGATCAAGACCGAAACCATTGCAACGCCAACCTATACCAGTCCTATCGCCACAACTTCAAACACAAATACCGGCGGGGTAAACACTACTATTAATACTGCAAGCAAAACTCTTCCTGAAAAATACAACAACAAAATTGTTGTAAGCGATGATACAAATAAGGGAAGCATTGAAAAAAGCACAACAGAACTTAAAAATTATAATAAGGAAGTGGATGCTGCTATTACCAAAACAAAAACAGATATAGCTAAAACCACAAACGCCAGAAAAAAACAGGATCTTAATACTGAATTAAAACAACTGGAGAACATTAAAAAACAAAACAATCAACAGATCGCGAATAACAACAAAAAGATTGACGATATCAATAAATCAGTTGCGGGAACAAACACCCAGAAGAGCGAGCCTATCAACCCAATTACTTCAAACAATAATTCCGACGCCCTTAAGCAATTGGATAATCTGAATAATAATCTGAATTCGAACGATAACGCCAACTTCGACTACAATGCTTATCAGAACACGCAGGCTCAGAAATTAAAAGTAGAAGCCGACTCTAAAATAAACGATGTAGCGGCGCAGCAAAAGAAACTTAAAGATCTTATCGCTTCGACCAAGAACTCCATTCAGAATACTCCAGTAAATAATACGGGTGGCGGTGGCCTTACTCCTTCACAGCTTACCAAAGAAGCTGAAGATCTTAATATAAAAGCATTTGATCTGAAAATGCAGGCCAATACAAAAACCGGCGCCGAAAAAGATGAATTAATGAAACAAGCCAAGGCAGAAGAAAATAAAGCGAACGAGAAAAGCCTGCAGGCTGCAGAAATTACAAAAAACGATAATAAATCTGTTTTCGATACCAATAAAGAAAATCTTAAAAATTTAATTGCCGACAATAAAGCCAACGAAGCCGATATGAACGACGCGAAACGTTTATCGGAGGAAGCTGATCTTGCCTTTAAACAAGCGGCTGCGCTTAGAGATGAGGCAAACACGCTCCCGAACATTGGCGCCAAACTAGGAAGTTTGAGCAATGCAGAAGAAAAAGAAGCCGAAGCTTTATCTAAACAAAAACAAGCCGTTGATCTTTTAAAAACTTCGAGTCCGGGTGTAACACTTAAAACAGCAACCACGTCATCAAACGCCCCGGTTGCTTCTACTAACGGAGGAAACAATCCTAATCTCGGGAACCAGCTTGCCGATGTAAACAAAGGAGTAACCGATCTGCTTGATGCCAAAATCAGCGCTTACGAAAAATTATACGAAGCAAACAATGTTGAACTAGAACAAATTGTAACGGGATTAAAAAACAACCAGGCAAGTATTGACAAAACGCCTGCATTAAAAAGTGAGTTTATTTCTGCAAATAATAAAGTAGCTGCGGCGCAAACATTAAAACAAAGTTCGGTTGCGGCGGGTGACAAAAACAAGAAACTCAATGATCTTGTTGAAGCCACTAAAAAACAAATTGACGCGCTTAACCAGCTGAACAAACTCAGTAAAAATGTTGATCAGGCCATTGCTAAAAACGGTAATGGAGGAAATACAAGCGACGGGGGAACGACTGCTACAACGACTAAAACAACAAGTACTACCAGCGATGGAGGTAATACAACCGCAGCTACAAAAACAACTTCTACCGGCGACGGCGGAACCACAACTCAAACTACCAGTACAACCAATGACGGTGGTAATACAACAGCTGCTACGAAAACAACTTCGACAAGTGATGGCGGAACTACAACTCAAACTACAAGTACTACCAGTGATGGAGGTAATACAACAGCTGCTACGAAAACAACCTCGACAGGTGATGGTGGAACTACAACTCAAACTACCAGTACTACCAGTGATGGAGGTAATACAACAGCTGCCACGAAAACAACTTCTACCGGCGACGGAGGAACTACAACTCAAACTACCAGTACTACCAGTGATGGAGGCAATACAACAGCTGCCACGAAAACAACTTCGACAGGTGATGGTGGAACTACAACTCAGACGACAAGTACAACCAGCGACGGAGGTAATACAGCCACAACACAAACTACATCGTCAACCAGTGATGGCGGAGCTATAACAAGCACTACTGTGGATGTAAAAACACTTGCTCAAAAAGATACCAGCGCCGGTGAAGTGGTGACTTACCTCGAAAACAATAAAACAAAACTCCAGAATCCTGCCGCAAATAATTTGATCAACAAATCTCTTACCGATATTAAAACCACGGAAACAGAATTAAAAACTGTTGAAACTGAAATTAAGAATGCTGGTAATAACACTGGAGGAGGAAACGGTGAAACCGCGGCCCAGTTAAAAACCAAGTCAGATAATTTACTTACCGAAGCCGAAGAGATCAGTGTGAAGGCCTTTGATATGAAAACATTGGCCAATACAAAAACGGGGGCAGAAAAAGACAGCCTGATGAATGAGGCTAAAAAATTAGAAGAGCAATCGCAAACAAAAAAACTGGATGCTGTTAAATACACCGAACAAAGCAACAACATTACTTACAATACCAATAAAACAGCTATTACTGAACTGTTAACAAGGCTGAAGAACGATGACCCTACTCTTGCGGGACAACTGGAAGACAAAAATACCGAAGTGGGAACCTTGCAAACCAAAACCAAACAATTAAGAGACGAAGGTAATACGCAAACGAACAGTAATGCTAAGATCGGCGCAATGATGAACGCTGAAGAAAAAGAAGCGGAAATGATTCAGAAACAAACCGAGATACTGAACGAGCTTAAAAAGAAATATCCTGATTATGTGGTGAAAGAAGTTTCTTCGGGCGGAACAAACAGTGGAACTCCTGAAGCGCTGACACAAAAACAGACACAGCTTCGTGAAAAACAGTACACCAATCTTACCAATTTAACCAATGGCTTCAGTCTCGAATACGAAACGTCGAAAAACAATGTCCCTGGTAATCTTACCAACGACCAGAAAGCCGTTAAACAAAATGCCGATGACCTGAACGCAGAATCGAAGCGGTTATTAATACAATCAACAACAGAGAAAAACGAAAATGAGAAAATGAAACTGTTGACCCTTGCCGCAAAAACCGGAAACGCAGCAGTTGATCTTCTCAATAAACTTCCTAAAACAAATAACACTGTTGCCACCAACCCTAACGGTAACGGAAATCCAAATGGGAACGGGAATCCGAACGGCAACGGCAACCCTAATGTCAATGCTAATCCGAACGGAAATGGGAACCCTAATGGCAACGGTAACCCAAATGCTACAGGAAGAACCATTAAAGTAGAAGGGTTAGAAGTTGTAACCGGAAACGCGTATAACGAAAACAGACCTATTCCTGTAGATGAAAAAATTCCTGACGGACTTTTCTTCAGGGTTCAGATCGGTGCCTTTAAAACAAGATTGCCTAATAATACATTCAGAGGGTTAAATCCGGTGAATGCCGAAACAACACCATCCGGGTGGATACGTTATACTGCGGGTAACTTCAAAGAATTTGCCGTGGCTAATGGTGTTAAAAATGATTTAAGGAACCTTGGTTACAGTGATGCATTCGTGGTAGGATTCTACAACGGAAAACGTATTACACTTGCCGAAGCTTATGAAATACTTGCAAAAGAAGGCAAGACCGCGGAAACAAACCCGAATGCGACAGTTGGTATCAATAACAAAACAAACATTCCGAAAGCAAACACAGTTATACCTAATGCAACTACAGTGTCCGGCGATCCTGCAACCGTAACAAAAGAACATGAACAAATGAATGATCTTCTTTATACGGTACAGATTGGTGTGTACAACAAACAGGCAACAAAACGTCAGCTATTTGGCTTAACCCCTATCTATACTGAAAAACTTCCTAGTGGTCTTTACCGCTACACAGCCGGTATTTATAACAACCAGGATAAACTAAAAACAGATAAGGACCGTGTTGTTGGATTAGGAATTCGCGACGCGTTTATCAGCGCTTATTTAAACGGAAAGAAAATTACATTTGCTGAAGGGAAAACAAAACAACAGGAAGGCACAACCAAAATGGAAACTGAAAATCCGATCGTGTTCCCTAACGGAAATATAAATACTCCGGTAAACAACACACCTGTTAATAATACGCCAGTGAATAATACACCTGCAAACAACAATCCTGTTCAGCCATTCTCTAATGGTGTAACCTCTTACCCGGCTGCTACAGCCGAAAACGGTGTGAAGGCAAATGAAGAAGGAATTTCATTTAAAGTTCAGATCGGTGCATACAGCAAACAGGTTCCGAATGAAGTGGCAGCGAGATTCTCTTCGATACGTAACTGGCCGGTAGAAAATAAACAGATCAACGGCCTTTACATTTACAACATCGGAAATTTTGTGGAAGCTAAATTCGCAAAAGGATTAAAAGATCAGGCTGTAAGCGTTGGTATTACCGATGCCTTCATAACAGTTTATAAAGACGGAAAAAAATTACCCGCTGCAGAACAGGCCCAGTACCTTAACAGGTAGTTGAAAGATGAAAGTTGAAAAGCTTGTTCTCGACTACGCTCGAACTGACGCTCTAATTCTTGGTTCCTGATTCCTGATTCTAATAATGTATCGATAACGTCTGCCCAACAACCGCTTCCTGTTTTTCTTTTATGTTGTTCCACTTTCTGAGGTTATCGGCTTTCACCTCGTAAAACCCTGCGAGTTCATCAATCGTTTCTTTTTCTTTTACTATATGTAGAATTGTTTTTTTGAAAACCTGTGTGGTGTCGTTATCGGCCTCAATCGTTTTTTCAGGTGCCTCATCAGGATCCTGATTTAAACTTCCATCCTGCCCTGTTAAGTCGCGGATATACGATGAATAATCGGCTTTAAGATTTTTAGGCACGCGGATCTCATAGGTTTTTCCTTCTGTTTTCGGAAGAACGTCCTGAAGTAGCCATGGGTTAAAAAATCTTATGGTTGCTTTATTGCAGCCCACGTATTTTGCAAAGGCATTGAGGTTAGTGATGGCAGTATCTACTTTATAAGTTTTGAACGGGATGACCGGATAATAGGTCCATTTTTTCTTCTTAATTCCAAAATGCCCCGGACTTGAAAACAAGGTTTTGTAGGCGAGGATCCTGTAAACAAAACTTCCGGTTTCCGAATTTAAATTCAATTCATAATAACTATCTGCATTCTGGCGGTCGAGGGCGTCCTGTATTCCTCCTATTCCACGATTATACGCGGCGGCGGCAAGTGTCCAGTTTTTAAAATTTGAATGCGCCATTTTAAATAATTTACATGCCGCGCGTGTGGCTTTTTCAACATGGTAACGCTCGTCTACATATTCATTTACTTCAAGATCGAAATTACGCGCCGAAACCGGTACCAGCTGCCAGAAACCGGCTGCTCCGGCAGGAGATACAATGTTTGAAAGGTGACTTTCTATAACTGCTACATATTTAAAATCGTCGGGCACTCCTTCCTTTTTTAAAATTGGTTCAATGTACGGAAACCATTTTTGAGCCTTCACAAACAGAATTCCTGAATTTGCTTTCCAGTATGAATTACTGAAGAATTCTTTTTCGAGATTTTTTTTGATCTCGTAATTGTTAGCCGGAATTTTTTCGCCGCAGAAATCAAGGGTTGAAGGAATGTTCAATCCAAGTACATTAAAGTTATTGTCGGAGTATACAAGCGCGTTTTCAGCGGGAAAGAAAAACCAGATCCTGATTACAAAATAACCCACCAGGAAAGGGCATAAAAACAGAATGACCCTTTGGAGAAAATTGGATCTCACTAAAGTACGGATGGTTGTTTTAAGAGCGGCCAAGTTTTTTTATAATGGTATTTAAATACAAAGTTACAAATACCAGAACAAAATAAAGAATGGAGCAATAAAGGAGCGGATATGAGAACCTGAATACCAGGTTGTAGGCCAGAAAGCAGCCAACCGAGCTTAGGAAAAAGAAAAGGATGGCAATACGTTTTTCGGTAATTCCTTTAAAGAACAGATGATGCGTTGTATGATCTTTCCCCCCGATAAACGGAGAGCGCCCTGCTTTTAATCTATTGATCACCACAGTGGTAGTATCGGTGAGTGAAAGTAAAAACACAAGAATTACCAGCACAATATTTATAAGTGGAAAGCCATTCAAAGTTGGTACCAGGTTATTGTTCCAGCAATTATCAATTCCTTCTACCGCCAGAAATAACCCCAGGAACTGACTTCCTGTATCGCCCATAAACATTTTAGATGGGTGGAAATTATACACAAGAAACCCGCATAAGGCCCCCAACACCCCTAAATTAAGAATGGTTGTGTATTCTGTTGTACGCTGCATGGATATGTTTACAGCCACCATAAATGTACATGCTGTAATGGATATAATGGTTGTAATGCCATCCATATTATCGAGCATGTTAATAGAATTCATCATACCAACCACCCATAAAATGGTAATAAAATAATTAACGAATTCGTTTTGGAAAATGGTAATGCTATGTCCTGAAAAAATAACAACGAAGGCACATACGATTTGAGTTAGAAATTTAAGCAGAGGCTGCGTGTTAAAGGCGTCGTCGGCCAGACCCATCATAAAGGCAAGTGTTCCGGAAATTAGAATACCCACCAATTGAAGATTAAAGCTGAGGGTTTTTACAGAGAGAAGAATGGTGAAAATAAGCGAAAACAAAAAGATCACATAAAAGGAAATACCTCCAAGAGCCGGTTTCGTGTTTGGGTTCCATCTTACCTGATAAGCTTCTTTACCCCTGATACCAAGGGTTTGAACAAACCTTAACAAGATGTAGTTAATAAGGAGGGAAAATACAAAACACGCGAAAAAAAAAGCTGTTAGTATGACGGGGTAGTTTAGACTCATATTTAAAATTGACTTTCAAAGTCTTTCAAAAATTTACCTTCAAGATCTTTTGTAGAAAGTAATGGGTCCTTCACGTTCCAGTTAATACCAATCTGCGGATCGTTCCACAATAAACAATCTTCTGATGCTTTGTTGTAAAGATTGGTGCATTTATATGAAAAAATGGTGCTGTCTTTTAATGTAAGAAATCCATGCGCAAAACCTTCTGGAATATACATCATGGTTTTATTTTGTTCAGTTAGTTCCAGTCCATACCACTTACCATAAGTAGGTGAAGCTTTTCTGATATCTACCGCAACGTCAAATACTGCACCGGTAATAACACGAACCAGTTTACCCTGAGCGTAAGGATTGTTTTGAAAATGTAGTCCGCGTAAAACACCGGTATGTGAAAGTGATTGATTATCCTGAACAAAATCCATTGTAAGACCTGCTTTATGAAATTGTTCTTTATTATAGCTTTCAAAAAAATAACCCCTTGGATCTTCAAATACTCTTGGCTTTATTACCACAAGTCCTTTTAAACCCGTTTCGATGATCTCCATAAATTAACTTTTCTTTTTTGATTTACGTTTGAAATTATCTTCTTCGCTGTAATACCCACTGCCGTAGCCATAGCCGTAGCCATAACCATAGCCATAATTGTAGCTGTAAATTTTCTTGCTAAGATCAACATCATTAAGCACCACAGCAAGATCCTTGATATTACTTTCGTTTTTAAGCTTATCGAGGATCTGTGTAAACATTTTTTTCGAATAGCCCGCCCTGAATACATAAATAGGATAGTTGGCCCTTTGAATGGTGGCAATACCATCGGTTACAAGTCCGATAGGCGCATTATCAATTACCACATAATCAAATTTTGATTTAAGATAGGTGATCACTTCATCGAGTTTGTCGTTAAGAATCAATTCGGAAGGATTTGGTGGCGTAGGTCCGGCAGTAATGAACTTGAGATTCTCCATCGGACTGTCGTTAAAGCACTCCTCAACTGTTGTAGTATTGGTAAGAATTGTACTCATCCCAATGTTGTTGGTTACCCCAAATCCTCTGTGGATCTTAGGTTTTCTCATGTCAAGATCAATGATCACAACACGTTTTCCTGTAAAGGCCAGAATACCTGCAATGTTGATGGCAACGAATGTTTTTCCTTCACCACTTATAGTAGATGTGATTGATATGATTTTTGATCCCGGAGTGTTATCAATAAAACTAAGATTAGTACGAATGGTTCTGAACGATTCGCTGATAAGCGCTTTTGGATTTTTATCTACAATTAATTGCGATACAGGAATATTGCTTGAATATTTTGGAACAATACCAAGAAGGGCAACGTTTCCTGAAGAGTATTTTGTAATATCGTTAAGCGTGTAGATCTTATCGTGGAACAGATAACGCATAAACACTAAACCTACTGAGAACAACAGCGAAACAAGTAAAGCAACAAGAATGGCATTACGCGAACTTGGTGATACCTTTGCCCCTAACCCTTGTCCTTTTTCGAGAATAGAACTTTTAGAAACGTAACTGGCTTTTGAAATTGAGAACTCGGTTTTCTTTTCAAGCAACATGGTATAATATTTTTCGCTGATGGAATACAACCTGCTTAAACGTGAAAACTCTACTTCGTTATCCGGATTTTTGTTTAACCTGTTTTTAAAATCGCTCGATTTTTCGAGAAGGTTTTTCACCTTGGTCTTATATTTTAAGCGAATGGCGTCGAGACTTTCAAGTAATAATTTTTTCTGGTTTTCGAGCTGGTAATTGATCTGCTTGATTTGTTCCGAACTTGGCGTTACATGATACAAAAGGTTTTCTTTTTCCAGTAATAACTTTTGAATGGATTGAGTTACATCCCTGATTGAGTTTTCATAATCTGTTCCCGATATAAGAGATACAAGTTCATAGATATCGATTCCTTTATTCTTGCTGATGTTAGCCTGAATTTCTGCAACAATTTTTTCTTCCATTTCTACTTTGAGTAACTGATCCTCAACAGAAGTGTAACGGAGCATATCGGAATTAATGAGAAGATCCTTATCAGTAAAGTTATTCTCTTTTTTAAATTGCTGAAGATCGCTCTCGGTGGTTTTAAGGTCGTTATAAACCGAATTCAATTGTCCGTCAATAAAGGCGAGAATACTTCTCGAACTCTCGCTTTTTCTTTCCACATCATAAGTAAGATATTCTTCGGTAATGGCGTTTACAATATCAGTTGATTTTGCAGAGTTTACATCCTTTACTTTTAAAAGAATAGTTTTTGCGCTCTCATTCATTACCTTAAGTTCGAGTTTCGACTGAATGCTACCTGTTACCGCCTCCACGTCGGACATAATAAAATAGAAAGCTTTGTTATCTCTCAGCAACTCTTTAATGTAAGTAGTGGTCATTTGTGGATTGAGATACACATTGATATCAAAATCCTTTAATTTGAGCCAGTTGTTGACCTGAAATTTTTCATTTTTGCCTCCGATCTTCAATATTCCCCCATTTAACTGGCTGTTGAGTTCAACATAAATCTTCTGACCATAAACAATACCAGGTTTAGGGTTAATTTTTATAAGATAAGGGGATTGGCTATAGAGTTCATTATTTTTAAAAGTTCCTTCGCTGTAATAGTTTGCACTGATATCGAGTTTTTCTACTACCCTTTTAAGAAACACTTTTGAACGAATTTGTTCAATGGCTGTGGCCAGGTCGTTGGTCTGCCCCTCGAAATTATCGATCTTAAGGATATTGTCGGCGTGATTGGCCTCATTGATCTGAAGGATAGCGTGCGATTCATAAATGGGTTGGCTATATCTCAGGTAAAGGAAGGCTACAGAAAATGCAAGTATGAATGTGAGTATGATCCAGATCTTACTTTTGTTAAAGAGATAAGCAATAATACCAATATCGAAATTGTTATTAAGCCTTTCGGTAATATCTTTTAGCTGATTATTGGACGCTACTTCGGGATTAAACATGCTTATCTAAGCCTTGTAAATTGATAAAGCAACAAGAAACTTGTCAAAATGGTAACAATAGGTGCGATCTCATTCGTTAAAGTTTTCAGCGGTCTGTAACGTTGTTCAATATAAATGATATCCCCTGCCTGAACTTTACTGTTACCAAATGTTATTCCTTCTATTCTTGAGAGATCCATTAAGTAAACAAGAGGTTTTTGGTTAGGATCGGGATTACTTCTTATGAGTTTTGCCTTATAAGCCTTGCCCTCATCGGCAATACCACCCACGCTTGCTATAGCTTCAAGAACAGTTGTATTATTATTGTTTAAAGGCACCACCTTGGCGTTACCCCCTACTCCTGGAAACACAATAACCCGTTTATTGCTTACTTTCAAAGTAACAAAAGGTTTTACATAATAATCAGAATATTTTTCCTCCATTAGTTTTTCGGCTTCAACCAGGCTAAGTCCCGAGATCTTAACACGGCCAATCAAGGGCATTTTTACCTGCCCATCGCTTTCAACTATTGCATCAATATCACTTCTGAAAACGTTGTTCTGATTAGTAGCAAGGTTTATCAGCATAAATCCATCATTAGTAAAGACTTTGTATGAAATAGCGTCATTTGGGGCAATTTTATAATCGATACGGCCAATAGAATCAATGAGTTGAGCATAATTATAATCCTTCGGTGTTTTCAACATCAAACTTGGTTTAAATAACTTACAGGATGAGAGAAACGCGATGGCTGCGATGAAAATAAATAATTTACGCATAGTTATCATACAAATATATCATTTTTAGCGGTATTATGAAAATGCTGTTACTGGGTTGGATATTCGATCCGCACGTGGTAAATATTCATTAAGCGCTTCTTAAATATCTTTTTTATGATTGTAATATCTTTAAAAGTAATGTCTGAATTGATGAATTGATTCTGTGAAATCTTATAATCGATGATCTGGTCAACCAAATCGTTTATGGCCAGTGCATCTTTTTTAGGTAAACTCCTCGAAGCAGCCTCTACCCCATCGGCCATCATTAACACTGCTGTTTCCTTACTGAAGGGGATTGGTCCCGGGTACCGGAATTCATTTTCATCTACATTGGTAAGAACCTTATCTTTTTTATGAAGATTGAGAAAGTATCCAACATACGTAGTTCCATGATGGGTTCTAATAAAATCAATAACCTGCTCGGGAAGACCGTGTTCCTTCGCCAGTTCAATTCCCCTGATGACATGGTTAATAATAGTTTTAGCGCTTTCTAATGGAAGCATCTCCATGTGCGGGCTATACCCATTTACCTGGTTCTCGGTGAAAAAACGCGGGTTACTGAGTTTGCCCACGTCGTGGTACATAGCGCCTGTTCTTACCAGTAGGGTATTTCCCCCAATGTAATAAATAGCTTCCTCGGCAAGATTGGCTACTTGAAGGCTGTGTTGGAAGGTACCAGGCACTTCCTGCGAAAGCTGGCGAAGCAAGGGCTGATTTAGGTCGCACAGTTCAAGAAGTTTAAAATCGGAAATAAAGCCAAAGATTTTTTCTGTGAGATAGATCATTGGGTAAGCCAGTAACACCAGTAATGAACTCACTCCAAACGGAACATACGCTGTTACCTTCTTTACCAGCTGAGGGGTGCCAAATCCAACCTGGTAACAAAAAAACAACAGAATGTAAATGATAAACACAACAAGGGCCGCATTGAGGATCTGCTGACGCTTCCTCATTTCGGCAACAGTAAACAAAGTACCTATTCCCGAAATAAGTTGAAGAAGTATAAATTCCAGTTTATCTGCCATAAAAAAACTGCAGATAAGCACCCCAATGAGGTGAGTAAAAAGGGCAGTCCTGCTATCGAAAAAAACCCTTACCAGTATTGGTACCAAAGTAAACGGAAGAGCCATGACCATAAGGCCGTATTTATGGAAAATAAACGCGGAGAACACACTCACAACCACTACAAAAAATAAAAAGAATACCTGTTTGTTTTGTCCGAAGATCTGCTTCCTGAAAAATATGAGGTAAAATAACAGGATCACCATTACAATGAACATCATTCCCCATCTTACTATAAAAGCTAAAAAATTATTCCCCGAATTAAGGTTTCTCGAATAAAAATAACGGTTAACAAGATAGCGCTTATCGTTGGTGAGAGGTTCGCCTTGTTTCACCAGTACTTCGCCTTGCTTGATAACACTGCGGTAAACCGACATCTGTTCAAACTTAGTACCTACGTACCATTTGGTTTTGTCTTTATCAAGAAAGTGAGTTATAGCGAGATAATCCACAGGATTTACTTCTGTTACATTGCCTCCTTTTAATTCGATATAACTTAAAGCCGTATTAATGGTAAAGAAGTTGTAGTAAAGCGATTGCTCAGCGTATCCGTTACGGTAAAGCATGAGCGGACGCTTACTTTCATCATCACTTAACTGTTGAACAATTCCTCTTTCATATATACTATCAAAAATCGGAGCGAGAATAGTAAACGCTTTGTTATTGGATACCCTCAGAGCTTCAAGGGCCCTTAATTTCAATTCTTTTTCGGTTTCATCAATACGCAGAAACAAGGGAGCCTCATTTTCTATCTGTATTTTTTCTTTGTGTAATTCAGCATCCGTTTTTTTGATGTAAAAATCTTTTTCAACTATCAGATCTGCATAAGGCCAGATAGAGTCAAAGGCGCCAACATTGTGCCCTTTTACCTGTCTGCCAGGTAAGAGCAGCGCTACAATAAGCGAGCTAATGACAACCAGCAATAATTTAAGTATAAGATTATGCTTGGCCCTTATGTAAGAAATGAGATTCACATTTTAAAAGTAAGGCTGAATTTTGCGTGGTTTTCAGTAAGGAAAAAGGGTTTTGAACAATGGGGTTTTGATAGCGGGTTCTCGCGAAGGGCGCAAAAGTAGCAGAGCCTGCAGAGGTTTGACACCAATTTCAGGAATTAACGTAAATCAGAAACAAGAACAGTGTGGGTTCACGTGGAGAAACACCGAAGAACTTATTTATAAATCCCAAACACTACAGGCACCTTATTCAATAAAGGTTTCTGCATTTTTTTCCATTCAGCGATTGTGGCACTTTTGAGAAATTGGTTTTTAGAAGTAATATCCATGCCAATAAAGAACCTGGTTTGTGGAGACAGCGTGGCCAGTAATGTTTCAAAAAGCTGTTCGTTGCGGTAAGGGGTTTCAATGAAGAACTGCGCCTGCGAAACCTTTATGGCCAATTGTTCCAGCTCTTTGATACGTTTCACTTTTTGAGGTTTTTCGATTGGAAGATAGCCCACAAACGCGAAATTTTGTCCGTTGAAACCACTGGCCATAATACTAAGAACGATAGAACTCGGTCCGGTTAAAGGAACAACTTCGATTCCCTTTTTGTGCGCCTCTTTTACCACATCGGCCCCGGGGTCGGCTATACCTGGACATCCAGCATCGCTCATCAACCCAACATTTTCACCAAGAAGCAAAGGTTGAAGTAAATCCGGCATCTGCCCTGGTTTAGAGTGTTCGTTAAGCAAAAGTATTTCAGCGTTAGCTATAACAGGATAGTTGCAGAGTTTAAGGAATCGGCGCGCTGTTTTAGCGTCTTCGGCAATGAAGAACTTCAGACTATTTACAATTCCGGAATTAAAAGCAGGAATATGCTCCAACCCACTCTCTTCGGAGACAGGAACAGGCAACAGATACAATTTTCCGGGCTTATTCACGGTGTAATATTAATTAATTTTTTGCTGAAAGGCATTTTTTTGCTTACAAATACCGAGCTTTGAAGTTCTGATCCAATACACCAACATACTTGTTATTCAAACAGCGTTTATCGGCGACTCCATTCTTGCCTCCAGTCTCGTTGAAAAACTGCACGCTTATTTTCCGGAAGCTCAGATCAGCATTCTTGTCAGAAAAGGAAATGAATCGGTTTACGACAATCATCCTTTTTTAAAAGAAGTTCTGGTGTGGAACAAAAAAGAAAACAAAAATAAAAATCTGTTTAATATCTGGCGACAGATCCGTAAAAACAAATATGATTGCGTTGTAAATTGTCACCGTTTCGCCAGCTCGGGTTTTCTTACCGGCTTCTCGGGAGCAAGACACAAAGCGGGTTACAAACAAACACCGTTCGCTTATTTGTTTGATACAACAGTAAAACACATTATTGGAAACGGAAAACACGAAACCGAAAGGTACAACCAACTGATTGAAGATTTTACAGACGATAAAGTCTTCAAACCGAAACTCTATCCGTCTATAAACGATTTTGCACAAATTGAGCAGTATAAAATTGCGAAGTATGTTTGCATGGCTCCGGCCTCTGTATGGTTCACAAAACAGTTACTTCCCGAAAAATGGGCGGAACTTTGCGACAAGACTGATCCTTCAACAACTATCTATCTTTTAGGGGCGCCTGGCGATACAAGGCTTTGCGAAAAAATAAAATCGGCCAGTAAACATCCAAACATTCATATCCTGGCAGGAAAACTTTCTCTTTTACAATCCTGCGCTTTAATGAAGGATGCAATCATGAATTATGTGAACGATAGTGCGCCACTTCATCTTGCTTCTTCTGTAAATGCCAATGTTACTGCTTTCTTTTGCTCAACCGTTCCAGCCTTTGGATTCGGACCATTAAGCGACAATTCAAAAGTAATTGAAGTAAAAGGACTCAATTGCAAGCCCTGCGGATTACATGGCTATAGGGCTTGTCCGCTCGGGCATTTTAATTGCGCAAAATTGATTGAAGTCTGAATTTCTCTTTCATTAAATAGAAAATAGAGGGATCGCAAATTGCGATCCCTCTATTTTAATTTTTTAAATACGAAAGCATCTTTTCCTCTACTTCGCTGCTATCCCACTTCTTGTCAATATCAGGCATGGCCATGATCTTGTCCATGATTGCCTGTTGATGTTTTCCTTCTTTAAGCGCGTAACTGTAACGGATGTGCGGACTGTACGTCACCATACTATAAAGCGGGATCCATTTATCAGGATGTTTTTCTGAGAATTTTGCTTCGATCTTTTTCTGCAATAAAAATTTAGGGTCGCCGGTTTTATCACGCATTTCAATGAAGTTTCCAACAGCTAAATCGGCAATTGCGTCTCCGTCTGGTTTACGCAGGTCCTGGTATTCAGGCATAATTTTATTCCAGTCTTCTTTGTGTTTATCAATAAGCTGGTTCAATACCACGCAATCTTCAAAACCACAGTTCATTCCTTGTCCGTAAAACGGAACAATAGCGTGCGCAGCATCTCCAATCAATGCAATTTTGTTATCAAAGGTCCACGGCCAGCATTTCACAGTTACCAGTGAAGAAGTAGGATTGTGAAAAAAATCTTCGAGGTAAGTTGGCATTAACGGGACAGCATCCGGGAATTCTTCCTCAAAAAATTTCTTAACGTCTTCTTTTGTTTTGAGTTTGCTGAACGATTTTTCGCCCTCAAATGGTAAGAATAAAGTACAGGTAAAATTTCCTTCAAGGTTTGGAAGCGCTATCATCATAAAACTTCCACGAGGCCAGATATGAAGCGCGTTTTTTTCCATACGGAAAGAATTATTTTCTCCTTCTGGAATATTCAATTCTTTATAACCACATTCGATATAATGTTGATTGTATTCAAAACGATCGGTTGAAAGCTGCATGCTTAAACGCGACGCGGCAAAAGCACCATCAGATCCGAAGATCAGATCGGAAGTTACCGATTCAGTTTTATGGGTGTTGTTATCTTCAAAAGAAACTTCTCCTGTGTTGCGGTTCACATTGCTGCAACGTTTATCGAAATGAATCTTCACGTTTGCCTGTTGTTCTGCCAGGTCCATCAAACGCATGTTTATCTCGGCTCTCGACACCGAATAAATAGCCTGCTGATCTTTTCCGTAGGGCTGATACGCGGTTGAACTGTCTTTGTGATGGATGAAGCGACCATACATCGGAATAGCTATCTTTTTGATCTCATCAGCGATGCCAACTCCTTCAAGGCCCTTCCAGCCTCGATCGCTGAGCGCAAGGTTGATCGAACGTCCTGCGCTCATGGTAATTTTGCGCATATCCGCGCGACGTTCGTAAATATTGATTTTATATCCGCGTTTGGCCAGGTAAATGGAAAGTAACGATCCTACTAATCCGGCGCCTACAATGGTGACTTGTTTACTCATAAATAAAGTTCAAAGTTATTTATTATTTTTTCTTTTTAATGATTGAAATTTTTGCTTTGTCCAACAATTTACTCACTGCTTTCTCTACCCGCGCCACTCGTGTTTCTTCTTTTTTAGCATCCTCAATATAGCGAATGTATTCCCTACGGTGAGAATAAGGCAGGCTTTCGAAATAGGTTAAAACTCCCGCTTTTTTAAATCCTTTTTTAATATACGGCGGAACAACAATTTCCTTGTTACTCGTACGAACGGCTTTAATCCCTCTCCTGTTAAGATCAATGGCCTCCATGATGTATTCGAGAATAATTTCATCATTTATATCTTTTTCACTAGTAAAGCGAAGTGTGCGTATGTTCAGGTTATCTGGATCGCCGACAAAGAGTTTTCTTTTGTCTTTCATTTGAGTGCCTTTAAAGAAAACAAGATTGACGTGTTTTTTTGTAGGCATAAATCCGCACACCATTCCCTCGAGATTATAATTTGGCGCCCATTTCCAGTCCTCTATCATTTTAGTATCGCTACCAAGAGCCAGTGCACGCAGTCGGATACATATTTTCCGGCTCCAGTCAGGAAGCGAGTAAATAAGGTCATCGATTCGTTGTGTGGCGTCGGCTCTGTGTTTAGGTGCTGCCATTTTATTACATTTGTATGTGCAAAAGCAATTCCAGTCAAACATAATCAAAAATCAACTTTTTAACAAGAACAGTAAACTGCTTCTTGCCATCAGCGGAGGGGTTGATTCTGTTGTACTCGCGCATTTACTCAAAGAAGGAAATTACGAATTTAGTCTTGCTCACTGCAATTACAAACTAAGAGGGAAAGAGAGCGATGGCGATGAACAGTTTTGCAGGAAACTCGCTAAAGAACTTGGCGTGAGCATTTTTGTAAAAGTGTTTGATCTCAAAAAGAAGAAAGGAAAAATCAATATTCAATCCGAAGCGCGCGAACTGAGGTACAGCTGGTTCAATGAACTGATTAACCAACACGAACTGGATTGTGTTTTAACTGCGCATCACGCCAACGATCATGTAGAAACGGTTCTCATCAATCTTCTGCGCGGTACAGGTAGCAAGGGAATGAAAGGCATAAGGGCCAGGAACGGAAAACGGGTTCGTCCGCTTTTAGTATTCACAAAAAAAGAAATTGAAGCTTACGCCAGGAAAAATAAACTGGACCACAGGCTCGATAAAAGTAATCTTGAAGCAAAATACGAACGTAATTTTTTAAGACTAAAAGTTGTTCCTTTACTGAAGGAATTAAATCCTTCTCTGGAAAAAACATTCATTGAAAACAGTTTCAGAATGGGCCAGGAATATGGTATGGCGGGCGATTACCTTAAATCGCGTTATAAAGAACTTGTGACAGAAGGAAAAGATTTTGTGAATATCAGTAAGACAAAACTCAAGAAAGAAAAATACATTGAAAGTGTGCTGCATTTTTTGCTCGATGATTACGGCTTTAATGAAACACAGAATAAAAATATCATCGACAATATTATGAACGATGGTGAAAGCGGGAAACTGTTTCATTCGCCGACACATAAACTGACCATTGGAAGAAGTGAGTTGGTGATTGTTCCTAACAACGGAAAAAAATTGTCTGAAACAATTGTAAGGTCATTATCCGAGTTAAAAAAACATTTCAGTGTTTCTGAAGAAAAAAAATTCACACTTCCTTCGCAGAACGAATTATTTATTTATGGTGAACAACTCCGCTTTCCTTTAACCATAAGGACTTATAGGGCGGGCGACAAGTTCAGGCCCTTTGGCATGAAAGGTTTTAAACTACTCAGCGATTTTTTAAAGAGTGAAAAACAAAATGCTTTTGAGAAAGAGAATTGCAGGATCCTTGTGAATGGAAATGGTGATATCATTTGGGTAATGGGACTTAGAAGCGATGAACGTTACCGTGTTGATCCGGATAAAAAAAATTATCTTAAACTTTCGATTGAATAAACAGGAAATCATATACGAAGAAAAACAATATATGGGTCACAATCGCTTAAGCATTGTGATACGATCCATGCTGGCCATTTTTTGTTTTCTTGCCTACTATTGGAGCCAGAACCCGAAGCCTGTACAGGTTTCGTTTCTTCGCATTGGCTCGTATCCTATAGGCGATCCCAATGAATCGGGAACTGTTTTCTTTATTCTTGGATTGAGCATACTCGCTTTTTCGGCAGGACTAACTTATGTTTTACACATCAATACAAAAGTGATCAGCGGCGCTTTGATTTTAGATGGATTCTGGACAGCAAGAAAAGTAAAGATCGACCTTCATAATATTGTCAACCTAAGGAAAAGCCGGTACAAAAAGAACATATTCAGGAGGGCCGTTTATAACCTGCATAACAAGGGAATTATTAGGTTTTACACTAGTGGAGAAGACTTTATTGAGCTCACGGACAAAACCGGATTAATTTATCGCATTGGAAGTCAGAAGATTGAAGAGCTATTTAACACTTTACAAAATCAAATGAGGGTTTCCAATAGTTAATACCTTTTTGCAACCTTTTTTGCAACCCTTCGTTTTATTAGTATAAACTAACAAAACATGGTGGCAACAAGTACTTTCGAATTAATTGAGAAAGAAAAGATCGAAAATCTGAAATTCCCCTCAAAAGAAGTGTTGAACGACAACGAAAAGATCAGGGAACGAAAGGGTGATCTTGACAGAGCGCTGGCACTCGGAAATCTTGAACACACAAAAATCAAGATTTTTTTTGAGGATGAACACTCAAGAAAAGTGGTTGAAACAACAGTTTGGGGGGTAACGGATAAAAGGGTTATTCTTAAACAGGGTGTTGTGATCCCTATTCACAGGGTACATTCTATTAAGATCTAAAGTTTAAAGAGAGCAAACACAAAAGGCGACACAAAAATCAGACTATCAAACCGGTCAAGTATACCTCCATGTCCGGGCATAATGTTGCCGCTGTCTTTAATCCCTGCTTCTCGTTTTAATTTACTTTCAACCAGGTCGCCAATGGTTGCAAGAATTGGTATTGCGATTCCGAGAATGGGCCACATTGTAGATCCAAGCCTGTAGACATAACTGTCGAATAAAAAACTTAATCCAAAAGTTACAAGTACACCAATAATTGTTCCTTCCCAGGTTTTTCCGGGAGAAACACGTTCGATCATTTTATTTTTTCCCATTAAACTTCCACCGAGATAGGCGAATGTATCATTGCTCCAGATCAGGAAAATGATTCCGAGAATTAACCAGGGAGTAAAGAAATGATCTCCCATACATCCATCGTCATAAAAAACAGTTTGATTAAGAAGGGCAAAAGGAAGTACTGAATAAATACATCCTCCAATTGTATACAATCCATTCTGAATTGATTTTTCTTTTTTACTAAATAGAGAAACTGCAAGAATGATAAATGGTAGAATTACTACACATCCATTAAGCAATTTTTCAAGATCTCCAAAATTTCCTGAATACCCACAACATCCTTCGTCTTCATTATGATGAAAATAACCCTCCAAATAAACAAAACGCAGATACAGAATAATTCCGGCGACAAAGCCGATACCCTTATAAGGCGAAGCTCCAAGCTTTTCAGAAATCTTATAAAATTCATTGAGGCCAAGCATAGCTACTACAAAAAAGAAAATGCTGAAGGAGTAATAATTCCAGTATACGCAGCCAACAAGTAAGATCACAAACACTACGGCGCTCATGCTTCTTGTGGCGAGGGTCTTAAGGTTTAAAGCCATGGTGTAAAAGTACTATTTTTTTGACTTGGCTCTTGGTTCCTGAATCTTGATTCGTGACAAAATAATAGGATTTACTCGCTGATAACATCTACTGAATAAGGTGTTATGAATTTATAATAATTCCTCACCAAAATCTTCAACCTTTTCACTGGAAAAATCGTACCTTTATAGGGCAAGTTGTTCTATCGCCCCGAAGTAGAATAAATTCACTTCGGGGAGGAAAGTCCGGGCAACACAGGGTAACCTGCCGCTTGATAAAAGCGGGTACTTTTCCAGGAATGGAATCGTAACAGAGAGTGCCACAGAAACCAGGTAGCCCTGCAGCATTGCGCTACAGGGTGATAGTGAAAACGTGAGGTAAGAGCTCACGGATCTTTACAGTAATGTAAGGATTGGGTAAACCTCAGGTGTTGAAAGACCAAATAAGTTGCGGGTTAAGGCGACCCGTCTTCTTCCACGCAAGTGGGAACCGCAACGGGTAGGTCGCGTAGATAAATGATAGATAGGGTCCCGGTTACGGGAAGAGAAACAAAACCCGGCTTACAGACTTGCTTTACTTAGACTGAACTCATGATAAAACGTGTACTTTTTATTATTGGCCTCATTCTCTCGCTCTTCAACGGAAAAGCGCAGTGCCCTCAGGTGTTCGATTACCTGGGAAATCTCTCTGGGAACCCTTATTGGATCAGTTGTACCGGCGGCGCTTATAATCTCAATTTTCAATCACCCACCAGCTGGGGTACTTATACTCTGAACTGGGGCGATGGTTCTGCTTTACAAACCGGTGCTTCTTATACCGGTGGAACTATTCTTACTCACAACTATGCTTCTACGGTAGATACATTCGTAGTTACACTGATTATTCCGGCCTTAAACTGTACACTAACCGGAGTTGTTGTGATGGAAAAGCCTGTGAATGCTTCCATACAAATTCCACTCGGCGGGGTAACACAAGCCTGCGCGCCAGCGTCTCTTGCCTTCATTAACTCAAGTACTGATGTAAGTCAAACCACACATTTTCAATGGAACTTCGGAGATGGTTCTCCACTTGCCAATTTCACCTATACGAATGTAGGGGCCACGGTCACGCACACCTACAATAAGGGTACGGTCAATTGCCAGACCCAGGTAACCCTGCTTGCATGGAACTATTGCAGCCAGGGAAATACAACCATTGCTACTTATAATCCTATTCAGATTTATGATCTCGATAATGCGGCTATCACACCAAGTTCATTTATCAAATGCTGGCCCGATAATGTTTTTACTTTTACGAATACAACTCAAAGAAATTGTCTTGCACAGGGAAATACGTTTCAGAGACAGGAATGGTGGAACTTTGGTGATTATTGGGGGATGGGCAACGATTCCATTTTCGACTGGAAACCCTGGCCGCCTACAACACCAATTACGATTGCATATCCCGCTGTTGGAACTTATTCCATAATGCTTCGCGACAGTAATCTTTGTGGTGTTGATACTGCTATCATTAACGTTACTATTGTAAATCCTCCAACAGCAGGTGTAATTGCACCGGCAGGACCAAATTGTCAGAACGCGCCAATCACTTTTACAAATAGCAGTCCTGCAGGATATTCTTACTTATGGAATTTTGGAACGGGGGGAGGATTTGTAAATCTTGGAACGGGACCGAAAACTTTTACCTATACAGCGCCCGGTGTTTATACAGTTCAGGTGGCAGCATTTATTCCTGGAGCAGGGGCCGCGTGTACGAGTACCGCAGCCGTTACAGTCACCATACTTCCCGCCCCTACCGCCAACTTTGTTCATAGTCCAACGGTTGGATGTGTCACGCTCAACAATGTGGTCTTTAATGAATCCTCCATTGACGCGGTTGCATGGAACTGGAACTTTGGCAATGGAAATAACAGTAATCTCCAGATTCCACCTACGCAAAATTATACAAACACCGGAGCTTTTACAATTTCGTTAACTGTTACGGGATCCAACACTTGCGTTCATACAAAAACTGCAAATGTGATTGTTCATCCTGATCCGGTTGCTGATTTTTCTCCGACAGTGGCCTGCGTTGGTAGTGTTACTAATTTCACCAATATGTCAACCGTTACAGGAACGACCGCTATTACAAGTTACACCTGGGATTTTGGTGACGGATCGGCAAATTCATTTTTACAGAATCCCAGCCACTCTTACACTGCCGCAGCATTATATACTGTACAGTTGACAGTTGCAACAGCCTTTTGTTCTAATACCGTAGTTAAGAATTTTTTAGCGAATGTAAAACCAACTGCCAATTTTGCGTTTACACCTACGGTTAATTGTCCGCCTTTTCCGGTTACTTTCTCAAACACAAGTTTGAACGGAACCAATTATCTCTGGAACTTCGGAACTACTCCAACAAGTACTTCCAATGCAGCGGGTCCAACATTTACATTCAACAATACAACCCAATCCAACCAGAATTTTACCGTGACATTGGTTGTACTAACTCCTGCAGGATGTGTGGACAGCGTCAAGCAATCGTTAATGGTATATCCCAAACCGGTTGCAACATTCACTGGAAATTTAAATCCGGGATGTTCTCCTCTACCCGTTACATTCAACAATACAACAATTGGAGCCACAACATACAGCTGGAGTTTTGGAGATGGTAATTCTTCTACTGTATTAAACCCAAGCCATACGTTTACCAATAATTCATTACTACTTCAAACAAGCACCGTTCAACTTGTGGCAACAAACAGTGTTGGATGTACGGACACAACTCAAAATGTAGTAACCATCTTTCCTGAGCCATTCTTTACATTTACAATGATACCGGCGAGTGGATGTACTCCGTTATCTATTAATTTTCCTCCCGTACTGGGGGCAGTGAGTTATACCTGGAATTTTGGCGACGGATCTCCAAATTCTTCGTCAAGTAATCCGTCTCATGTATTTACGAACACAACAAGTACAAATCAAACTTACACCGTTACATTAATGGCAAGCAATGCCTTTGGTTGTATGGACACAACGTATGGCATGCCAATAATTTTTCCAAAACCTGTTGCCAATTTCAGTCCCAATCCGAGTATTGGTTGTCCGCCTTTAGTCGTTAGCTTCAGCAATACAAGTACAGGAAATAACAGTGTAGCCTGGGATTTTAATAATGGACAAGCGTCTATCTTCGTTAATCCAACCATTACATTTACAGCGCCACCGGGTGCCAGCGCCACAACGTACAGTGTAAAACTTTTAGTAGGCACGGCGAACAACTGTTTTGATTCCATTGTAAAAACGGTTAGTTTATTTTCGAGACCAAAAGCAGAATTTCTTGTGGACACTCCAGCCTGCGCCCCTAAGCTTATGACCTTTACGAATACTTCGCAGGGGGCAACAAGCTATAGCTGGACATTAGGCGATGGTGGAACTTCAAGTATTGCTAATCCAATTCATACGTATCAGAATACAACGCCATTCAACCAAACGGTGATGGTAACCATGGTGGCTACAAATACGAATAACTGTAAGGATACAACACGGGTTCCTATGGCTATTCACCCGAAACCGCAGTTTTTTATTTCGGCGCTGCCCGATAGTGGCTGTACGCCGTTAAAGGTTTT
The DNA here is from genome assembly GCA_021323535.1 of Bacteroidota bacterium. Classification (GTDB taxonomy): domain Bacteria; phylum Bacteroidota; class Bacteroidia; order B-17B0; family Aurantibacillaceae; genus Aurantibacillus. The sequence goes on from JAJONO010000010.1 coordinate 34,888, forward strand.
CTTTCCTCCCATTGTCGGAGTAAACCAATACCAATGGACCTATGGTGATGGTAATACCGCCGGCACAGCAAGTGTATCCAACACATTTGTGAATGTAACCACATCTACAAAACTATTTACTGTAACACTTATTGCCAGAGATATTCATACCTGCGCCGATACACCTACAAGAATAATTAAAGTATTTCCGCGGCCGGTGGCTTTCTTCAAAGCAGATCCAACAAGTGTGTTTGTACCAAATCAGCCAACAGAGTTTTCGAATCTTTCAACGGGTGCGGTGAGTTACCAATGGAATTTTGGCGATGGTGGAAACTCCACTGATTTTTCTCCTTCACATACATATGTAACTCCTGGTGAATACGATGTTATTCTTATCTCTACAAGCAATAAAGGCTGCAGGGATACATTTCAGCTTCCTGAAAAGATCATAGCGCTTGAAGAATCATTTGTACAGATTCCAAATGCTTTCACGCCAAATCCGGGTGGATCGCCAGGCTCGGTATATGATCCGAAAGATAAAAGCAACGACATTTTCCATCCCGTTATTCGCGGTACAAGCAAGTATCTTCTCAGTATTTATTCCCGTTGGGGCGAATTGTTATTTGAAACCAGGAACTCTGATGAAGGTTGGGATGGCTATTATAAAGGAAAATTATGCACGCAGGATGTTTACGTTTGGAAGGTTGTTGCTACTTTTATCGACGGAAAAATTTTTACTAAAACAGGCGATGTACTGCTGATGAGATAATAATGAATTTGAATAAAAATATTTTTTACATAGTTCTTTTAACGTTTTTAAAAATCTCTGTTTTTGGCCAGGGAAAAGAAATCAAAAACACTCTGAAAGAGGCACAGGTTTACTTTGACATTGAAGATTATTTTCATGCCTGGCCATTGTACCACAAAGTACTTAACCTTGATTCAAAAAATGAAAAGGCCGGAGTGAATGGCGCTATTTGCATGTTCAGGCTCAATTATCCACTGGATAGTTTGTTATTTCTTGTTCCCAATCTGAGTTCTTCGTCGCTGGTGGATGCAAAATATTACCTGGCGAAAATTCAACATAAACAAAAACATTTCGACGAGGCCATTGATCTCCTTGAAAAATACAATAAGGAAAAGCCGAGCAAAAGATTACACACTCCGGAAGAAACAATTTATCTGATGGACATGTGTAAGAACGCAAAATTGTTAACAGGCAGTCCACACCGTTCCATCATCAAAAATATTGGCGCCGAGATCAACTCTCCCGCTTCCGATTACGTTCCTGTTGTTGTTCCCGATGAATCTACTATTTATTTCACATCGCGACGTGAAGGAAGTTCCAACAACAGAAAAGATCTTGCGGGAAGCTATCATGAAGATATTTATGTGAGTTATAAAGAAAACGGAAAATGGAAAAAAGCTGAAAATATCGGGGCACCATTGAACACTGAAACAAACGACGCCTGTGTAGCTATTAGTCCCGACGGGCAAAGCATGATCATTTTCCGCACAGCGGCAGATATTGTTACTGGTGATTTATACATTACAAAAATGGGCGCCGACGGAAAATGGGAAGAACCGGTGAAGATGGGAAAAGAAATTAACTCGCAATTTATTGAAACGAGTGCCTGCTTTAGTAACGACACCAGCGCCATTTACTTTAGCAGCAATAGACCCGGAGGTTACGGCGGAAAAGATATTTACAGAATAAAAAGATTACCGAACGGAAAATGGGCCATGCCTTATAATCTTGGGCCAAACGTAAATACGTTGTACGATGACGATTCTCCTTATCTGCATCCCGATGGTGTTACTTTATATTTCAGCAGCCGCGGACATAATACCATGGGAGGTTATGATGTTTTCAAAAGCATTCTTAATCCCGAAACCAATCAGTTTTCAAAAGCTGAAAATTTAGGATATCCAATTAACAATGTGGGTGAGGATATTTTCTTTGTGATGAGCGTTGATGGTCAGCGCGGTTATTATTCTTCGATCAAAGATGAAACCTATGGCGACAATGATATTTACCAGGTAGATACCCGTTTTGGCGACAACGATTTAAAAGTAAAACATGGAATGGCCTTTAAAGAAAATGTACCGGCTAAGATTAAAATTACTTTGCTTGACAATGAAGGCAACCAGGTAAACGGAACCTATTACTCGAATCCTAAAACCGGAAGATTTATTCTTGTTATGAATCCTGTAAAATCTTACAAAGCAATTGTAGAAGCCGAAGGATACAGCACATTGGTGGTTGATATTGAACCCTTGGCTTTTGAAAAAGTTGAAAAGGATCTTGAATTTAAACTGGAAAAGAAATCAAATTGAGAAACCTACTCTACATACTTACCTTCGCTCTCCTTCTCCGCTCTCTTTCTGTTGTCGGTCAGGATCCGCATTTTACGCAATTCTATGCTACCCCACTCTTTTTAAATCCTGCCTTCACCGGTCTTACTTACGAACATCGTTTCAGCGCTAATTACCGCAATCAATGGCCGGGAATAAAAACAACCTATGTTACTTACATGGCTGCTTATGATTATAACATCAGTAACATGAACAGCGGCATTGGAGGATTTGTACTTCAGGATAAAGCAGGAACATCAAACCTTGTAACAACAACAAGTGGACTTAACTTTGCTTATCGCATTAAACTTGGAAAATTTTCGGAAGCACGTGGTGGTATAACAATGACTATGAACCAAAAAAAACTGGATAATACCAAATTGATATTTAACGACCAGTTTATTACAGGGTCATCCACCTCACAGGACGCTCTGGGAATTGACAAGGCCAGTTATTTTGATATGGGTGTTGGTGGATTGTTCAATTCACAGAATTTCTGGTTTGGTATCAGTGCAAAGCACATCAATCAACCTAATACAAGTATGACAGGAAACATTGAACCGCTTCCTGTTTACGCGAGTGTTCATGGAGGATACAGGTATATTATTTCGGCAAGAGGATCAGGAAAAACACATCTCGAAGAATTTGTGAGCGCTTCGTTCCATTATCGCCACGAACAAAAATACGATCAGTTCGATATAGGCGCATATTATTTCAAGAACCTGATAAACGTAGGCCTGTGGTATCGTGGTTTACCATTTAAACGCTATGCCCCCGGTTATCCCAACAGGGAAAGTATCGCGGTTCTTGTAGGACTTGAAATTCCGGATAAGAATTTTCGAGTGGGTTACAGTTTCGATGTCACTGTTTCTCGATTAGGATTCAACAACACCATTGGCGCACACGAAGTATCCATCGTTTACGAAGTGGCTCAGAAGAGAAAAAGAAACAGACGGGTTGTGGTTTCTTGTCCGAAATTCTGATTTGGATTTACTTTTTCTAAGGAGCCAAATTGGCACCTTAGACAATTCATTTACCAGCCTTCCATTTTCATTAAATAGCGAAGTGCTTTGTATGTTGTTACCCTTTGCTTTTACAGAACAAGGAGTTGCCATGTTATCGGGTGTTCTAACGAGTAAGCAAGCAATAATTGTGAATATTCAAATCATGGGGACATTTACCGAAATGAGACAAATGCTTTTTGATAATACAGAATTACGTCTGTACATTGAGAAAATTAAAAAGAAAACCGAAAATAACACTAGAAACATTGAGGTTGTTTTCCGGTATTTAGATGAATTGATCGATAAAAAAGAGAGACCGAAAAAAAGGCCGATAGTAGGTTTTAAAACACGAAATAGAAAAATTAAATAGGCTTAATCAACCCAAAGATCTTCTCATCATAAACCTTTCCACGTTTCATAATGTGTTCTTTTAGAAATCCTTCTTCTTTAAAACCATTTTTGAAAAGGACTTTATCTGAAGCTGAATTTCCTGAATAAACTCTTGCGATTATCTTCGTAATTCCTTCCACCGAAAAAGCTTTTTGTATTCCAAGTTTTACGGCTTCCGATGCATAACCTTTATTCCAGTATTCCTCTCCTATCCAGTAACCCAATTCTAAAACGTGGGAAGAATTTAAAGGCTGGCGATGCAAACCCAATCCTCCAATAACTTTATTGTTAAGAGTAATTGCGAAGAAAAAATCATTCGGAGTATTTTTTACAAATTCAAAAAACGAATCGCAATCTGACAGAGTATAAGGAAAAGGAACCCTGTCGGTCATATACCTCGAAACATTTTCGCTGTTCATCAGGCGCGTGATTTCAGGTTTATCCTGTACATCCAGGTTTCTGAGCGCTATCATTTTAATTTGTAAATAAAAGCAGTTTGATTATCGTTCAAAGGATTGAGCCAGTATAAAATTTTATCGATGCTACTCGGCTGAATGGTTTCTTCGTAGGTAAGCGTTGGAAATCTTTTCTTCATGGAATCTACCCTTGCCTCGATGTTCTCGGCCTGCAAAAATACAACGTAATTCGGACGTTCAGAAACCTGCTGGGCATTAAAATATTTTAAGGCGCTATCGGGACCAAAAGTTTTATTAATGCCAATCACCGAGAACCATTTCCCGAAATAATACAATGGCGGCATCAGGTAATCAGTTTCCTTATTACTGTCTTCAATCATAAACGCTTTTGCATCTTCCTTGTTATGAAGGTAGGTCATTGACTCTACACGGTGGCGTTTACTATAAGAAACTGAAAGAACACAAATAAGAATGGTATTGAGAACAATCACAAATACTTTAGAGAATTTAAAAAGTTTAAGATTGATTTTTTCTTTTCGTTTTTCCCATATCATAAACATTCCAACCGTACCGGAAATGGTCATTAAAGGTAGAACCGTCATAATAAAACGCTCCTGCTTATTCGGAAAATAGGTGTGAAATGCAAGATAAAATAAAACCGGCCAGAAGATAAGCGGCATTTTTTTCCACGTAACAAAATAACCGGCAAACAATAAAAAACTTAGTGGTGGAATCAACAATCCGAAAATAAGATCAAAATACATGTGCCAGTTATCTGTTCCGTAAGCTCCGGCATTATCGAGATTATACTGAACATAGGATAAAAATTCAGCGAAAGGTTTTTTCCAGATACAATAATCCACCAGTCCCTGAGTTAATCCAACAATTGCGAAGAAGGAAACCGCTAATAAAACAATATTTTTAAAAGAAGTTCTCATTAGCAATAACGCAAGACCAATTCCTCCAGCAACAAATACACTTTGAAAACGAACCGAAAAAGCTACACCCAACCACATGCCGGCCAGTAATGCATTCTTAGCATTTATTTTTTCCTTCGCTAAAAGAAAAACAGACATTAGTATCGGCGGAACGCAAACAAACTCTACAAGATTCCTCACACTCATAAACGGCATGAACCAATACAACGTACAAAACAATCCAACATACCAGGCCACTTTTTTTGTACCGTATTGCTCTGCGATTTTATAAGAATACTTAATAATAAGCAATGACCACAAAGCATGAAGTAACCGAACGAAGAACATTTTTGTCTGAGGACCCGTAATTCCGATTAAACTGAAGAATTTAAAAATGTAATAATGAATTCCAATGTAAAACAGCGAATGCCCCTGCGGTACCCTTGTGGGATCATTTTCAGAGGGTAACCAGTTGTTGTAATCAAAACCATCTACCCAACTTTGCGACGATTCAATAATAAGAAAATGATCATCGTGCCAGCCAAATCCTTTACTGAAAATAACAGATACAAGGCGCACAAAAAAACCAATGATCAGTAACTGCTGAAGCGGAGTATATTTTTGTTTGAAGGTGAAAATAAGTTCTTTCATTATTTCTGAGCTATTCTGTAAAAGTATAAAGCTACAAAAGTAAAAATAATGTTTGGTGTCCACACAGCGAGCCATGTTGCACTGGCGGTTCCCGTGGTTGCCATAATAGTGAAAATATACATTAGCATAATGTAAATACAACTTAATAATAACCCAAGAGCGATTTGCAGGCCCACTCCTCCCCTCACCTTTCTTGAAGAAACGCAAACCGCAATAATGGTAAGAATGAATGTGGCGAATGGAAAAGATGTACGTTTGTAATTCTCCACTTCAAAAAATTCGATCCGGCTCGATCCTTTAAGTCTTTCGCGGATAATATAATCCTTAAGTTCAAAATAATCCATGGCTTCGTATTTGCTTTCAAAGCGGTGCATGTCGTACGGACTAAAATTCATTTTCATTTGCCTGGAGGCCGAAAATGTATTGATCTGTTTAAAGATCGGTTTTTGATTTTTAAGGGTATCCAGTTTATCCTGCTCAATAATTTTTCTTTCATACACATTGTCCAGCAGCCATTGATTGCCGATGCTATCCCACTTCATAAAATCGGCGCTGAGAAAATAAGTCTGCTTATTGTTCACCACATCCTCAATAGTAACTTTAAAAGCAGTGTTGATCCTGTTGTCAAAACTCTCGAAATATAATATTCGGTTAGGACCAATCTTTTTATGAATATTTCTTTCTTCGCTGTTATAGCCATCGTTAATGTATTTGTCTTCAAAACCGATTTTGATCTTAAACACTTTTGGAAGAATAAGATGATTTAACACTAAAGAAGTAATCGCGATAATAGAAGCGCCAACCACATAAGGCCTCATTAATCGCCTGAAACTTGTGCCGCTGCTGAGAATGGCCACAAACTCTGTCTGGTGCGCCATTTTTGAGGTGAAGAATACAACGGCAATAAATGTAAATAACGGACTGAACTGATTGCCGTAATAAGGAATGAACATGAGATAGTAATCGAACACGATTTCCTTCAGCGGAATATTCAGTTTATCATCGGTAAATGTATTGATCTTATCTTTAATATCGAATACAATAAAGATGAGCAATATCAAAGTGATAGAAAAGAAAAACGTTTTCATGAATTTCCCAAGAATATATCTATCTAACTTTTTTAAAAACATCGTTTAAAGTCGTTGCGCCATTTGAACCACCATCTTATTTTTCCAGTCTATAAACGTCCCGTCTATAATTCTTTGCCTTGCTTCTTTCACCAGCCATAAATAAAATCCTAAATTATGAACCGTCGCGATCTGTGCCGCAAGAATTTCGTCGCAGGTTACTAAATGCCGCAGGTATGCTTTTGTATATTGAGAATCGGCAAATGTTGTTCCAAGTTCATCGAGTAGTGAAAAATCATTTTTCCATTTTTCATTTCTAATGTTAATGATCCCGTTTTGCGTAAATAATAATCCATGCCTGGCGTTTCGTGTTGGCATTACGCAATCAAACATGTCTATACCAAGAGCTATGCTTTCAAGAATATTTACAGGTGTCCCTACGCCCATCAGATAGCGTGGTTTTTCTTTGGGAAGAATGTTCGTTACCACCTCTGTCATGCCATACATTTCTTCCGCAGGCTCCCCAACGCTTAATCCTCCGATAGCGTTTCCGAAACAATCTTTCGAAGCGATATATTCAGCCGATTGAATTCTCAGATCCTTGTAAACACTCCCCTGAACGATCGGAAACAACTCCTGGTTATAACCATAGTGAGGTTCCGTTTCCCTGAAACGTTTCACGCAACGATCGAGCCAGCGGTGTGTAAGTCCCATTGAGTTTTTCGCGTAATTGTATTCGCAGGGATATGGTGTACATTCATCAAAGGCCATGATAATATCGGCGCCAATGGTACGTTCAATATCCATCACACTTTCCGGAGAGAAAAAATGTTTGCTTCCATCGATATGACTCTTAAATGTGGCCCCCTCTTCAGTAAGTTTACGTTGATTGGCCAATGAAAAAATCTGGTATCCGCCGCTATCGGTAAGAATGGGTTTATCCCACCCGTTGAACTTATGCAGGCCTCCTGCATTCCTTAAAACATCAAGACCCGGACGTAGGTAAAGATGATAAGTATTGCCAAGAATAATTTCGGCTTTAATATCTTCCTTTAATTCGCGCTGGTGCACAGCCTTCACTGTTCCGGCGGTTCCAACAGGCATAAAAATAGGCGTTTCAATAGAACCATGATCCGTTTCGAGCAATCCCGCCCGCGCTTTAGATCGTGTATCGGTATTTAATAATGTAAATTTCACAAGGTTCACAAAGTTAATATTATTTGTATTTAATTGAGGTTTGAGTATATTAGATTATTATTCCCCGTTCATGAAATTCGCCAATCGCATACAGCGTTTTTTTTATCTCCTGTTTTTCATTTCAGTCATCTCAATAAAAGGCGGAACACCCTGCGATACTGCTAAAATCAATGATTTCCTGAGACATGGTGATAAATCGTATGACGATGGCGACATTAACCGTGGACATGATCTCTACTTAAAGGCCCGTGAATTCGTAAACGCTAAAGAATGTGAAAACATAATGGCCAAAATTTACCTGGGTTTCGGCCGCTTTGAAATGGCCAAAGGAGAAAAACAAAAAGCCGGTCTTCTCCTCGATAGCTCAATGACACTTGCCTTAAAATATAACAACGAACCCATTCTTTACGACGCCACTATCCGAAGAGGTGTGGTGTATCTTGATAATGGTCAATTCGAAAAGGCATTGGAACTTTATTATAAATCTCTTAACTATTTTGAAAAAACAAAGGACCCTAAACGTATTGGTGACGCTTACCAGAGAATTGGCGTTTGTTTTAAAAGACAGAACAGGTATGCAGATGCGGAGGAGTATTACAGAAAGGCCCTGAAGATTGCAACTGGTATTAAAAACTGGAACCAGATGACTTCGATTTACAGTAATATTTCCAGCTTAAAATATACACTCGGTGATGTAGACTCTGCCATTCACTATCTGAAAATTACACTGGAGGTTGGAAAAAACGCCCACGAAAAAAGACTTCTTCTCAAAGCAAAACTGAACATGGCCGCTTTTTACATTGAGAAAAAACGCACCGATGAATCCATGAAGATCTTTGCCGAGGTACTGGAAGAAGCCAAAAAAGAAAAGGACATTGAAACACAGGCTTTCGTTTATACCAATCTTGGCGAAGTGATGCAACGTGAGAAGGATCACAAAAAAGCGGTGGAGTATTTTAAGAAAGCTATCAATGTGTCAAATGGTGAAGGACATGTTGAACTACAATTACATGTTCTGAACTCTATTGTAGGTTCCTATTCCGTTCTTAAAGATTACGAGAACGCTTTTATTTACCTGAACCAGTTCAAAACCATAAACGATTCCATTCAATTACAGAAAAATTCGAAGAAGACAATTGAGATGAAACTTCAAAACGAATATGAACGCAAAACAATGGCGGATAGTTTGAAATCGGTAGAAGACAGGAAAATGAACGAAATCAAATTGCGTGAAGAAGAAACAAAACGAAACTATTCATATGTTGGGATTATTGTTCTTATTATCGTTATTGGCATTGTATTGAACCGCTTCAGAATTACACAAAGACAAAAAGGCGTGATAGAACTTCAGAAAAAAGAAGTAGAGCGCCAGAAACATATTGTTGATGAGAAACAAAAAGAGATTGTGGATTCTATCAATTATGCCAAACGAATTCAAACAGCCATTATTCCTTCAAAAGCCACTTTGAAAAAGAATTTCGAAAACCATTTTCTCTTTTACAAACCAAAGGATATCGTGGCCGGAGATTTTTACTGGTGCGAAACAATAGGAAATACCAAACTGGTTGCCGTTGCCGATTGTACAGGACATGGCGTTCCCGGCGCTCTTGTAAGCGTGGTTTGTTCCAATGCATTGAACCGTGCTGTAAAAGAGTTTAATCTGAGTTCCCCCGCTGCCATACTTGATAAAACGAGAGAAATCGTACTGGAATCTTTTTCTATGAGCGAAGAAACCATTAACGACGGGATGGATATTTCATTGTTAAGTATTAAAATCAAAAGTCCATCGGCCGCCAAAGGCTTGCCGACGACGCAGCAAAATTCAAACGAAGTGCACGTTGAGTGGTCGGGAGCTAACAATTCCTTATGGTATAGCCAGAATGGTGAATTCAAAGAAATAAAGGCTAATAAATTCCCAGTTGGAAGGTCTTATCACGAAGGCAATTTCACAAATCATACGCTCGAATTATCAAAGAACGATTACATCATACTTTTTTCTGACGGATTTGCCGATCAGTTTGGCGGCGACAAGGGCAAAAAATACAAATACAAGAACCTGATGGCGTTTATTCGGGAAAGCATTGGAAACGAAACTTCATTCTCTGACCTGTCAGATAAACTTGACCGGGAATTCGAAACCTGGAAAGGAAAAAACGCGCAGATTGACGATGTTTGCGTTCTTGGAATAAAACTTTAATTGTTTCTCTTCACAATTTCTATATTTGCCAGATGAATTCCTCCTTTATAAAAATTTTATTTTTCATTTCAGTATTTTCATTCGCAAAACTAAATGCCCAAACCAAGGTGAAAGTGGTAATGGGTGACAAAGACACTCTATTCACCTTCGATAAGAACATACGCATAACGGCATCTAAAAAAACAAAATTGTTTCTTACCCGTCTCGATACCGCAGTAAATCTAAGATATGAAACCGGCAAAAAATTCTGCGAGCTCAACTGCCGTAAAGATCTTTTCGGTAAAGAATTAACGAGAATTATCGTGAATAGATCAGGTAAGGTCTGCATTTTTGTTGTAGATACGGATGGAGGTTTTGGCGGAGGCACCGCGAAACTGGAGAAGAAGAAATAGTCCTGAAATGGAAAAAGTTACAAAAGTATATGTGTTTTCAGGATCAAACAGTACTTTCCCAGGCGGAGTATTTCTTGACTTTGACTCTGCAAATAACTGGATAAAAAAGCATCATCTTTCCGGAACATTAAATGTTTATCCGGTAAATGTAGGATTGTATGATTGGGCTATTCAAAGAGGTTATTTTGAAATAAAAAAAGAAGATCATTCCAATCCGGCTTTCATTGAAAAATTCACCTCTGCTTCACTTGAACATTATCATTTCGAAAACGGTAATGAAACCTAGAGCATTAATCATTGAAGAAACGCATGAAGTTGTGAAACGAATCAAAAAAAAAAAAAATCAACTTGATGTTCCAATTTGGAACATCAAAATATTTTATCGATGAGATTCATGATGGGCTTCCTGGCCCTTCTGGGGTAAGGATATAATTAAACCCCTGAAGACATTCGAGTGTTATTAAACTATTTTAATCCCTGAAACAATTTTAAACTATTGTCTTGAGTTTTCCTAACACCTCAAACATCGTTTCGTAAAAATAATCCGCAGCGCCAAATCCCTTTAAATGGCGATGATCCTGGTCTGGGATAGCGAAGACCTTCATTTGTGCTGCTTTTGCGGCGATAATACCATTCAACGAATCTTCAATCACAAGACATTCTTTAGGATCAACACCGAGTTTTGATGCGCAGACTAAAAATACCTCCGGATGGGGCTTGCCATAATCCATAAACTCGGCCGAAACCGCCACATCAAATCCGTTTTCTATTCCAAGTTTTTTTAGAACAGCATTCATTAAACGGTGAGATGATGAAGTTGCCAGACCTACTTTAAGACCCGATCTTTTTGCGTATTCAAAAACCTCCAGTGCACCTGGAATCGCTTTTCCTTCGGTTTCAATTAAATGAATAAGAATATCCAGTACTTCGTCTTCCAGCTTAGCCGGAGTGGTAGTGTTTACATTAAAATGTTTAAGCCAGATCTCAACCACCTCGCGAAAACGCATGCCGGTAGTTTTTCTGCAATCCTCATCCGTAAAAGGCATACCCGCATTGGTAAATCCTATGATCATGGCTTTTCTCCATAATGGCTCACTATCAATGAGAACGCCATCCATGTCGAAAATAAGGGCTCTTGCGGGGTTGAACATTGTTAATTACTATGTTTAAAAATGCAAATATAGCGATAAATGCAGGTTCGTTAGCCCCGTACCTTTGCACCATGCCACTACCGCAATTTCAACAGTTGGGTTTTCCAGAGATTTTATGCATTATTGCAGCACTTGGTTTCCTTTTGGTCCTGATCAGTTACTTTATGAATTATCTTCCTTTGTCGACCTACAAAGGACAATCAACGCAAGGAAACACAGAGCCTGTCTCCATAGTTATCTGCGCCAAAAACGAAGATGAAAATCTTACAGAGTTTCTTCCTAAAGTGCTCACGCAGGATTATCCCGAATTTGAAGTCATTGTGGTGAATGATTGTAGCTTCGACAATACAGAAAATGTTATTGATGAGTTCGCGAAAATATTCCCGAATCTTAAAAAAGCTAATATTAAGGAGGATGCGTATTATAAACACGGCAAAAAATTCGCGCTGCTTGTTGGCATCAAAGCCGCAAAGTATAACCGGATGCTTTTAACCGACGCCGATTGTTATCCTTCATCGGATCAATGGCTCAAAGAAATGTCGGCTTCGTTTTCAACCGAAAAACAAATCGTTCTTGGTTACGGTGCTTATGAAAAACAAAAAGGCTTTCTGAATAAACTGATCCGTTTCGACGCGTTCATGATTGCGGTTCAGTATTTATCCGCTGGAATAAGGAACAAGGCTTATATGGGCGTAGGAAGAAACCTTGCTTATAATAAAGACCTTTTCTTCAGTAATAAAGGATTTGCCTCTCATTATCACATCAACTCAGGCGACGATGATCTTTTTGTGAATGAGGCCTCCACCAGCACAAATACAAATGTGTGTGTAAGTCACAACTCTATTACGTATTCAAAACCTAAAAAAACATTCCGTGACTGGCGACTTCAGAAATCAAGACATTTAACCACGGCACCGCTTTATAAAGGGTCATCAAAGTCCAGACTCACTTTTACCTGGTTCAGCCAGTATTTCTTCTATTTATCGCTGATTGGACTGTGCTTGTCGATTAACACTATTCTATTAGCACCAATTGTGTTATTTTTGAAAATGGTAGCCCAACTGATTATATTAAACAAGTCGGCCAGGAAGCTAAACGAGCCTGATCTGTTGTTCGGCAGTGTAATATACGAAGTTGTTCTCCTCCTGATCTACCCCATCTTTCACTTAAATAAACTTTTCTATAAACCAAACAAATGGACGAATTAGAAAATACAGAAAGATTGACCACCAAAGCGGTTTACGATTATAAACTCGTAAGGGCCGCGCTTGACAAAGGCGACCAGAAAGCATTCGCCGAACTCCTGCAACGTTACCGCGAAAGCGTTTACTACATGATGCTGAAAATGTGTAACAATAAGGATGATGCCGAGGATCTTACCATTGAAGCCTTTGGCCGTGCGTTTAAAAAACTCGATCAATATAGTCCCGATTACGCATTCAGTACTTGGTTATTTAAAATTGCAAGTAACAACGCCATTGATTTTATTCGCCGCAAAAAGCAAATGACTTCAGTTTCTCTCGACAATAAATTAGAAAGCTCTGAAAATAAAGATCACTCTTCCAATATAAAAGCAAATGTTCCTGATCCGGAAGAGCATTTTATCAAGAAACAAAAAGTGGAACTGGTTCGCGTTCTCGTAGATAATCTGAAACCAAAATACAAGGAAATGATCGAACTCTTTTATTTTCATGAAATGAGCCACGAAGAAATTTCTAAAAAATTAAATCTTCCTATCGGAACCATCAAAGCTCAACTGTTCCGCGCTCGCGATCTCCTGTACAATGCCTTAAAAAACCGTAAGGAAAAGTATTAAACCGGTGATCGCCATTTTACACAAATACTTCAAGGATCTTAGCCCAACACAAATCTCGCAGTTCGAACAATTGCAGGATCTATATGCCGACTGGAACAGCAAGATCAACGTTATTTCCAGGAAAGACATTGAATCACTTTACGAGAAACATGTATTACACTCGCTCGGTATTGCCAAAGTCATGCAGTTTAAACCCGGCACAAAAGTGATGGATGTTGGCACCGGTGGAGGATTTCCTGGAATTCCGCTCGCGATTTTATTTCCTGAATCGGATTTTTTGCTGGTGGACAGTATTGGTAAAAAAATAAAAGTGGTGAATGAAGTCGCTACAGCTTTAAAACTCAAAAATGTAATTGGCCGGCAACAACGCGCCGAAGAAGTAAAAGAAAAATTTCACTTTGTGGTTAGTCGTGCTGTGACCGAGTTTCCTGTGTTTTACACCTGGGTAAAAGATAAATTCCTGAAAGAAAACTTCAACGAGCTCCCTAACGGCATTCTCTATTTAAAGGGCGGCGATTTAAAGGAAGAATTCGGACAATTTTATAACCGGGCTAAGTTCCATGACCTGAAAGATTTTTTTGAAGAAGAATTTTTTGAGACCAAGAAGGTGGTTTACTTTAAAAGTGTTTAGTTCTTAATGTTTAGTTTTTAATGTGGATCATCTGTTAAAAACCAATAACTCAACACTAAAAACCAATTACTCCTCCTTCATCACCATCTGGTGCGTGTTTCTGCTTCTCTGCTCTATTAAGATGATTTTATTTTCACTAAGCTTTGAGATAATTTCGTTGTCGTAGTTCCTTATGGTCATTAACTGTACGTCCTTATTATAAAGCACTTTGAATTGCTCCTGCAGATCATTGATCAATGGCTCGATCTTATGCTCGTCATAATCGGTACAAACACTAAAACTGATTGCCGAGTTCTGGATCATGTTCGCATGAACGTTGTATTTGGAAAACAGGCTAAAGATGGCGCTTAAATTATCTTCGGCAATAAAACTAAAATCTTTTGGTTGTATTGAAAGCAGGATCTGGTTCACTTTGAAAATGTAACTGGTAACGTTGATGCGTTTCTCACTTTCTTTAATAACAGTTCCTTCCTCGGCCGGACTAACAAACGACCTTACAAATAACGGAATGTTCTTATTCTGCAGCGGCTTAATGGTTTTCGGGTGAATAACAGAGGCGCCGTAATACGTGAGCTCAATGGCGTCGTGATAAGTTAACTCGTCAATTTTTTTGGTATTCTTAAAATATTTTGGATCGGCGTTTAGTACTCCAGGTACATCTTTCCAGATGATAACCCTCTCCGCGTTTGAAAAATAAGCGAGAAGAGCCGCTGTATAATCGCTTCCTTCTCTTCCTAAGGTAGTTGTAAAATTTTCGGAAGTTCCGCCAATGAATCCTTGCGTAACAACAATATTCGTTTTCTTTAACTCTGGTAATAATTGTGTTTGAACCAATGTCTCGCTCAACGCATAATCCACTTTTCCTTCTCTGAATGAATTATCTGTCTGAATAATTCCTCTCGCGTCCATCCATTTATTGGTAATGCCGTTCTCGTTTAAATAAGCCGAAACGATCTTAGTGGCCAGAACTTCTCCTAACGAAACAAGCTGGTCGTAATGGTGATTATATGTAAACGAAGGTTCTTCTTCCAGTACCCACAACATTTCTACAAATACATTTTCTATTTCATTGTTGATGTTTGCAGGATCCTTAAACAAGATCTTTGTAATTCCCAGGTGAAATTCTTTAAGGTCGTTGAATATCTCTTCCACGCTTCCCTGCTTGTAGAAATAAGCGTTCACTAAAGCCTCCAGTTTATTGGTGGTTTTGTCCATCGCCGAAATAACAATAATGGTTGGTTCTTTGGCGTATGTTTTTACAATGGATGCGACGTTCTTTACCGCATCGGCATTTTTTACTGAAGCTCCACCGAACTTAAATACCTGCATAACTAGTTTTGAGCAAATGTAATATCTATTTTCTGAAGAGTCTATATTTTAAGTAGCAGAATTCTCAGATTCGCACAGATTATTTATCTGTGAAAATCAGCGGAAATCTGTGGCAAAACAACATGAAAAAGCCCGGATAAAAATCCAGGCTTCTTCTGTAATAAATTATTTATGTTTTTTTTAGAATGGAGGCTCTTTAAAATCTTCTATATCGTTTCTCTTAATAATATCGTTGTTGTTATCATCTACTTTATCCCAATTCTTCGATGCAACAGTTTTCGTTCCTTTATCAATTAAGAAATCAGTGTTTTGTTCAAGTCCACCCGAACTTGTATTACTTCCACTGTAAATGCTTTCTCCTTCGGTATAATCGAGATCCGCAAATTTCGCGAACTGCCCTATAAATCTCAATTTAACGGTTTCCAATGCCCCGTGCCTGTTCTTGGCAATGATCACCTCTGCTCGTCCTCGTGTAGGTTCGTTATTTTCATCCACTTCCAATCCGTAATATTCAGGACGGTAAATAAACATTACCATATCCGCATCCTGCTCAATAGCTCCCGATTCACGAAGATCACTCAACTGCGGACGTTTGCTTCCACCCGGTCTGTTCTCTACCTGGCGGCTTAACTGAGAAAGCGCAATGATCGGAATTTCAAGTTCCTTAGCAAGACTTTTTAATCCGCGTGAAATCTGACTGATCTCCTGTTCACGGTTTCCTTTTCCATCCGGACCACCGCTCATTAACTGAAGGTAGTCAATGATGATAAGCTCCACTTTTTGATTTTCTTTCAAACGACGGGCCTTGGCACGCAATTCGAAAATAGAAAGAGCCGGCGTGTCGTCAATAAATAAAGGTGCGACCGCGAGTTTTTTAATACGCTCATTCAGCTGAACAAATTCGTGGTTATCTAAATTTCCTTTTAAGATCTTATCCTGCGCTATTTCTGTTTCACTGGAGATCAAACGTTTTACCAGCTGCAAACTGCTCATCTCTAAACTGAAGATAGCAACCGGTTTATTGAATTCAACAGCAGCGTTTTTTGCCATAGAAACAACGAATGCCGTTTTTCCCATACCAGGACGTGCGGCAAGAATAAGAAGATCGGATTTCTGCCACCCTCCTGTAATACGATCCATTGCCGTAAAGCCAGATGGAACACCAAGGAGACCATCGGTTTGATTAGCAGCAGTTTCAATTTCTTCGATAGCTTTTGCAATGAGCGTACTCATTTTATCGTGCTGTTTTCGAACATTTGAATCGAGGATCTCGAAAATATTTTTCGTAGTCTCATCAAGTAATTCAAAAACATCGGTAGAATCCTCGTAAGCAGTTTTAATAGTATCGGTGCTAATGCGGATCAACTCGCGCTGTAAATATTTTTGCGCTACAATGCGTGCGTGAAATTCGATATTAGCGGAAGATGCAATGCGATTTGTAAGAGCGGAAACATAATAAGCTCCTCCAACAATTTCAAGCTCACTGGTGCGTTTAAGCTCCTGTGTAACGGTTAAGATGTCTACCGGCTCTGAACGGTTAAATAAAGAAACCATTGCCGCAAAAACGCGGCCGTTCTGCTCTTTATAAAATGCTTCCGGACTTAATATATCAATTACGGTACTGAGTGCTTCTTTTTCAAGCAACATAGCGCCAAGCACTGCTTCTTCCAATTCAACCGCCTGCGGAGGCAGTTTTCCTAGTTCGCTTGCAGTGTTGGAGGTACTGAAAGTTCTTTTTCGTGTTTTATTTTGGTTATCCTGGTTCATTACTGGGGATTAAAGGGGGAGGCAAATGTGCGATTAAATTGGCGTTTCTTAAATTTACGAAATCGCTTACCTTGTTATCAACTTGTGTATAACTATTATCTGTATGTCTAAGCCCAACAAAATCAATAGCATCAAGGCATCGAACATGTTCATAAATCCAAAAATCACTTCTTAACAAAGAGCGTGTTAGAGAATTGTTCATTGTTTAACTCGATTCATTTTCAATTAATTAAACTTTTGGGCAAAATTTGTATTTGATTTGTTATAAATAATATTTTCTATGCGTGTTCTTCTTATCGATTCCAATCACCCTGTGCTTCACGAAACTTTACAACTGGCCGGATTTACCTGTGACCCTTACTGGGACAAGTCTGCAGACGAACTTCAGAAACTTCTTCCGCAATATGATGCCTGTGTAATCAGAAGTAAATTCAAAATCACGAAAGAAATTATTGATCAATGTCCGAATCTTAAATGCATTGGTCGCGTTGGTGCAGGAATGGAAAACATTGATCATGTTTACGCTGCATCAAAAAAAATAATCTGCGTAAATGCTCCTGAAGGTAACCGCGACGCAGTTGGCGAGCATGCTTTAGGAATGTTACTTATGCTGATGAATAATCTGAAGAAGGCCGATGCTGAAGTACGCAACAACATTTGGTTACGTGCCGAAAACAGAGGTTATGAAATTACAGGCAAAACAGTTGGCATTATCGGATACGGATTTATGGGCAGCAGCTTCGCGCAGAAATTAAAAGGTTTTGATTGTAACATTCTCGCCTACGATAAATATAAAACAGATATCTCAACTGATTTTGTAAAACAGGTTGAATTGCACGAGCTATTCAACGAGTGTGATATTGTAAGTCTGCACGTTCCGCTAACTCCTGAAACTGAATTCATGATCAATTCAGAATTCATTTCAAAATTCAAAAAACCTTTTTATATCATTAATACTGCAAGAGGAAAATGTCTCAACACTTCTGATCTGGTAGATGCTATTAAAAGTGGAAAAGTAAGAGGCGCCTGCCTCGATGTTCTGGAATACGAATCGGTTTCATTCTCAAAAACAGATCTTTCAAAAACTCCGGAACCTATGCAGTTCCTAATTAAATCTGACAAGGTTATTCTTAGTCCGCACATTGCCGGGTGGACACACGAGAGCAATTTCAAAATGAGTAAGATTGTAGCTGAGAAGATGGTTAAGGTTTTGAGTGGCATATAAATTCACATTCAACTACGTTGTGGTTGTTTTACGAAAACCTGCGGTTTTCTATTCACATTCATCCCTTCAGGATTGACGGTAAACTCTGGATTTTAATCCGCTTAAATGTCCGTAAATCATATTTGTTGGGAAGTCAAAAGGACTTCAATGTTGTAGCATAATGAAATTTATGCGTTACAACCACAACGTGGCTGAATGTAAATCAGGGTAATTAAAAATCGATCGTAAACGTTGGGGTAGTGATAATGTTTGATTTATTACCAGCTTCATCCACTACAAAAAGTGTGTATTTAAACACCTTTACAGAATCGCCGCTTCGGAATGGCCCCCATGGAAGATACATATCTCCTCTTACAGATTTGTTGCGGTAACTGGGATGATCTTCATTGATCACATTAGGTTGAAGTACGGTTTGTGTAATACGCATGGTATCATTGGTGATAAGATCCATGATCGGAGTAAACTGTTGGGTAGCTGAATTGAGGTAATAGAAGGTTCCGATAACATTTGGCCCGTTTGCATTGGCGTCGCGAAAAAGATCACCATCACCATCTTCGTAACTGATCACCATCACAGCAGTATCGTTACCTGCAGTAGTTTTTTTGGCGCCAAAATCTTTGTACTCAATCGCAGGAACAGGATTTTTGTTTTTGGATTTAACACATGCAAAACCCAAAAGCGCGGTACAGAATATGATCAGAAAAAAACGCATCAATCAAAAATCAATACATAAATTTACAAAACTATTGTAAGATACACAAATCGGGGTGATCAACATCGACAGGATATTTAACATTAATTCAGAAAGCGAATTTACAGAACTTGCTCTTGAAATTTTTCGTTTCCAGTATCTCAACAATGCTGTTTACCACGAGTGGACCAACCTTTTAAAAGTGAACGTAAATGATGTAAAATTATTGTCGCAAATTCCGTTCCTGCCCATAGAATTTTTTAAGAAGAACAAAATTGTTTCCATACCAGATAACGAAAGCACGATCATTTTCACCAGTAGTTCCACCACATCTCAAATACCATCGCAGCATTATGTAACTGACATTTCGGTTTACGAAAAGAGCTTCACTAAGGCGTTTGAATTATTTTACGGGCAGCCTGGGGAACTTTGTATCCTGGCGCTCTTACCAAATTATCTGCAACGCGGTGGCTCATCCCTCGTGTACATGTGCGATAAACTGATCAAGAACTCCCGGCACCCACTCGGAGGATTTTTCCTGGATAATCTGAATGAACTCATCTCAGTAATTGAAAAATTAAAAAAGGAGAGACAAAAAACCTTACTCATCGGCGTTTCTTATGCCCTCCTGGATCTGGCAGATACACACATCAAACTGAGCGATTCGTTTATTGTGATGGAAACCGGGGGAATGAAAGGAACGAGGAAGGAACTTCTGAAACAGGAACTTCACCTGCAACTTTGTAAAGGCTTCGGAATTGATAAAATTCACAGCGAATATGGCATGACCGAACTCCTGAGTCAGGCTTACAGCATGGGTGACGGAAAATTTTCCTCCCCGCCATGGATGAAATTCCTGATTCGTGAAGTAACCGACCCTTTGAATATACGCTCCGACCGCAAAACCGGGGGCATAAATGTAATCGACCTGGCTAATCTTAATTCCTGTTCGTTCATTGCCACCAGCGATCTTGGCCAACTTGACGCTGAAAACAGGCTCGAATTAATGGGCAGGTACGATAATAGTGACGTAAGAGGCTGCAACCTCATGCTTGGAATCTGATTATAGAAATGGAAGATGGAAAATGGGAAATCCATACATTTTCCATTATACATCTTACATTTTCCATAAAGTCATGTGAGCCAGTTCTTATAGTTTTTGAATCTTTAACGCCCGATTGTTACTATTTTTATTTCACGCTTTATAGCATTATTTGCAATTAAGCTTATTTTTGCGGACCAACCTTTATGATGAGGATAATTATAACCATTGTTGTTATGTGTCTTGTATGGATACCTTACAAGATGTTGTCTAAAGACAGCGGCATTGTTATGGATCTTGTTGTTGCCGCAGTTGGGTATGGCTTATCTCATCTCATTTACAAAGCGAGCGAAATCAAAAACGCTGCTTTCATTCTCTATTTTAAAGAAATAAGAAGTTTCTTAAGTTCGCTCATCGGTTATATTGCTATCGCGGTTTTTATTACTTTGATCGGTGTTTTCCTGTGGGTGATTCCTTCAGACAGTACCGGCGCCAACATTCTCGATAACGGTTTCGCAAACATTGACCCTCTTTTCTCCATTGGTCCATGGGTTTATCTTTTCCTGATCCCAGCCATTACCATGAGAAGTTTTTCAGAAGAAAAAAAAACAGGGACCATTGAACTGCTCCTTACCAGGCCGCTTAGCGACAGACAGATTGTACTTTCGAAATATTTTGCTGGATTTACCCTTGTTATAATTTCTCTTTTACCAACGCTCATTTATTATTACAGCGTAACTGTACTAAGCGCCCAGAAAGGAATTATAGATACCGGTGGAATGTGGGGTTCTTATGTTGGACTTCTTTTACTCGGCGCGGCTTTTGTAGCAATTGGAATTTTTGCTTCATCTATTGCCGAAAACCAGGTGATCGCGTTCATTATTGCCCTCCTACTCTGCTTTTTCTGTTTTATTGGATTTGACCTCATCGGCGACAGCGGCTTCTTTGGAAGATTTGACCCTTTTGTAAAAGGACTGGGAATAAACGAACACTACCTCAGCATGAGTCGTGGTGTTATTGATACACGTGACGCACTCTACTTTATAAGCGCAATTGCTCTTTTTAATCTCTTAACCAAATTAGTTTTACAAAGCAGAAAATGGTAGAGAAGAAAAAAAATAGCGGCGGAAATAAGGAAAAGGACCTTTCGATTCTCTTCTCAATGATCATGATCATTCTTTTGGTCAATTTCATTGGATCATTTTATTTTAAGCGTTTCGACCTTACTTCAGAGAAACGTTACACTCTTTCTGAATCCACAAAAAACCTTCTCGGAAATTTAAAGGACGAAGTTCTTTTTAAAGTTTACCTCAACGGGAACTTTAATCCTGAATTTACCAGACTTCAGAACGAAACCAAAGAAATGCTGGATCAGTTCCACTTCTACTCCAACGGTAATATTCAATACGAATTCATTAATCCGGGTGAAGGAAAGACACCTGCCGAAAAAGACGCCCTTGAAAAAAGCCTGAAAGAAAAAGGATTAATGCCTGAACAAATTGTTGAGAAAAGATCGGACAAGAAGCTGGAAACTAAAGCCTGGCCCGGCGCCATCGTGTCTTACAGCACTAGCGAAGTGCCGTGGCAGATTTTTAAAAGACAATTGGGATTCAGTCTCGCTGAAAGCGTAAATAAAAGTATTGAAGACATGGAGTACACTTTGGTTTCTACCATTAAACGTTCGCTCCAGGGTAAGAAAAAAGAAATCACTTTTATTGAAGGACATTATGAACTGGATACTCTACACCAGTATGATTTCATGGCATCGTTGTCGGAATATTATAACGTGAACAGAACGCAGATACGCGGACAATTAAGGGCGCTTGAGGGAAGTGACGCTATTGTGATCACTCAGCCAGACAGTTCATTCAGTCAGAAGGATCAATTTATTATTGACCAGTATATCATGAACGGTGGAAAAGTATTGTGGCTCATTGATCCCGTTTCTATTAACAGGGATACATTCCAGATGAAAGGATACACTCTTGGTTTGAGCCGCGAGTTGGGCATTGAAGATATGCTGTACAAGTATGGTGTACGGTTAAACCAGGTGCTTGTTCAGGATTTTCAATGCGCGAAGGCTCCGATCAATGTCAGTTTCAATAAGAGCATGCCCGACTGGAAAGATTTTCCTTGGGTATATTCACCGCTGATAATGCCCGATAACAACCATCCTATCGTCAGAAATCTCGATCTTATTAAAATGGAATTTGCCAGCACACTGGATACTGTTACGGCGAAGGGAATTAAAAAAACGATCCTGCTAAGAACTTCCAAGAATTCAAGAACACAGCCAACACCTGCCAGAATTTTTCTAGGCTCGGCCATGTATCCTATGCGAGAATCGCAGTTTAACACGCCATATTTGCCCGTTGCCTGTTTGCTCGAAGGTGAGTTCCATAGCTTTGCTGAGAATAAATATTTCCCGGATACACTCATCAAGGAAAAAAATCTCTTCAAATTTCTTTCTAAAGGAAAAAACACCAAAATGATTGTGGTTGCAGATGGCGATGTGGCAAGAAACATATGGATGAGAGATAAAGGAAAACCATTTCCATTGGGATGGGATTACTCAACAGGAATGGAATTTGCGAACCGGAGTTTTCTTCTTAACTGCGTTAATTATCTTGTAGATGATGAAGGTTTACTTCAGCTACGCTCACGCGAAGTTAAACTGAGACAACTTGATAAAAAGAAAATTTCGCTTCACAGAAATAAATGGCAAATGATCAATGTAGTAATGCCATTGGTTCTCATAATAGCTCTTGGAATGCTCCAGTTCTGGATCAGGAAGAAAAAGTATTCATCTTAAATTTCCATTTGCAAAACCCCGATTGGCAATGAATAATCAGAATTCAATCAGTCGCAGATTTCACTTATTTTCACAGATAACTACAAACCCAGAATTCTGAAAATTTGTGTAATCTGTGGCTTAAAACAATAGAGGTTTTATTCGAAAAGACTGAAATTGGTCTCCAGCAATTGATTTTTTACTGCAAACATCACAACACCGGCAGTATTATTTACACCAAGTTTATTCATGATGTTTTTACGGTGCGTATTTACGGTGTGAGTACTGAGTTTTAACTTATCAGCAATAAGCTTGTTTGATAATCCCTCAGCAATTCCACGGATAATATCGATTTCGCGGTCGGTCACTGACATGCCGTCGCAACCAATGGATTTAATGAAAGAGTTATTGGTATTGATTTCAGGTGCTGCAGTAAGAAAAGAAACGATTTTTCCACATACAAACTTTTCGCCTTTAATCGTAGAGTTAATAGCTTCAAGAATTTCTGTTTTATCGCAATCCTTCAAAAGAAAACTGGTAATTCCTGCATTTAAAACTTTATTAAGTTCATTTTTTGCAATCATTTCGGTTATCACAAGAAAACGGGTTCTTGGAAATTTTCTAACGATTTCTTTTAAGTCAGAACCGCTGATTCCCAGTGTAGTATGATCTGTAATTAAAAGATTTGGTTTAGATAACTGCAGCTGGCTGATAAGGTCGTTTTTATCGCCGCAAACTGTTGGCACGAGTTCAAAACCTTTCAATTCTCCAACCAAAAGCTCGAGTCCTACACGTGAAAGAAAGTTTTTATCTGCGATTAATACTTTGACCATTTTTATTTAGAACAATTTTAAACAAAATTAAGGAATAAATCTAAATTAAATTTCAATTTTTTTCCCATCTATTGCTAAATCGCAATTGTTAAAAATGGGTTTAGCCTCCGTAATAAAGTCATTAAGGTCGGTATAACGCACTGAAAAATGACCCAACAATAGTTTTTTTACATTGGCCCGGGTGGCAATTTCGGCAGCCTGTTTGGCTGTGGTATGAAATGTTTTTTTGGCGCGGGCTATTTGATCATCAAGAAAAGTGCTTTCGTGATAAAGAAGGTCCACCTCCTTTACGTATTCACAAATCGTTGGATCAAAAATAGTATCGCTACAGTACGCAAAACTTCTTGTTTCCGGCGGATCCAGGGTAACATCGGCGTTTTTAATGAGCTCCCCGTTTTCATTAACAACATCAAGTCCTTTTTTAAGATTAAGTATGTCGGCCGTTGAAATATTGAGTTGCTCCAGCTTAAACTTATTTATATTTCTTGGCAATGGCTTTTCTTTAAACAGGAAACCAGTACAATAAATACGGTGGCGAAGCGGAAAAGAATACACCTCTACTTTCTGATCTTCAAATATTAAATTAAAGCCATTATTATCGGTAAACTGCCATATAACTGGAAAATTAAGGGTTGTGTCGGACACAGAATTAATTGCATCCATGATTCCCTTAAGTTCTTTTGGACAATGAATCACAATTTCCCTTTTTCTTCCGAGGAGGTGCATGCTGCTTAGCAGGCCGGGCAGACCAAAAAAATGGTCACCGTGCAGATGCGATATAAATATGTGGTCGATGGACTGGAACCTTGCCTTGTATTTTCTAAGCTGAATCTGGGTTGCTTCGCCACAGTCAATTAAAAAATAGCGCTCAGCTATGTTGAGGAGCTGAGCGCTTGGATTTCTTTCTGAAGTAGGGCTGGCGGAAGAAGAGCCTAGAATTAAAAGATCAAAGGTCTGACGGCTCATTAACGCATGTTGTTTACAATCATACGTTTTGTTTCCGAATGATTTTTATAGTTAATAGTATATAAGTAAATACCATTGCTCCAATGCGAAGCGTCTAACTCATAAGCATTTTCGCCATAGGCGGTTTTGAATCTTTCTTCAAGGATCTTGTCTCCAAGAATATTGAATACCGATATTTTTACGGGCGATTCGTCTTTCACGTTAAACTTAATAGTTGTCTTTCCGTTTACCGGATTAGGAACATTAATAAGATTCATTGATTTAGAAGTAACCTCTTCTTTTACACCAGCCACTGGGTTAATGGTTATTTTATAATATACAAGGGTGGTTGGCGCAACAAGAGCGCTTCCTCCATTCACATTCGGGCTTGAAGAACAGGACGAGAAAGCAGGTGTTAAATAAGGTTGTACTTTAAATTGAAGTGTATATGTACCAGCCACTGTTGGCGTACCTGAAATTACAGCGCAACCATTGGCATTACCCGGAAATTTATAAGTTCCCGAAGTATTGGTTACAGTAGGACCCGCAATAAGTGTGAGCCCCGGAGGAAGATTAAAGTTAACGGCGGTTGTGGGAGTTGAAACCTCAACGCGGTTAAAACAAAAAGTAACGCTTCCTGAAGTTGTATCCTTAGGTACTTTTACTGTAAGATTTTGTCCGTAAGGCATGCCAACGGTACCAGAAACAAAGTTCATAGCGCTATCGGGCCAGATACCATATTTATTCATGACAATGAATGTGGGGTCAAGTGAACAGGTTGTTGGTGCCTGGGAGAAGGCAACAAACATAGTGAAGAAGCAAACGAGGGTAAAGATTTTTTTCATCTTATTTTTATTAATTACACAGCTAATATAATAAGAAGTGATGTAATTGCGAAGTTAGTTTTAACCAAATAAAACTTGCACGAATTCAATGTTTTAAATACTTTTGCCCCTCCAAATAACGAATATGACAGGAAACATAACATTTACAATGATAAAGCCTGACGCGGTTGAAGCCAATAATATTGGCCCAATTCTTAGCGTGATTAACAAGGCAGGCTTTAGGATCTTAGCTATGAAATACATGAGACTAACCAAGGAACAGGCTGGGCAATTCTATGCCGTTCATAAGGAGCGTCCTTTTTATGGAGAACTTACCGAATACATGAGCAGCGGACCAATTGTGGCAGCGGTTCTTGTAAAAGATAACGCGGTGGCCGATTACCGTAAACTTATCGGTGCTACAGACCCTACCAAGGCTGAAGAAGGAACAATCCGTAAAATGTTTGCAAAATCAATTGCTGCAAACGCTGTTCATGGTAGCGACAGTAATGAAAACGCGGAAATTGAATCTAACTTCTTTTTCTCACAACTCGAACGTTTTTAAAATAAAACCCAGATAATTGAGCCCCGTACTGGAAAATCCGATACGGGGTTTTTTATTTAAAATATGACCAGAAATGCGTTAAAACTTACCACTTCTAAGAAAGAAAGGTCATTTTAAAAAAAACGAGGCTTAAAAAGCCCTGATAATGACTAAGTTTATAAAAATTTTAAGATTCTTAAAAATATACGGGGCTAAAAAAAAGAAATAAACAACCCTTTGATATTTAAAGAAAATTAAACATTTTTGTTAAAAATATATAATACCCAAGTAAACCAAAAGTAATATGATAAAGTTTCTACAAAAAAAACTAGTTAAATCTCTGATTTTTGTTGGTTTAGCAGGTCTTACTGCAACCGCTGACGCTCAAACAACATTTACATGGTCACCTGCCGGTCCGATCTATACTGCCGGTCGTGCACGTAACATGATTATTGATAAATCTGATGCAAGCGGAAACACCATGTATGTTGGAAGTACAACCAGCGGTTTGTTTAAAACCACTGATGGCGGGGTAAACTGGGCTCCATTGAACGATCAGGGAACGGTGAGAAACATCAGTTACCTTTCGCAGTCGGCTGATGGAACAATATATGTTGCAACAGGTGAAGGTTTTTTAAGACCTAGTCAGAAAGTAAAAGCTTTGCCTGGTACAGGGTTATATAAATTAGTGGGTAGCGTTATTACACCAGTTACTGGTTCTGACGCTACAATTACGGGTACAGTAATTAACAGGATCGCTTGCCATCCTTCCGATCCTCAGAAAATAGCTCTTGCTACAAACCTGGGAGTGTTGGTTTCAGTTAATGGCGGTTCAAGCTGGATCAACGCTGTTCCTTCTCCTACAACAGATTTAACAATTGGTCAGGACGTTGAATTTAACAGTAATGGTATTTTATATTTTTCTTTCGGGAACGAAACAGCTTCTCCAAGCCTTGTTTCAGGAACCGGTCTTATTAACTCAATGGTTTATAAAAGTGATGGTTCATTAACCACTTTTTCTAATATTACCCCAACTCACGCAGCGGTTCCTGCAGTAAATTACGGAAGGATCGAATTAGCTGTTGCACCTTCAAATCCTAATGTTATTTATGCTTCATGCGCTAAAAAACAATTGCCTCCTCCAAACAGGAACTCTTCAACTTTACAAGGTTTATTTGTTTCTTATGATGGTGGAAGCACATGGGGTAATATCTTAGTTGGTTCTTCACAATTAGATCCTTTATCAAATGGTGGAACTTTAGCATCGGGTGATTACGCTCACACAATTATGGTTAGCCCTTCAAGCTCAGACGTGCTTATGATGGGAAGCTATTATTTTTATGTATTTCAACGTACCGGCGGAACCAATAGTTCGCCTTCAGGAACATGGATCCAGGCTGGAAGTCCTTTCGCTTTAAATTCACAATATTATCTTCACGAAAACATTCACGACATCAAAATCATTGGTACTAAATTCTATTTCGTAACTGATGCTGGTATCTACCGTTCAATTGATATTACCAGTGCAGGCCTGTTCCCTCCTTCATTCCAGCCATTCTATAAAGGACTTGTAACGGGTCAGTTCAACTCGGTAAGTATCGACAGGTTCCCTGGAGCTACGGGATCGCCTACTGCTGCTGCCGGAACAACTCTTAGTCCATTCCAAACGTATATTGGTGGTACAGGTGGTAATGGTATGACGTTCTTTAACGGTAACTATCCATTAGTAACACAGGAATTAAGCTACGAAACCGGTGACATCTTTAATACTGAATATTCTAAGATTCTTCCAAAAGCGGCTTATTTCTCTTCAAGTTCAGGAGCGGTTTACAGAACGGCAGACGTAACAACGGGCGTTTCTAACTTATCTGACTTTGTTCAAAACACAAAAAGCCAAACTGTACAAAGCTTATTAAACAGTACTTATACCATTTCAGGTACACCGTTTAAAATGTGGGAAAACTACGGAACATTGTTATCGCCTGATTCAATGTTGTTTTATAATGATACAGCTATTGCAAGAAGTACAATCACTACTTTAACTGCCACTACTCAATTCTCATTCAGTGTTGGTCGTCCACAAGCTTCAGCTCTTATTGATAGTATTACTATCAGAACAACCACTGTAGTAATTCCTGCAACACCTGCTCAAGTGGGTATAATAAACTATTCGCAGGTTAACACAAATACATTATCTATTAAATTAGCTAATAACTATACTGCAAATGCAACGGGTACAACAATTGCGCAAATAGCAAGTGTTACCGGAAGTCCGAATGCGACCCCTCTGACTTCAAACCAGGTGATTCTTAACGCCACCACAAACCTCGACCAGATCTTCGTAACGCTGGCGTCCCCACTTTTCACATCAAACCCAACTTCAAGCCCTGCAGCTTCAAATCCTGCGGATTATTTGCGGGTAATTGCAACTGTATATTATAAGTATAAGCCAGGCTCTACAATTAAAATTGTAGATGCCAATATTTCTACAATGACCAATACTTATAGTATTATTACTCCAACTATTGTTGGTGCTTCATCAACAACAACTCCTATGAGCTGGAACACAAGCACGAATCAGGCTATTGGTAACCCGGTATTAAAAGTGGCCACAAAATACTCAGCGCGTCTTGCTATTCCTTACACAAGTGGTGCTGCTCTTGGCCCTCAACACTCTATCCGTGTATCAAATGCTCCGCTAGATTTAAATACGCCATTAAGCTTCGTTACTGTAAGTTCTACCGGCGGTACAGTTTACACAACTGATGCAACAGGTGCTCCTACTCAAAATACAATTACCGTAACAGGTAAGCCTTATCTTATTGAGTGGGGAAAAAGCGGAACTAACCTTTATTATGCTACCGATGCCGGAGCTTCTACTCATAACCTTTATCGTGTGTCGCAGGTCTTCACAATTGTTGATTCTACATCAAAAGGCTATGGAGGTAAACAACACACCAACCTATTCTCGTATGGCCAGCCAACTAACTCGATCACTTATACAATGAATCCTCGTTGCCCTTATCGTACAACGTTAATCGGAACATTCACTAAAAAGATCTCAAGTATGAGTATTTCAAGTAATGACTCACTAATGGCGCTTACTTTCGATGATGCAGGTGGAAGCCTTGTAAAATTCAGCACAAATGATATTCGTAAATCAAACAGTACGAATATTACCTGGACAGACAAAACGGCATTACTTCCTACCAGTCTGAAAACATACTGCTCTTTACTTGAAAAAGGAGATTACAAAAAGATGTTCGTGGGTACTGATAACGGATTGTTCTTTACGAATGACATTACATCTGCATCGCCAACCTGGAATAATGTAAACAACAACCAGCTTCCTAATGTGCAGATCTTCGATATTAAGCAGCAGACTATGGAAAATTACAATTGTTATAATTCTGGTCAGATCTTTATCGCAACCAACGGAAGGGGTATCTGGACCAATAACGATTACCTGGCTTCATACGTTGTTTCTGTAAATGAAAAAGAACAAGCTAAGGCTGAAAGCAGACTTAAGCTTATTCCTAACCCAACTAACGGAAGTGTATTTGTAAAGTTCGAAGGTGTTCAGGGAGAAGTTGCAACAGTTCATGTGATTGATATCAACGGACGTGTAGTTAAATCTGAAAACCTGGGTAAATTAGCTTCAGGTCAATCTGGAATCGTAATGGAAACAACAGATCTTACAAGCGGTGTTTATATCGTTAATGTTGTAAGCGATTCAGGAATCAAACGTGTTTCTAAATTAATTGTCACCAAATAACAATGATCTTTTAATAAAAAGAATCCCGGTAAACAAACCGGGATTTTTTTTTGAACTAACTTTAAATATGAAAACTACCGAATCCGATTCATATTATAACAACCTCGAACAAATGAGCGTTGCCGAGCTTCTTTCCAATATGAACAAGGAAGACAAAACCGTTCCCAACGCGGTAGAAAAAGCCATTCCGCAAATTGAAAAAATGGTGACGGCCATTGCAGAAAAAATGAAAAATGGAGGCCGCTTGTTCTATCTCGGCGCTGGCACAAGCGGGCGATTGGGAATTGTTGACGCGAGTGAATGTCCGCCCACTTATGGCATTGGTCACGGGAAAGTGATTGGCCTTATTGCCGGCGGCGATGACGCCATTCGCAAGGCTGTTGAATTTGCAGAAGACGATTTAAAACAAGGATGGGACGATCTCAAAAAATATAATATTGATACGAATGATTTTGTGATCGGGATCGCGGCATCGGGCTCAACGCCTTACGTGGTTGGTGCTTTGGAAGAATGCAACAAAAACGGAATTCTTACAGGATGCATTACTTGTAATGAAGGAAGCACCGTGGCTAAAGTGGCTCAATTTCCTATAGAAGTTGTAGTGGGTCCGGAATTCGTTACCGGTTCAACACGTATGAAAAGCGGAACTGCCCAGAAACTGGTTCTTAATATGATCTCCACTTCAGTAATGATAAAACTCGGAAGAGTAAAAGGAAATAAAATGGTGGATATGCAGCTAAGCAATAATAAGCTGGTTGACCGCGGAACAAAGATGGTAATGAAAAACACAGGTATTGAAAATTACGAAGAAGCCAAAACTCTGCTGTTGAAGCATGGAAGTGTGAGGAAGGCATCGGAAGCGTTTAGAAAATAGTACTTTTCATTTTTATCCTGACCTGCAACATTTTTTATTCCTTTATCCTTTAACTTTCGGTGATCTAAGTTATTTATTGTCTTCATCGAAAATTAGTGAGCTTTCTCGCTACATAAAAGTTTATAATGCGTATAATCAGGAATGATCCACTGAAAATCTGTACGCATATAATATTGCA
The DNA here is from genome assembly GCA_021323535.1 of Bacteroidota bacterium. Taxonomy (GTDB): domain Bacteria; phylum Bacteroidota; class Bacteroidia; order B-17B0; family Aurantibacillaceae; genus Aurantibacillus. Next base: position 65,869 of record JAJONO010000010.1, read on the forward strand.
AACAAGAAGTTTTCTCTGTTAATTTCATTAACAGATCTTTACAGCTTTGATTCTGATAAGATGCCCCATTTACAAAAGAACTATTGGCTTCAGGATAACCGGCACGCATGTGGCAATTATTGCAATTAGTTTGCTGAGGATGAATAACCAGTTCAATATACGGATTGCTTGCCATTGGCAGTTGATTTGCATTGTTAACCGGTACACCATAAGCATCAACTAACTCATAATGGCGCCATGGTCCTTTAGCGTTGGCAAGAGCTGGTCTGTTCTTAGAATAAGGACCATCATCCGGCGTATCGCTCCACCAGGCGCTTTGCATTGTCCAGCTATATATTTCTTTGGTATTAATATGTGATGCAATAGTAACCAGGTAATCGCCTACACCAATTGGCTTATTATAGGCCCAATAACTTGACGCCATTAAAATGGCTTTATCGCTGGCGTCAAAAGAATTCCAATCTGCCTGAGTGATCTGATGATAATAGAAATCATTTATGCTGTAAACCTTAGGTCTATCAACTTTTACAGGTCCAATAAATCTGGTAGTATCAAAATTATAAACGTTATACAGGTAAGAAAGTTTTGACGGAATAACGTTATTGGTTATATGACCGGGATCAATGGCTACAAAATGCTTCCATGTTTCATAACCCGCGTAACCTGCATAGTCGGGTGAGAAAGAAGATGCTTTCCAAACAGGCACAAGATTCAACTGCCCCTTCAATACCGGCCAGTACATATGTTTGGTAACAATGTAGGATGATGGCGCATTCAGATTTTTACCTTTATTACCTGAGTATAAAGAATCCATTACCGATTTATTATAAAAACGGTTATTGTTGATCCAGTTGAATGCATCGCTGCTCAATGATTCAGTTGGAATCATAATATCCCCATTGAACAAAAAATGTTTCCCTGGAATAATAGTCGAAAAGTTGTTTCTGAATACATCTGAATTCTTGAACATTTCAATTACCTGGTTGGGAATTGGATAATAAGGTGTTCGAAGAGTATCCAATATAGTGCCGACCAATGTCTTGTGTAATTTGTTTTGTTGTATTAACGACAAAAACATGTCCTTACCCGGTTTTGCTTCAAGGCCTGTTTCTCCCTGACAGAATTTTTCTTTAATACGCATGGCATCCACAGAATTTGGCCATGTATACCAAACAGGCCAGTTAACATTGTTTGAAGCAGGCTGCATCATGCCTGCAAATAAAGACCATGCATGACCGCGAATAGATACAATATCGGCATTCACAACAGCAGTGTTAAGCGTACCTGTATTAGCCGGGTAATCAAAGCCTTTAGGAATAGGTTGATATTCAACCCAAACATTATCACTGTTTTTTTTGTCTTTATGTTCTTCTTTATGATTTGTGCAGGTGATAGCTACCACCATAATAATACCGGCGATGATAAGAGGGAGTATTTTTTTCATTTTAAATATGGTTTTTAGACGGAAGGCATAACAAACCTAAGTGAATAAAAATATAGATCAAAGAATCTAACATGCATGTTTTACCTAGGTGAAACCATAGGAGATCCTTATTTTTCAGCCACGCGATTCAAAAAAACTGTCGTCGTATTTAGAAAAGTATCTATCTCTATGTGATAAAAATCTGCCCAGGCATCCAGTGCACAAACAACACCAAGCCTAAACATGAGAACAATTGTAAGTAACGGGGGAAGCAGTATGATAAGAAAGATGAATAAACGTTTGTGCCGAAAAGTGACTTTGTCCCTCAACAAGATCAATTCCGGAGAAAAGCCAAATGGTTACAAAAATGCAGGCCACTAAAACAAATAACTTATAGCAAGGGAAGTCTTCGAATTCAATTAATTGATCCTGAGTTGTTGTCCCGGTTTAAGATAATAACGTTTAGCAACGCCGTTTAAAGCAAGAAGTTCTTTTGTAGAAATTCCATACTTACCCGCGATCAGGCTCCAGCTCTCTCCCCTGTTCACAGTATGAAGATTGCTATTACTTGGAAACGCGCAAAGAATATGTTTTGAGTTTTTAATGGTAACGGTATGATAAATGAGCTTATGTTCTGTGAACGAAATAAATGTGGCAGGGTTCATCGCGTGACCTTTATATCTTAATTCGAAATGTAAATGCGATCCGAAACTGTGACCAGTGTTTCCACCAAGGCCAATGGTTTGTCCGCTTAAAACAACATCGCCTTCCTTAACTTTTATTTTTGACAGATGTGCGTAAACTGTTTCGAGCCCGTTTGGATGCATGAGAATAACTACATTACCAAAGCCCCCTTGTTTTTTCGCAAAACGAACTTTACCATCAAAAGCTGCAGACACTTTATCACCTTTCTCCAGGTCAATGTCAATTCCTTTATGAATTCGACCCTCTCGCCAGCCGTAATTGGAAGTAATAACGCCTTTAAATGGCGCAAAATAATAACTGAGATAATCGTTCTCTAAAATAAGATTAAACGATACAGGTATACTGTCAAAGCTCACCAGAGGGAATAAAATAGCTTCGTCGGTCTTTGAATAAAAGCTGAGTTCATTAAGATTAAATTCAGAGATCTTTACCGAATCGCAATTATTGTTTTTTAAAATGCTCGCATAGTAATTAAGAAGATCGACATCTTTTGGAGTAACATTTTCTTTCTCAAAGACAGAATCAATTATGTGGGCCAGTTTTGTTTTGGAAATAAACTTATAGGTCTTCAGGGAATCGCTTCTTTTTCCCGGACCATCGCCGTAGGAAAAAGCGAATTTTGAGAGCAAACAGACAAAAACTATGTAAAAGTATCTGGCGGCCATAAGAGGGACCACTAAAATACTGTTTTTTAGTTAATTAACAAGTTTTGAACAGAAATTTATTACACGATGTCTTAAAGCCACAGATTACACGGATTTACGCAGATCATTTGTGTGAATTCGCGTAATCTGCGGCTCAAACCAAATAGCTCTTAACGAATACGATCAGCGGATTTGAGGAGTTCTATATCTTTTTTGATGAAGCGGGCGGCTAAAAAGGCGGCTATAACCGCAACCCCACATATAATGTATCCAAACGGATGTTTACTTGCTTCAACAGTTAATCCATCAGCCTTTGCAACAAAAGGACAAAAAGCTATCATTAAAGTAAGAATAACATAAATCAATATTAAACCATAAGTTAACTTAACTTGCAATTCCCGTTTTTTAAAGAGGAAAATAGTTGTAAATGCAAGAATCAGCCCAACAGCATTTAAAGCTATAGCTGCAAAATGTCCGCTGGTGGACATATAACCCGGATAATTAACAGGAATTAATGCGGCGATTAAAGGTTCGCCGTGTGAGAAATCAATAAACTGTGTTGGTACAAAAAGAAGTGATAAGCTTAAAAAAGCAACCTGCAATAAAAATAAAGTTTGTTTACGTTGGATCATGCGGTAAAGTTAGTACTTTTTTGGTTCTCGCAGAAAGCGCAGAAGGATTCGCGGAGGTACGCAGAAGACTTTTTTATCACCACGCCCCAATCTTCAACTGAAATTTACCGGGAGCAATTTGCCGCTTGATGAGGTATTGGTTTTTTGTAAGGACTATAATCCCAGGCTCTTCGTTTTTGTTGATATCATCAATACGCGTGATCAATAAATTTTTGTTTACAGTGTTGAGGATGGAATAATTGTCCTGCGCTTTTTTAGCGTCGCTTTTCTTTAAAAGAATAACAACATTATTTAAATCGTCGAACTTATAACCCGTTTTTACCTCGAAAGGAATGGATTTGTAATAAAACTTTTCAAATTCATTCAGACTATCAATGCATAGCTTCCCATTCATATCAAGTTTGTCTTTATTGAAATAATATTTTTCAACCAGTGTATTTGTTGATACTGAAGTCTTTTCAAGAACAAATCCTTCTTCCCAGATAAGATTATGCGAAGTGGTGTTGCAGTATGAATAACAACCCATGTTACTTCCTTTATACACATCAAGGTCAAAGCTCAGATTTCCATCTTTCTTCTTTAGTTTCTGCATTCTTACCAGGTAACTGTTCGGTGTTTTATTTCCTTTGGGCTCAACTATAGGAATTTTATATTCATTTTTATCAAGCAGTTCTCCCGCGGAATCTATTCTCGAAAGATATATTACAACCGCTGGCTTACTTAAGATGTTGAATTTATTCTCTTTCTGGTCCAATTCTGTTTCCGATAATTTCTGTCCCATGGCATAGATCATTCCTTCGGTAGAATCTCTCATAATTTTTCCATAAGCATAAAAGCCCGGATCGCCTTTAAAGGTGAGCTTTGTACCGCGGATTAATGTCCCTGAAACTGCATTTATCTTAAGTACCCATTGTCCTTTTTTTGCTCCATCGTGAACATTCACATATAAAAAAACAAATTGTTTGTCGGCCGAAACAACATGAGCCGAATTGATATTACTTCTCTCGAAAGGAAACTGCCATTTCTGTTCATATTCAAAATTTTTGTCCTCTGCTTTTAATGAATATTTATTCAGAAAGAATTGTTTTCCGGAACTATCCTGGCTAACCGCCCTTATCGTATACACATCTTTTTTGTAATAGAATATTTCGCTTTCAAAAGCGGCAATGGCGTTAAGTCTAGCCACATCAACATCAGAAACATCGGCCACCTGCTTTAGGTTTTTATCAAGACGGATAATCCGAACTATTTTCTTTTCTTTTTTCTGAATGTAGATATTCAGAAAATCATGAAGTGTATCAGAGGTGATCTGAAGAAAATCGTCGGCACTTGCCTTTCCGGCGTCAACCGAAAGACTATCGTTCACTTTAAGATCCCGGGCTATTTTGTACACCATGAGTTTGGTGCTTTTTCCCTGCACAGAAAACCCGAACGCGTAAATATTTCCTGAAAAGAGAGTGTAATTTGCCTTCACAAGATTTAAATCAAGCGTTTGCGATTTTACCGTAAATGGAAGCAGTAAGAGGAGGAAGTATTTTAATTTAGTTCTCAATGAGACCTTTTTCTTCGCGTTTGTTGTAGTCTAATATAAGCAAATAATACATTACTACGCCAAATCCGTACAGAAGAGAAGTAATTAAGAAAATATTAACGAAATGAAATCCTGTAGCAAATAAAATGCTTACCATAATACCGCTTAACACCCAGCTTCCGCTCCAGATCGCCGAAGTAAGCGCGCTTGTAATTTCGCGGTTATTGCTTCCAACATATTTGAGAACTAACTCGGTTGTCATTGGTCCGGCCATATTCATCAGAGGCTGACGTAACAGGTAACATGCCGCTGCTATTACTAAAGCAATGGCGTGTTGGCTGTAAAGTTGTGTCGTGGCCATTGCCACAAGTGAGATCACCGCAAAAGATTGAGTTGTGGGGATCGCGATCTTATAACCAATGTATTGTTTGATCTTAGGAACCATTAAGGCTCCATAAGCCACCAATACTGAGGCCACAGCGCTCAAAACCGAAAATCCTTCTGTGGACTGGTGATGAACATCGCTGAAAAACAAACTGATAAAAGGAATGGTAAGACCCGCGCCCGTGGCAATGATCAGAGTTGGAATTAAAGCCTTGATGACAATGCCCCAATCTGTTTTACGTTTTTTCGTGAGTGTTCTTTCTATGTCGAAATTTATTTCATTAAAATTCTTAATTCGCGAAAGAAACCAGAGTCCCGCAAAACCCATGACACAGAAAAAGATCAGTATAAACCGTTCATTGAATATTTGCGCATTGATATAACCAAGTATGGCTGTAATTAAACCCTGCACAATACCGCCGAAGCTCCATGTACTGTAGCTTAACGCAATACCTGCGGTGTGATTTTCGGCTACAGAGTTACGGAGAATGAAGGGCGATATTGGAATCTGCATGAATGTAAATGAGGCTCCCCATAATAACAGAAACAGGATCATCAGGATCTTTAATTTGAGGCCAACGCATATTACAATGCATATTCCAAAAAAAGGCACGCAGAAATTTGAAAGATAAAATAAAGGCATTAGTTTTTTCCCTTTGATGAATTTGCCAAGTGGCAAAGCAAGTATAAATACTCCTATGTAACGAAACGTAATATAAATCGCTATTTCTGCCGGCAAAAAACCTTCTTTATGCATATACAACGGAAGTATAGTGAGAAAGGTAGCATTCACTAATTGTATAAAAAACTCCGATACAATCACATTAAAGACAGGTTTCTCCAGTCTTTTATAATCATCTAAAAAAGAAAGTAGTTTAGCCATGGTTCATGATGATATCGATGTACGCTTTAATTTTTTCAATGTCGCCGGGTTCAAACTCCTCCCACTCTCCCCTGTTCTTAAACCAGGTTACCTGGCGTTTGGCATAATTGCGGGTATGTTGTTTTACTTTATCCACCGCCTCTTTCAGGGTCATTTTTCCTTCGAGGTGTTCAAATAATTCTTTATAACCAACCGTTTTGAGTGCATTAAGATCTTTAAATTTTTCGAGCGACTTTACCTCTTCCAGTAAACCCTGTGCCATCATATCATCAACGCGGGAATTAATTTGTGAGTATAATTTTTCACGGTTGGTATTAATGAATAGTTTGACCGGGATAAAATTTCTTTCCACAGTTTTATTTTTCAGGAAAGATGAAAATTTTTTGCCTGTATGTACGAAAACTTCAAGCGCACGAATAATTCTTTGAGGATTATTAATATCCACACTTTCATAATATTCGGGATCTGATGTTTTCAATTCGTTCTGCAGCCACTCTATTCCGTTTTCTTCGAATTGTTTATTGAGTTTATCACGCACTCCGGTGGGAACATCTGCAAAATCATCCACGCCATTAAGAAGCGCGTCAATATACAATCCCGAGCCTCCAACTATAAATACAATATCTTTTTCTTTGAACAGTTCATTAAGTAAAGTAATGGCGTCTTTTTCGAAATGCCCGGCGCCATAAAGTTCGCTGATATCTTTTGTATCAATGAAATAGTGTTTTACCTCATGAAGCTGTTCTTTTGATGGCTTGGCTGTTCCAATATCCATTTGCCTGTAAAACTGTCGCGAATCAGATGAAATAATAACCGAATTATAATGCCTGGCGAGTGCGATGGAAAGAGATGTTTTTCCAACAGCCGTTGGCCCGGCAATTACAACAAGGTATTTGTTTGTTCCGTGAATAATGCCGTAAAATTACAGGCTTCTTTTAACATGACATAATTATTCAAACTATGTTGTGAACAACTCTTTTTTAAAAGTCGTTCGCAGGTGTGTATAGCTTTTACTTTTATAGGATGCACAAGCCATTCCATAGCCTTTTATTTGCCGTGCTTTTCTTCCTCAGCCTGGGATTAATTTCCAATTTATTCCCGGAACAAGGTGTTCACATTGCAGGTAATTTTACACTAAACTTTCCTTCGCTTAATACCTTGTTTGGAACAAAACCTGTAAAGAAGGATATTTCAAAAATACTTGAAGCGGTTAATAACGCCGATACGGTTGTTGTTGAAAACGATACTATTGATACCGCAAGTGTGGCCACAACTCCAAAAGATACTGTCGTAAAAAAACTTATTACCTCATTGCAATACACCAATAAAAATGTACTTAACAGTTTTTTCGAATCACTTGTTGGCCTCAAAACGAATCCTAAATCAATACGCGTGCTTCATTACGGCGACAGCCAGATTGAAGGAGATCGCATTACCGACTATTTAAGATTAAAGTTACAGGGACAGTTTGGCGGGCAAGGTCCGGGACTCATTTCCTTTATGCCAATTTCTCCGAGCGTTACCAACCGAATTACCTGGAGCGCCGGATGGGACCGTTACAATGTTTTTACTTCAAAGGACAAACGCGTTTCACATAGTAATTATGGTGTACTCGCAGGGTTTGCCAGGTATTGCAATTACAAAAAAATAACCGATACAACTTCTGTTATTAACTCCGAAATTAAAATTACCACAACCAAGCTTGGCGGTGCCAACAACACCAATTACAAAAAGATCAAATTATTTTATGGTGGATCACAAACCAAAACGTGGTGCGAGTTTTATGACGGTCCTGCCTTAAGCGGCGCCGACAGTCTTGAGGCAGGCGGTTCGTTCAGAATAAAAGAATACAACGTTGGATTAGGCTCATTAACGCATCAGTTCAAATTCAGTGGAAAAGATAGTCCTGATTTTTATGCTTTTTCCCTCGAAAGCGATAATGGCGTTATGGTAGATAATATTGCTTTACGCGGAAGCAGCGGAACGTTTTATCACCAGGTTAGTTTTGCCCAGATGAAACAGTTTTATGATTATCTCAACGTAAAACTGATCATTCTTCAATTCGGAGGAAATGCCCTTCCTTCCATTAAAGACGCTACTATGGCGGTTAACTACGCAGGATATCTTAAAGGACAAATATCGATCATTAAAAAAATGGCCCCGAACGCCAGCTTCATTTTCATTGGCCCGGCAGATATGAGTGTAAAAAGCGGAACCGATTATGTAACACATCCTCATTTGGAAGCCACACGCGACGCTATCAAAAAAGTAGCTATGGAAAGTGGCTGTGCCTTTTTTGACATGTACGATTGCATGGGCGGCTCTAACAGTATGGCCAGCTGGGTTGACCAGAAACTCGCCGCGACAGATTATATACATTTTAGTCCTCAGGGTGCCCGTAAAATTGCTACACTATTTTATTCTGCTCTTATTTCAGAATACAACGCTTATTTAAAAACGAAAAAGTAATGAAGAAACTTATATACATAATTGCTTTTTTTGTCGTGTTAAAAGTTACCGCGCAAGAACCTCAGAAATACAATTTCATAAAGTACGAGCTTAATCACATGTACTTTTCAAAAGATAGTTCGGCCTTCATGAATCTTTATGCAAAACTTGATTCTTTCGAACAGAAAAAAAGAAAACAAATTTCCGTTGCCCATATTGGTGGTTCGCACGTACAGGGAGGCACCTGGAGCAATACCTTTATTGATCAGCTGAATCAGTATTTTAAACCTTCGGGAGGAGGATATTTTGTATTTCCATACAAACTGGCAAAGACCAATAGTCCACCTTACGCCACTTCTTTCTCCAATGGCAGCTGGAAAAAATGCCGCTGCGTTGGAAGAGATTTTTGCCTTCCGTTGGGTATGTGCGGTATGAGTATTACGAGTAATGATAGCGCCAATAACTTTGGTGTGGCGTTAACAAGAAGAGCATTATTCAAAGGGTTTAATGTTGTGAAAGTGTATCATAACTTCAACGCGAGTTTTGATTTTACTATTACGGCTTCTCATAATTTAAAAGCTGTTCGCATTGATAAGAAAGAATTGGGTTATACGCAATTTGATATTGAAATGCCGGTAGATTCTTTAAGTTTTGATCTTGTAAGAAAAGATTCTCTGCAGAGAGATTTTGTTTTATATGGATTCAGTCTTGAATCCAATCTGGCCAACGGGTTTTATCTTGCTGCGCTTGGCGCTAATGGCGCGGCCAGCGGGTCGTTTTTAAAATGTACCTACTTCGAGGACCAGTTAAAAACGATCATGCCCGACCTTGTTATAATGTCGCTTGGCGTTAACGATACGCAGGCAAAAGATTTCGAGAAAGAAGAATACATTGAGCATTACGACAGTCTCATTATGAAATTGAAGTCCGTGAATCCTGATGTGGCGATCCTTCTCACAACTACCACTGACAATTTCATTCGAAGAAGAACGGCCAATAAACGAACAGTTAAGACTAAAGACGCCATGTTTGAATTGATGGAAAAACATAAAGTCGGCGTGTGGGATCTTTACTCGGTAATGGGCGGATACAAGTCTATGCTTAAATGGCAAAAAGTTGGACTGGCGGCCAAAGACAGGGTTCATTTCTCACCGAAGGGATATACGGTTCTTGGAACCATGATGTTTGAAACACTGATCAACTCTTACAAGAATAACAAGAAAAAATAAGCCATCGCAATCTTCGATCAAATATTAGCTTACTCCCAGGACAAGCCACTATTGTTTACCCAATTATTTTTCTGGGCATTTTTTATTGTTGTACTCGCAATCTATTCTATAGTTTATAAAAAGAGTAAACTCCGAACGATTTTTCTTTTACTGGTTAGTTTATTCTTTTATTTCAAAACCAGTGGGGTGTTTGTATTACTTTTACTCTTTACCATTATCAGCGATTATTTCTGGGGAAATCAAATTCATAAAAGCCAATCCACGCTGTCGAAGAAACTTTATCTCACCGTGAGCGTCTTACTCAACCTCAGCCTTCTCTGTTATTTCAAATACTCTTATTTCTTTCACCAGAGTGTGAACCAGATCGCGGAAATCAATACGCCCTTCATTAATCATTTCGCGCAATTTTCAAATACATTTTTCGATACAAAGTTTAGTATCGATAAATTGTTACTCCCTGTAGGCGTTTCATTCTTTACATTTCAATCTCTTTCCTACACCATTGATATGTACCGTGGTAAGATACAACCCGTAAAGTCTATTTTCGATTATGGCTTTTTCGTTTGTTTCTTTCCGCATTTAGTTGCAGGTCCAATTGTAAAAGCTCATGATTTCCTTTACCAGATCTATGAACCTTATAAGCTCAGCAAATTTGAATTCGGGATGTCGGTGTTCTGGATCCTGAATGGATTCATGAAAAAGATCGTTGCCGATTACATCGCGGTAAATTACATTGATCGTATTTTCGATCAGGCGCATTTATACTCCGGCGTTGAAGTTATTTTCGGAATATTTGGTTATTCACTGCAGATATATATGGACTTCAGCGGTTACACCGATATAGCAATAGGGCTCGCATTGATACTTGGATTCAGACTAAAAACAAACTTCAACTCGCCTTACAAAGCTACCAGTACCAGCGAATTCTGGAAGCGCTGGCACATTTCATTGTCAAGCTGGTTACAGGAATACCTTTACATTCCTTTGGGAGGAAACAAGGAAGGAACCATAGGATCCTACATTGCCATTGTGGTAATTTGTTTATTCATGATCCTGCTCGCCGGAAAACTGTTCCTGATCTATGTCCTGGTAGGCATTGCCGTTGTGTTATTAATTCTCGCTTATATCTTCCCAAAAATCATACAAACCATCAATACGAATATTAATTTAATGGTAACCATGCTCCTTGGCGGACTGTGGCATGGAAGCAGCTGGCTCTTCCTGATATGGGGAGGTTTGAACGGACTCGGACTCATCATTCATAAATTCTGGAAGAAGATCACACCTTGGAAAGGGGACGAATCCATGGCGACGAAATTCTTTCTCATGTTGGTAACCTTAGCTTTCATTAGTTTTACAAGAATCTTTTTCCGTAGTCCTGATATGGAAACCGTAAATATGATCTTTTACAGGATAGGAAATTTCTTCGGAGGCGATCAGACTTTAAATATCTTAAGAGGTTACAGAGTTGTGATGACGATAATGGCCCTTGGTTATGCCATCCACTGGATCCCTGAAAAGTTCAAAGAACAATACCGCAGTTGGTTCGCCAACCAGCATTATGCAGTGATGAGCCTTATTGGAATTATTGTCGTATTTGTTTCTTACCAGCTCATGAGTGGCGAAATGCAGGCCTTTATTTACTTCCAGTTTTAATTAGGATAAGGACTAATGATTTATGACTTGTCCAGATCTTTAGTCCTTTATCATCAATCCTTGGTCCCCCATTTATCGTAAATACATCGGGCTTGCTAATAATCCCAAAATTATGCTTCGCTCTTAAGATTTTCTCTTTTTAATTTTGATAAAAACTCATTGTCATGAAAAATAACATTCTCATTTTTTGTTTTATTATTTCCCTCCAGCAAATTTCCGCTCAGGTTCCTAAAAAAGTCGTTGCCGAGCATTTCACTAATACACTTTGCAGCATTTGCGCCGCCAGAAACCCGGGGTTTTATACCAACCTTGATAATCATCCCGGAATTCTTCATCTTGCTGTTCATCCCAGCGCGCCTTATGCAGGCTGTACGTTGAGCCAACACAATGTTTCCGAAAACAACAGCAGAACCAACTACTACGGCATTTTTGGAGGAACACCAAGAATTGTTATCCAGGGAAGCGTTATTCCTTCCAGCGCCAATTATAACGATGCTACTATGTTTACCCCGTTTACAGGACAATCATCCCCGGCTACTATAAAAATTACTCAAACCAAATACGCGAACGATTCCATTAAAGCGAGAGTTGTTGTAAAAACAGCCGGAACACATTCGTTAGGTAACCTCAGATTATTTATTGCTTTGGCCGAGGATACTATCTTTTTCAGCGCGCCAAACGGAGAAAGCAAACACCACGATGTGTTTCGTAAATCTCTTGGTGGAGCGCAGGGAATAACAATGACTCTACCGGCAATTATTGGAGATTCAGTTGTGAACACATTCACATCTACTGTTCACCCTTCATGGAATTTCTCACGCATTTTTACTATGGCTATTTTACAGGAGGAAGGCAACAAAGCTTTGGTTCAGGCTGAAGCTGTATTGGCAAGTGGTGGCCAGATAATCACAGGGCTTAAAACCAATTCGAATGAAATGGAGCTTCGTATTGCACCAAATCCGGCAACCAACAAATTATATGTATGCTTGAATTCAGGCGAGACTTCAGATTTTTATATCATAGATGCTATAGGAAGAGAAGTTTTGAAAGGTAATTTCAGTTCGTATACAAACATTGACATTTCGGGGCTTGAAACGGGTCTTTATACACTGGTTGTTCAGAATGAAAAAGGAAAAGTAAACAAGAAGCTAATCAAGGAATAATTACTTAAGGTTGAACCAGTATTTTACAACCACTAAGGCAATAATAACAAGTACGCACACGGCTATTACAAATTTTGTTTTTCCGTAATAATAAAAAATTGTACTTATAAATAATCCTACTGCTGCAAATAATGCTCCTATAATGTAAGGGATAAGTTCAGGACTTGGGATTTCGCTGATAGATCTGCCATAGAATAAACGCAGTGGTTCAATAATAGTTCTGATAAGAGCAAGAAAAACGATGATGGTTGAGATTTTGGCTATTTTAAGTTCGTGTTTCATAGTTAGATTTCAATTCCAACTGTGATTTTATCTCCGATCTCTTTCTTTTTATTGGAATAGATAACAACAGAATGTCCGCTTTTGGTTTCGGCAAGAATTTCGTGGCACTTACCATTGTAAGAAGAATGAAGAACAGTAACAGGAAGATTATTTCCGGATTTATTGGCTTCGGTCTTTAATTTATCAGGACGAATAAGAAATTTTGATTTAATTTCTTTAGAAGGTTTCTGAACATCTTCTTTTTTGATGATGTTGCAATCGCCCAGCAGGCCGGCAAGCTTTGTATTCTTTGGTTTATAAAATACTTTCCACTTCTCGCCTATCTGTGTGATTTTACCTGAATCGAGAATACCTATGCGATCGGCATATTTTAAAGCTTCATCGGCCACATGAGTTATAAGAATAACAGAGGTTTTATTCTTTTTTACTTCTTTAATAACGAAGGAAAATAATTTATCAGTAAGAATTTTGTCAAGGTTACTAAAAGGTTCATCTAACAATAATACTTCGGGAATTATAGCCAGCGCCCTTGCTATGGCCACACGTTGTTTTTGTCCGCTTGATAAAAACCTGGCTTTGGTATTTCTGAGATTCACCAAATCAAGTAATTTTAAAAGCTGTGTCGATCTTTTAAGTTTGGCCTCATTGGTTATCCCAATCAGTTTGTCCCAGATATTTTCTTCAACGGTATGATTGTCGAGCACATAAAAATCCTGGCTCACCAGGCTCATGTCTTTATGACCGGGCATCAAAGAATAAGCCGGACCAAGTACGCGGTCTTCGCCAATGAGCACTTCGCCTTGTTGAATATCCTCCAGGCCATAAATACATTTTATCAATGTAGTTTTTCCGCTTCCGCTTTTCCCAAGCAAAGCAAGCACCTCGCCTTTGTTAAGCTGAAGCGACACATTTCTGATCCCCTTAAAATAATTCTGATTGCTGTAATTAAAGGATATGTTATTAACCCGTAGAATAATTATCGAATTAAGGTAACGGTGTTTTTGATCTTATAAGATTTACCATCGAAGCCAATGGCTTCAACTATGTAAAAATAAACTCCATCCTGGCAAGGTTCCCCGCTGGTAGTGTATCCATCCCAGAATCCGTTCACTTTGTCCCAGCTACAGATAATAGTTCCAAATCGGTTATAAACCCAACCCTTAAGCTCAGTTACGCCTCTGACAGTTGGACGAAAAATATCATTTACACCATCCCCGTTCGGAGTAAAAATGGTTGGAGCGTTAACTCCCGAAGAATCAGAAATAAAGAAACGGTAAGGTAAAGTATCGTTACAGCCATTGTTTCCAACAGCGACCAGCAACACGGTGTAAGCCCCGCTTGCGCTATACGTCATACTTGTATTGTTTGTTGAATCTTTGCCCGGAAGTCCGGGAATATGACTGAAGATCCAGTAGTTCTTTATATAATTAGTAGAATAATTGGTGAGTACAAGCTGGTTCGGATAACCATAAGTGGTAAGACTGGCGTTAAAAGAGGCATTGGCATTCTGGATAACTGTAATGTTTCTCACTACTGTAGTACTTCCGGTTGCGTTGCTTACGGTAAGGCTTACAGAATGTACACCTGCCCGGCCAAAAGTAATGGTAACTGAAGGCAATGAATTATCCGGAAATATGGTGACCGAAGTAGTTGGATTGGTTTTCCAAAGATATGTAGTGGGGGTATTACTGGTTAAGGCTGAAAAGGTCAGAGACGCATTGGCGCACACAGTGGAACCTGAGGTTACAATGGTGGCAGTGGGAATCTGCGCTTTGGCACAAATGGGAACACAAAGTAATACAACAAACTTTAAAAAGTTATTCATATATACCCTATAAAGATACTAAAAATTCCCGGGTGTCCACATTGTCAGCGAAATCAGTAATAACAGGCTCTTGTGAATAACCGAACGGAATCCTTCCCTTCCCTACTACACATTGGATTTGCGGCTCATTGGCAAGCAGGTAATTTTTTACATCTTCTTCGTTTTTATAGTAATCAAAGTGTAAAACCCCTACCGGCGAATGCAGGTCGGCACTCTGTTTTACCATAAGAAAGTTATTATCAAGGAACTTATGTTGTTCCAGGAGATAAATAGCCCTGTGATAATCGTAATTATTACCATACTTTTTGTTATCTATCACAAATCCGTAATCTACAATGGCCTCGAAAAAGGCATTAAAATTATAATTTTCGGGAACCAGAACTTTGCTCACATTGCGGCAACCTAGCCCATAATATGTAAAAATATCGGCTCCTAAATTCTTTAGATCGGTTTCTGTTTCATGTCCCGAAAGAATAGCTACTGAAGTACGGTTTTTTCGTATAATGTTTGGGTATTTTCCGAAATAATGCTCAAAATACCTCGATGTATTGTTGCTTCCGGTGGCAATTACAGCATCAAAAGCAGTCATTTTATCAGCAGCGAACAGGATGTAATTTTCAAATTCAGGTTCGTAAAATGTAATCAGTTTTAGAAAGAAAGGAAGAAGTACATCATCATCTGAAGACAGTTTGATCATGGCTTTATTTCCTGAAAGGAGCACACACATAATGTCGTGAAAGCCCACCATAGGAATATTTCCCGCGCAGATAACAGCCACTGTTTTTGGCTCTTTTACCTCTTTTGTTGCAAACGCTTCAAGATCGGCCCGGTTCAACATCCTTCCAAAAGAAGCAATGGCATGATTAACAAAATTTAGGCTGAACCAGCCATTGTGAATATAAGCCAGTTCGGTAACTTTGTTCAAACCCTGATGTAGCTGTACTTCGGAGGGATCGGGCTCGGCAAAGTGACGGTTTATAAACAAACCCACTTTTACAAAAGTCTCTATTCTTTGTTTTAAAATCATGGTTTTTGATCGTATATTTGCACCGCTTTAAACATGGTTTGAACCACTGTGAAAGGGAGCACAAAACTAAGTATAAAATGGCAATTAAAATTACAGATGAGTGTATTAATTGCGGGGCCTGTGAACCTGAATGTCCTAACAACGCCATTTATGAAGGTGGCGCTGAATGGCGTTTTGCCGACGGAACCGGAGTTAAGGGAACTTTTAAAGGACAAAACAGTGGGCTTGAAGCAGACGCTGATGACCCGCAAACACCAAAGAGTATGGATGTTTACTACATTGTTTCTGATAAATGTACCGAGTGTGTTGGTTTTCATGACGAGCCTCAGTGCGCTGCGGTTTGCCCGGTTGATTGCTGTATAAAAGACGAAGATAATGTGGAGACTGAGGATCAGTTATTGACAAAAAAAGCTTCGCTTCATTTATAATTAATTCATCCCCCCGTTTCATTTTTATTTATGCCAAAAATTCTTTTTGTTTGTTTGGGTAATATCTGCCGTTCGCCTTTGGCAGAAGGAATCATGCTTCATCTTAACGAAAAACATGATCTGAAACTGGAAATAGATTCTGCAGGAACTGCATCGTATCACATTGGAGAAGCACCCGATGATCGCACGATAGCCAATGCAAAAAAGAACGGCGTTGATCTTAGCAAATTACGCGCCAGGCAATTTTCGGCGAGTGATTTCGATAAGTTTGATTTTATTTATGTGATGGATAAGAACAACTTAAAAAATGTTCTTTCCCTTGCTAAAAACGATTCCCATAAACAAAAGGTGTCTTTATTCCTTGATACGCTTCACCCGGGGGAAAATCTTGAAGTTCCCGATCCTTACTACGGAACAGAAAAAAATTTCGAAGAAGTATTTCAGCTTGTTTACAAAGCCTGCGACCACCTGAGAGTAAACATTAAGTAAAATCACCCCAAACAGGTCTTGGTCAGTTTCCCGGTTTTACCTATATTGTTGTCCTTATTTTAATGCTCAAAAAACTCGCATACTTTATCCTCAAATACCGCCTTGCGCTCATTATCGCTATTGGGCTGATCACAGTCTTCATGGGCTATTACGCGAGTAAAATTGAGATCACTTACAACTTTGCCAAACTTTTACCCGACGATGATCAGACCAGCGTAGATTACGAATTCTTTAAAAAGAAATTCGGGCAGGATGGAACCGTTCTGGTGATAGGTATGCCTAAGGACAAACTTAACGAACTTAAAACATACAAGGCCTGGGAGAAACTCGGAGAAGATATCAAAGCACTGGATGGAATCAAAAGTGTGGTATCTGTAGCTAGATTAAATGAACTTATCCTGAATGACAGTCTTGGTAAGTTTCAGTTTGTTCCACTGAAAGGATCTAGTCCAACCACACAGGGAGAACTGGAGGATCACATTCTTAAAGTAAATTCGCTCAAATTTTACGAAGGCATCGTTTACAACAGCAAGACCAATTCTTCTTTAATGGCTGTAACTTTTTTCGAAAAGGATCTTAACTCAAAGCGCCGCCTCGAAATTGTAGATAACATCAAAGCCGAAATCGCGAAGTTCAATAACGAAACAACTATTGATACCTACGAATCGGGATTACCATTCATTCGTACCACGGTTATGCGCAAGATCAGGGACGAAATGAGTTTCTTCCTTGGCGTTGCTTTAATTGTTACGGCTCTATTACTTTTTATTTTCTTCCGTTCTGTTTCACCGGTTCTGTTTTCATTACTGGTTATTGCCTGTGGGGTGGTAACATCATTAGGAACCATTGTATTACTTGGATACAAATTATCGGTGCTTTCGGGATTGATCCCACCACTTATTATTGTGATCGGGGTTCCTAACTGTATTCTTATTTTAAATAAATACCACACCGAAATTGCAGAAGGAAAAAACAAAATGAGATCGCTTCACATGGCCATTCAACGTGCCATCGTTTCCTTGTTCTTTGCAAATATTACAACATCCATAGGCTTTGCCGTATTTTGCGCCATTCAGAATAAACTCTTGTTCGAATTCGGTTTAGTGTCGTCCATCAATGTAATGACCACCTTCCTCTACTCTATCATTCTTGTCCCGGCTATTTTCAGTTATCTTCCAACCCCTAAAGAAAAACACCTGAAGCATCTTGACGGAAAACGTCTTACGGTTTTATTGGATAAAGTAGCAGAGATCACACAAAATCACCGTAAAACAATTTATATTACCGTTATTTCTATTTGCGTGGTTAGCCTGATAGGTTTAATGAAGATAAGGGCCCACGGTTATGTAGTGGATGATATTCCGAAAACAGACGTCCTTAAAACTGATTTAAAATACTTTGAAGAAAACTATGGCGGTGTTCTTCCTTTCGAAATTACAATTGATACAAGAAGACCAAACGGCGTATTTGCCAACAGCGCCCGTTGTTTATACAGAATCAATCGCGCTCAGAAACTACTCACACAATACAAAGAGTTTTCGAGACCGGTCTCCATCGTTGATGGTGTAAAGTTTTTGTACCAGAGTTATAAAGGAGGTGATGAAAAATTCTACAAACTTCCTCCGGTAACCGAACTAAAAACCATTGCCGAATATGTAAAAACAGAAAAAGAAAAAGCCAACCAGCTTTCCGCTTTTATTGATCCTGAAAAACAAACCACGCGTATTACCGTTTACATTGCCGATTGCGGATCAACACGTGTGGGCGAACTCACAAAAGAATTAAAACCACGGCTGGATAGTATTTTTAATTACGACGATGATGAGAAAAGATGGATGGAAGTTTTTAGTTACGACAAACTCGTTGAACTCAAAAAAGAGAAAGCAGACGCAAAAGTGATCGCTTCTTCGGATCTTGACAGCGCTTTCCTTAAACAGGCAGTTTACAGCGACGTGCCTGAAATGCTTAGCGACTACATAAAAAAATCACCTGATAAAAAATTTATTGTACTTGCTGATTCTTTAACATTACAACAAATCAAAAAAGAAAATCCATCAAAAGAATTTATCACTTCACAAAAAGTACGCGAGTTCGACGTTAAACTTACCGGTAACAGCATTGTGTTTCTTAAAGGCAACGAATTCCTCGTAAACAATCTTATTGAAAGCGTTGTGCTGGCCATTGTACTCATTGCTATTTTCATGCTCACGCTCTTTACTTCGTTCAGGATGATCCTGATCTCCACCATTCCGAGTCTTGTGGCTCTGCTTATCACCGCGGGTTTAATGGGTTATTTAGGAATTCCACTCAAACCAAGTACTATCCTCGTATTCAGTATCGCGTTTGGTATCAGCAGTGACGGAACCTTATACTTCCTCACCAAATACAGGCACGAGATCAAGAAAAATAAATTAAGTATCGGGAATGCGGTTCGCCTCACCATCAGCGAAACAGGAATCAGCATGGTATACACAGCCATTGTGTTGTTCTTCGGATTTGGAATGTTTGCTCTTTCGGGATTCGGCGGAACACAGGCGCTGGGCGTTTTAATTTCATTCACATTAATTGTCGGGTATTGCGCCAACCTGATCTTATTACCTGCGTTCTTATTATCACTCGAAAAAAAGTTAACCGACAAAGAGTTCGTTAATAGTGAAGGCATGATTATTGACAGCGACAGTATGGTTGATGAGAAAGACGATGTGTAATTAAACCTTTAAAAAAACAGCCCGTCCAACCCCATTATGAAGAGACTTGTTTTTTTATACTTTTTATTTTCAGCTCTCTTCAGTATTTCCCAACCAGGAGGTTTTGACCCTGAAGTATTTAATAGACAGTTTAAAGAATGGCTCACTCACGATCCTAAACAAAAAAAAATAGATTCGCTTACGGCTCAACTACGAAAAGATTCAGTTCATATCTACCGTTTCAGAAAGATCCGTCCTTATTTAAACTACCACGAACGCAATTCGCTCGGAAATCCAAAGATCATTAATTTTTATGGTCCGCAACTTGGTGTTGTACTTTACGAAAAACACATTATCGGCTTAGGCGATTATTATTCCACTCCAAAAACCAAATTACCCTACAGTACTTACGACGAGAACATGGAAGTAAAGCGAAGCATTGAAATTCGTTACCTGACGTTTTTTTATCAATACATTCTCGTAAACAGGCGCTTTTTCGAAGTTCATCTTCCAGTCGAGTTCGGTTACGGTAATTTTCATTCGTCTTTCATTAACTCGTCAGACTTTTATTACAAAAACACCGTTTCAAAGTTTAACCTCGGGGCCGCAGGGCTGCAATTTGTTTTTAAGCCTGTAAAATGGATAGGAATTTCTAGTAACCTTGGCTACAGAACAGCGTCGGAGCGGATCATAGAAGGTTATTATTATTCGATTGGGGTTTGGGTAGGATTTAAACCTATTTCCACCGATGTGAATTATTACCTCATAAAGCGGAAGAAATACAAACAAGCCGTTTCGGCAATTATGGCCGGTTAAAAAGTCGGGGATTTCAGTGAATTTTTATCCCGTAAAATAACTTATCTTTGCCTCTCAATTTAAAAAAAATGTCACAATCAACCATAGCCAATAAGGGCCCCATTTCGAACTTTATTTCGAATCATTATAAACATTTTAATGCTGCAGCGTTAGTTGACGCGGCAAAAGGATACGAAACGCATCTTACCGAAGGTGGAAAAATGATGATTACGCTTGCGGGAGCCATGAGTACCGCCGAGCTCGGAAAATCTCTCGCCGAGATGATCCGCCAGGGAAAAGTAGATATTATCTCCTGCACAGGCGCCAATCTTGAAGAAGACATTATGAATCTTGTGGCACACAGTCACTACAAACGTGTTCCTAATTACCGCGACCTTTCGCCTCAGGACGAGTGGGATCTTTTAGAAAATCATTATAATCGTGTTACCGATACGTGTATTCCTGAAGAAGAGGCTTTCCGTCGTTTGCAGAAACATATTCATAAGATCTGGAAAGACGCGGATACAGCAGGAGAACGTTATTTTCCGCATGAGTTCATGTATAAGATCCTTAACAGTGGAGAATTAAAACAATATTACGAGAT
>JAJONO010000074.1 GCA_021323535.1 Bacteroidota bacterium
AATGATGAGTTTGGATACTTTAAAATCGCTTTATTTGTAAGTTAATCATGTTCTAACCCCCTAACCAAAATTCTATGAACTCAATCAAAAAAAATCAAGTTAAAAAAGCTTTATCTGTACTACTTTTTATTCTCTGTTTTATAACAAATGTAACAGCGCAAACTCCTCACTTAATTGGAACAACTGCTTACGGTGGCACGGGAGCAGGATCTGTTTTTGGAATACAGACCGGAGGAAATAATATCTTGTTTAAAAATACGTTGGGTTATGTGGAGGGGGCTAATCCGAATTACTCTTCGTTGGTTGAAATGCCAAATGGCCTTTTTTATGGTATGACGATGAACGGAGGAACAAATAATACTGGAATTATTTTTGAATACAATCCTTATGATAACACCTGTACAAAAAAGATTGATTTTGTTGGTACAAACGGTTCGTATCCATATGGTTCTTTGTTTAAGGCTTCAAATGGAAAACTTTATGGGGTTACCTCACAAGGCGGTGCTAATTTTAGTGTTGGTGTTCTTTTTGAATATGATCCTTTAACCAACGTTTTAATCAAAAAAGTAGATTTTGAAATGCAATTTAAGGGTGGTTATCCTTATGGCACATTGATAGAGGATTCGAATGGTGTATTATGGGGGACAACCAGCGGTGGTGGAAGTAATAATGCTGGAATTATTTTTCAGTATGATCCGGTAGCAAACACATTTATGAATAAGGCAAATTTTCAGGCAACCAGCACAGGATATGAATCCTATGGAGAATTGACCTTTGCACCTAACGGTAAAATTTACGGAATAACTGAAAAAGGAGGAAGTTTTGATAAAGGAGTTCTCTTTGAGTTCAATCCGTCAACAAATGCGCTGGTTACAAAGGCTGTTTTTGTCGGAACGAATGGTGCAAATCCAAGAGGGACTTTGCTGTTGGAAGGTGGAAAACTATATGGGGTTACTGCGAAAGGTGGTTTAAACACTTATGGAACTTTATTCGAATATGATTATACCAACAATATGTTAACAACGCACCACAATTTTTATTCAACCAATATTGAAGGAGCTTATCCCTATACAAAACTTACTAAAGCAGCCAATGGAATGCTTTACGGAACAGCTTATAGTGGCGGATTAAATAATAAGGGAATTATTTTTCAATTTGATCCTTTAAATAATACTTATACAAAGAAAATTGATATGGGAAGTTCTTCATTTGCGGGAACAAACCCAGTTGGAAATATGATACTTGCATCTTCAGGTAAGTTAATAGGGATGACAAAACTTGGTGGAAAAGGGAATAAGGGCGTGTTTTATGAATACGATCCCGCAACGAATAACATAGCAAAGAAATTTGAATTCAGTAGCCCGGTAAACGGTATAAATCCTTTTGCCGGGCTCACCAAATCATCCAATGGTAAAATTTATGGAGTGATGAATTCAGGAGGAAATTCAAACTATGGAATTATTTATGAGTATGATGCATCAACTAATTCATATTCAAAAATCCTTGATTTACCGGGCGGCGTCTCAGGAAGTGATCCAAAAAGCGCTCTTTTAGAAGCAACAAATGGTAAATATTATGGGTTAACGACAATTGGAGGTTTAAACGCCCAAGGTGTACTTTATGAGTTCGATCCCACCGCTCAAACTTATTTGAAAAAAGTTGAATTTGACGGAACAAATGGTTCTAATCCCAACGGCTCGCTCATTCAGGCTACTAATGGTAAGTTTTATGGAATGACAGTAGCAGGTGGATCAAATAGTATGGGTGTGATTTTCGAATATGATTTATCTTCAAATACATTAACAAAAAAAGTTGATTTTGATGGAGCTTCGTTGGGAGCTTCTCCATTCGGTTCGCTGATTCAATTATCTAATGGGAAATTGTACGGAATGACCAAGGCAGGGGGTAGCAACGATCTTGGAGTTTTATTTGAATACGATCTGACAAGTAATGTTCTTACAAAAAAGATTGATTTTGATGGAACAAACACAGGAAGTTCACCGAAAGGGTCTTTGTTTTCTGCAAATAATGGTAAGTTATATGGTTTAACTGAAAACGGCGGCACTTATGACCTTGGCGTCTTGTTTGAATACGATCCAGCTTTAAATGTCCTTACAAAAAAAACAGATTTTTCAGGAATCACCAATGGCCGTTTTCCCTTGGGAACACTCATGCAGGCAAGCAATAGTAAGTTATATGGAACAACAAGTTATGGTGGATTAAGCAATATGGGAACTGTTTTTGAATATGATATTACCTCTGGCGTATTGGTGAAAAAAATTGATCTGAATGAAACAAGTGGAAAGTATCCTCAGTTTGGTCAATTGATAGAAGTGTCTATAGTTCCGCTGTCTGTAAAAGAAAATATTTTTTCAAATAACATAAAAATATATCCTAATCCCACTCGTGGTAATTTTATTATTTCTTCCGATGAGAATATAAAATCTATAAATATTAGAAATATAATGGGACAAATTATTTACGATCAAACATCGGTTGGCTCTTCAATGGTAGAAGTAATGTTAAACGATTTTCCTGATGGTATTTATTTCATTTCTGTTTTGTCAGAAAAGGGAGGTAGTTCTACTTCTAAAATAATAAAAAGGAATTAAGATTAAAATAAAACCCTGTTTTGTTCGTTAGGCCATATATGATTAAAGTTATGGTCTATCGATACAGTTTTTTTATTGCAATACTACTTAATTTCTCTTCGGTCAATGCCCAGTTCGATACAATTATGGGTTATCATATCGATACCCAGGTTAGTTTTTCTGTTACCCCGGTTGCCTACAACGCTACTGTAACCGCCGATAGCACCTCGTCTTTCATTGGTTCTTTTCCTGGCGCCTCAAACCTTCCCGCTATTCCGCCAACAACAAATGTGTTCCCGGGTTCATCTTTCAGCAAACCTGCAAGGGCCGACCTGTTTTTTAATCTTAATGATTATCCGGTTCGGACTGCAGTTAAAATTGTATTTTACTATGAAGGAATTGCAAGGAGATGCTCAGGAATACTGACAGGACCAAATACGGTTTTAACGGCTGCCCACTGTACCTACGACTGGATCAATAAAAAATGGGGTGCCAACAACAAAGTATATGATAGCATCCTTGTATATCCTGCATTCGATAAAAGCCTGGCTAATCCAAATTTTGGAAAAAGTAAAGTGAGAAATATTTATGTTTTTAAAAAGTTTCAGGATGCCTCAGCCTGGGAAGATATAAGCGTTTTAGAACTAATAGAACCTCTTGGGCAGGTCGCAGGCTGGGTAGGACTTGCCTTCAATTCGAATGATTTGTTTTTTCAGAATAAAGTCTTCCATAAATTAAGTTACCCGGCCGCTCCAAGCGTGAGTAATCCATCAGAAATATATAATGGGGATACGCTTTATTACAATTACGGACTCATTGATCTGCCACAAACCTTAGGTATAACCAATGCTTCGGGAATTCAGGGCCAGAGCGGCAGTTCCATGTTTTATCAAAATGCAGCGGCCAATTGTCATACTTTCGGAGTATTTAATTTCAGCACCAACTATAATCATTACCGGATCAAAGCAAATTCGTTTTACCAGTTAAAAAATCTTCTGGAGAATTACGCTACCAATGTAAATGATGAAACAAATATAAATGATAGGATGACGATGTATCCTAACCCCGCCACCGGTTTTGTTTTCATAGAATCTCCTGAATCAGGAAAACTTCAGATTTTTAATGCCACCGGAAATTTAATATTGGAGGAAAATCTGAACGAAGGTAAAAACAGCGTCCCCATTCACAACTTTACAGCAGGCATATATATTGCCAGATTTACTACGTTCGTGGGACTAATAAAAACGTTTCGTTTTGTAAAAATGAATTAACAACGCTTCTGTGTAAAACAGTTGGTATTGCTTTCCCGGGAACAAAAAAAATTAGTTTAATTTACTTTATGATTTTGTCCTTTAAACCGTACCTCCTTGAATTCAAACATCCATTCGGCGTTTCTTCAAACACGCGCACCCATACGCCAACCGTTTTTGTTAGAATAGAATATTCCGGAGTTTACGGTTATGGCGAAGCCTGTATCCCAAAATACCTCGGTGAAACTACAGAAGATACACTCGCTTTTCTTGACAGGGCAGCCAGATTACTGGATGGCATTGAATCACCCATTCCTGAATCTGCAATCATGAAACAGGTTCATACATTATCCAAAGTCAACAACGCCGGGAAAGCTGCGATAGACATGGCCCTTCAGGATCTTGCCGGTAAGATGCTCGACGAACCTTATTATAACCTCATGGGTTTTGGAAAAAGCGCACCGGCCTTTACCAGCGCAACTATTGGTATTGATGATGAAGCAAAAGTCGCACAGAAAATCAAGGAAGCTTCGGATTTTAAAATCCTTAAAATAAAGGCCGGAACAAAAGACGATAAATCACTTATTAATTTTATCAGGGATCATACCGATAAACCGCTTTACGTGGATGTTAATCAGGGCTGGACGGACAAGTATTTTGTAATGGACATGCTTCATTGGTTCAAAGAAAAAAATGTGGTTCTGGTTGAACAGCCAATGCCAATAGGCCATCTGAACGATATGGCCTGGGTAAACGAAAGTAGCCCACTCCCTGTTATAGCCGACGAAAGCGTGAAACGGCTCACAGATATTAATAAGATTTCAGGATGTTTTTCAGGGATCAATATTAAATTAATGAAATGCACGGGTCCAACCGAAGCAGGAAAAATGATACGTTTCGCGAAGAAAAAAGGGCTTAAAGTCATGCTCGGATGCATGGCCGAGAGTTCATGCGCTACCTCTTCCATGGCACAGTTTATGCAGTTTGCCGACTTTATAGATTTAGATGCCCCCAATCTTATAAAAAATGACCCCTTCCGGGGGATAAAATACGAAAACGGTAAGGTTGTTCTTAACGATTTACCGGGAAATGGTGTTGAATTACTGGATAATAACTTGTTCAATTAATTAACGCTTTTCATTACAGCAAAGTCCCAATTAATTTTAATTTTGTGTGCCTTAATTTATGGTATTCAGTGGCATAACGTATTTAGTTTATTTCCTGCCTGTATTTATACTGCTTTACCATCTTGTACCAAACAAATTCAAGAACGCAGTTATTTTAATCGCCAGCATTTATTTTTACAGCTGGGGCGGACCAAAATTTATTTTCGTCATTCTAGGAACGACCTTCCTGGATTTCTTCCTGGTAAATGCCATGCATAACCAGAAGACGAAAAGCGCTAAGAAAAAATTTCTCATCATATCCTTATTACTCAATCTGGGATTATTGTTTTATTTCAAGTACTGCAATTTTTTCATTGATAATTTTAATGCTATTCTCGGACAGGAATCCACCTGGCCTAAGATTATTTTACCAATAGGAATTTCGTTTTACACCTTCGAAAGTCTTACTTATGTAATTGATGTTTATCGTGGCATTCATAAACCATTAAAGAATTTCGGGCATTATCAGACGTATATTTTAATGTTCCCGAAACTGATTGCTGGCCCTATTGTGCGTTATCACGACATTGCCGATCAGATCACCAACCGTGAAAAAAACTATACACCCGACATGAAGCTCAGCGGCTTTATGATCTTTTGCATTGGCCTCGCTAAAAAAGCAATCATTGCAAATACATTGGGCATGCAGGCCGATGCTGTTTTTAAACTTACGCCGGAACAGATAGATACCGCAGCCGCCTGGATTGGTGCATTGGCTTATACGTTCCAGATTTATTTTGATTTTAGCGGTTACAGCGATATGGCCATTGGGCTTGGTAAGATCATGGGCTTTAAATTACCCGAGAACTTTAATAATCCTTACATATCTGGAAGCATCACTGAATTCTGGCGAAGATGGCACATTACCCTCGGAACCTGGATGAAGAATTATCTCTATATTCCATTGGGAGGAAATAAAGTATCTGATGGAAAATTGTATCGCAATCTCATTATCGTTTTCCTGCTCTCAGGATTCTGGCACGGCGCCAGCTGGAACTTTATCCTTTGGGGCGCTTATCATGGATTATTTTTAGTGTTGGAAAGATTGTTCCTCGGTAGAGTTTTTGAAAAACTCGGTAAGTTTATTGCTATTCCTATCACGTTTATCATTGTAGTAACTGGCTGGGTATTGTTCCGTAACGAGGATCTTGGTTACGCTTTAACCATGATCAAAAAAATGTACACGTTTAATTTCTTCGATGGTAAGTTCGCCATCAACAACGATTTTATTTGTATGGCAATTATCGCGGCTATCATTTCTTTCTTCGCCGTGTCGCAAAAAACATATTCTTTACAGCAAAAAGTTTACGGAGAAAATTATTCGGGAGTAGGGAAGTGGCTGGCGGTTTTAACCGGAACCATTTTGTTCTACATTTCTCTCAGCTACATTTCGGCACTTGATTTTAATCCATTTATTTATTTCAGGTTCTGATGGCAGTGAAACAACGATCATATTCAATTCATTGCATACTGGCGTTGCTGGTCATTTTCTGGCCAATGTTCCTCACATTTATTAAATATTCGGAAAGAGAAAAAGGCGGCGAAACAGCAGATGTTTCCTATAACAAACCAAATCTTGTTGGATTGGTGATCAGTGACGAGAAACCAAAGTTCTCTCTTGAAAACTGGCTCAATGGTACATTCCAGGCCGAGACCGAAGATTACAATAACGATCACTGGTCAATGAAAGAAGCGATGGTTCGATTGAATAATCAGTTCTACTATCAAGCATTCAATCAGATTCGCGTCAACGGCTTCGTGATCGGAAAAGACGATTATATTTTCAGCGAAGGATATATTTTCTCAGCTTTTGGCGATGATCTGGTAGCCGAAGAAAAAGTAAAAGACATGATGCGTAAAGCAAAAGTAATTCAGGATACTCTGAAGAAAAAAGGAATAGATCTTTTATTTGTTTACGCACCGGGCAAAGGAGCCTATTGTAAAGAATTTGTAGAAGATAAATACGTTCACCCTGTAACCAAAACCAATCACGACCAGTACGTCCAGCTAGGTAAAGCAGCCGGAGTAAATTATCTGGATTTGTTTACCTATTTCGAAAAAATAAAACCAAGCGCTATGTATCCGCTCTTCCCTAAGTTTGGTCACCACTGGAGTTATTACGGAGAATGTCTTGCTTCCGATACCATCATCAAACACATTGAAAAACTTCACAATTGCGATCTTCCTGCTATTACCTGGAAGAAAGTAGATGTTGTAGACAGTGCCCGGAGTCGCGATGCCGATGTTCTTAAAAGCATGAACCTCTTGAAGAATCCAGAACAGAATATGAAACTGGCTTATCCCGAAGTGTTATTCGAAAGCGATAGCACCAAGAATGTGCACCGCGTTCTTACCATCAGCGATAGCTACTGGTACGGACCAGTTTATCTTGGCGTTCCCGGTAATTGCTTTGCAGGCGGATCCTTCTGGTACTACTTCAACAAAGTGGTTCCGTCGCCTCGTCCCGGCGAAAAAGTGGAAGTATGGGAGCTTGATCTCAAAAAAGAAATTGAAAGTAATGAAGTCATTATGTTATTGTACTCCGATGGAAATCTTCCGATGTTCGGTAACAATTTCATAAACGATGCTTACGAATTGTATACGTCTCCAAAAACATATTATGTAAGAGCTGAGCGTAACAAACAAATTCAGACCTACGCAAAACAGGTTCGTGAAACACCTGCACTATTAAAGAAGGCCACATTAAAAAGCAAAGACAATAACATCTCCCTCGATAGTGCTATCAGGTATGATGCTATGAAATTAGGGGGACTTATTAAATGAGAAATTAAAAATTAGAAATTATAAATCAGGAATGAAACGTAAATTAATTGTAATACTAAGTGTGATTTCTCTTCTCGCAAAAGCGGATGAAGGAATGTGGATGCCACAACTGATCGCGGCTTTAAATATTAACGACATGAAGAAAAACGGCTTTAAGTTAACGGCCGAACAGATCTATAGCATTAATAAAGCAAGCATGAAAGATGCTGTTGCTATTTTCGGAGGAGGATGTACCGCAGAAGTGATCTCTGAAAAAGGGCTCATACTCACCAACCACCATTGTGGATTTTCCTCGATCGCTAATTTAAGTTCGGTTCAGCACGATTATCTTAAAGATGGTTACTGGGCCATGAATGCCAAAGAAGAGTTGTATTGCAAAGATCTTACGGTTACGTTTATTAAAAGAATTGAAGACGTAACTTCTAAAATTCTCGGTAATGTAAAGCCTACTTTTTCTGAAATTCAACGCGATTCAGCGATACAGTCAAATCTTAAATCTCTTGAGAAAAAAACAAAAGAAGAATACAAATACGATACATTCATTCGTGGATTTTTCTACGGAAATGAATATTATCTTTTCGTAACAGAAACATTTCGTGATATTCGCCTTGTTGGAACACCGCCTGAAAGTATTGGTAAATTTGGCGGAGAGACCGATAATTGGGTATGGCCACGTCACAATGCCGACTTCAGTATGTTCAGAATTTATGCTAACAAAGAAAATAAACCAGCCGAGTACAGCGAAGAAAATGTTCCTTACAAACCCGTTTATTCTTTTCCTATTTCTTTAAAGGGATACGAAAAAGGTGATTTTACTATGGTATATGGCTTTCCGGGAAGAACCCAGGAATATCTGACTTCTTACGCGGTTAATTTTGTACAGAACGTGCAGGATCCTGTTCGTGTGGAGCTGCGCGAAAAACGTCTCGCTATTCTTGATGCCGATATGGGTAAAAATGATACTATTCGTTTAATGTATGCCAATAAATATGCCGGCGTTGCCAACTATGCAAAAAAATGGAAGGGCGAAATGATCGGACTTCAGAAATCAGATGCTGTTCAGAAGAAAGAACAATTCGAGCAGGACTTTTTAAAAATGGTTTCGGCCGATGCTTCTAAAAAAGAAAAATACACCAATCTTCTCAGCGAATTTAAAAAAACGTACGAAGAATACGCTCCGTTAAGTAAGCAATACGATTATTTCACCGAGTGTTTAATGGGAATTGATGCTCTCAGATTCGCCGGGTCCTTTCAGGTTGTGTTTAATGAACTCAGAAATAAACGCGATGGAAAAGACAATAAGTTCGATGCAAAGTTCAGGGAATTAAAGCCGGTTCTTCCTTTCAAAAACTTTAATAAAGAAACTGATCGTAAATTGTGTTACGCAATGCTGGATATGTATGTGAAGAATGTAGATAAATCACTTCGTCCCGCATACCTCGATTCTCTTGTCGATGCTTATAAAGGAAATATACAGGCCTTAACAGATTTTCTTTATAACAATTCTAGCTTTGTAGATAATAAAAAAGCACAGCAGATGTTCGCCGATTTTGAAAAAAGCGGGCAATTATACGAACGCGATCCAATGTATGTTCTTGCCACTTCAATTTTAAGACATTATCAGAAAACAGTTATTCCACAAGTGAATTATTACGAACTTCAGATCGCTGAAATGCAAAAGGAATATATGAAAGGTCTTCGTGAAAATGTGAAGGACAAAAAATTCTATCCGGATGCCAATGGAACTCTTCGTGTCACTTTTGGTAAAGTAGCCGATTATAAACCAAGGGATGGAGTAGAGTACGAACACTTTACTACTATTGACGGATTAGTGGATAAAAATAAAAGCGGACTCGAAGATTTTTATGTGAAACCCCGTCTGCTCGAATTGTTTGAGAAAAAAGATTTTGGAAGTTATGTAGATAAGAACGGAAAACTCCGCATCGCCTTCACTGGAAGTAATCATACAACCGGAGGAAACAGTGGTAGTCCGGTTCTTAACGCGAAAGGCGAATTGATAGGCACAAATTTTGATCGCAACTGGGAAGGCACCATGAGCGATATAATGTACAACGGCAGTTTTTGCAGGAACATTGCTCTCGACGTTCGTTTTACATTGTGGGTAGTTGACAAGTACGCCGGAGCAGGTTATCTTTTAAATGAAATGAAACTGATTAAAAAATAATGAGAAGATTCCTCAAATACTTTTTACAAGGACTCATCCTCTTCATACCCATTATTATTACAGTGGCTGTGGTGGCCACGCTTTTTGATTATTTAACCCGCCTGTTTTCTTTTGTGGGAGTTAGCGACAGCGCAGTTGTAAATACTGCGCTGGGACTTGTTCTTACTATTACAATTATTACGGTGCTTGGGATACTGGCCTCGTCTTTTGTTTTCCAACAGCTGTTTAATTATCTTGAAGATAAACTTGAACATGCGCCATTCATTCGCCATATCTATTCACCGATCAAAGATTTTACGAATGCTTTTGTTGGAAATAAGAAACGCTTCAACAAGCCTGTTCTTGTCCTTACAAACCCTGACGCAAAAATCGAAGAAATAGGTTTTATTACAAACGAGGACCTTTCTCATTTACACATTAAGGACAAAGTAGCGGTTTATATTCCAATGTCGTATTCGCTTTCGGGAAGACTGGTGGTTGTGCCAAAAGAAAACGTGAAACCTTTGGACGCCGATGCTCCTGAAGTTATGAAGTTTATTGTGAGTGGTGGCGTTAGCGACGTCGATTAATTATTAATAACTTAACACTAAGAACTAATAACCAGAAATAGTCGATGTCATCAATACTCCAGATAAATAACGTCACAAAAAAGTACAGTAACCATACTGCGCTTAATAATGTGTCGCTCGAAATTAAAGAGAAAGCCGTGTTTGGTCTTCTTGGTCCGAATGGCGCGGGAAAAACATCTCTCATTCGAATCATTAACCAGATCACTGGTCCCGATACCGGAGAAATTCTTTTCAAAAACGAAAAGCTTTCTCCAAAACACATTGAGCAGATTGGCTATTTACCTGAAGAACGGGGACTTTATAAAAAAATGCCGGTGGGCGAGCAGGCCATGTACCTGGCAAGATTGAAAGGTTTGTCGAAGGCTGAAGCTAAAAAACGTCTCATTTATTGGTTCGAAAAATTTGAAATGCAGGGTTGGTGGAAAAAGAGAATAGACGAACTCAGCAAGGGAATGCAGCAAAAGGTACAGTTCATTGTAACTATTCTTCACGAACCGCAACTATTGATCTTAGATGAGCCTTTTAGCGGATTTGATCCAATCAACGCACAATTAATAAAGAACGAAATTCTTGAACTCAGAAAAAAAGGCGCCACCATTATTTTCTCAACTCATAACATGGGAAGTGTTGAAGAGTTATGCGATAACATTGCTCTCATTCATAAATCGGAAAAAATTCTCGATGGCTCGGTAAAAGATATCCGTAAGAATTTTCGTACCAATACTTACAAAGTTACTTTTAAAGGGAATGTTCTTGGTTTCACAAATGCCTTATGGACAGGCGCCGAAATTCTTGAAAAATCGTCAGAAGACGACGTACATACTTTAACCATTAAGTTGTTGAATGGTGTAACATCCAGCCAGATGCTTCAGGCGGTTCTTCCGCTTTGCGAGATCCTTTCATTTACGGAGATTGTACCCAGCATGAACGATATTTTCATTCGTAAGGTAAACGAAGGAAACGAAGTTTTAGGAACCAAAAGTAATTACACCGAATAATTTTTATCATGAGCAAAATAGGATTAATTATAGGTAGAGAAATTAAATCGAAGTTAAGTAACAAGACGTTTATCGTTATGACTTTTCTTACGCCGCTGATTTTTGTCGGCGCTATTGCCATGATCTTCTGGACTTCGATGCCGGAAAAAATAGAACAGAATCTCCTGGTGATTGATCAGACCGGACTTTTTGAACAATCATTGAAGGGAAACGATTTTATTACGCTCACCTTTTCAAAACAGGATATTGGAAAAGCGCAGGATGAATTTCCAAAATCGAATTATACTTCTATTCTGTTTATCATAAAAGGATCTGATGGAAATATTATTCCTCAGGCGCGTTTGTTATACAAAAAACATCCTGGTCTTGCGTTTAAAACATATATACGGCAGGAAATGGAAAATATTTATTATGAATACAAACTACAATCAAATAATATCGATCCTGCTGTGATAAGCAGTGCCAGGCAAGCATTCGATATAAAAATGGATAAGGTGGATGAAACCGGTGCAGTTAATCATTCTGAAGGGGTACAGCTGTTTTCTTTTGCAATGGGTCTGATCATGATGTTGTTTATTCTTATGTATGGAATGATGGTTTTCAGAAGTGTTATGGAAGAAAAAACAAACAGGATAGTTGAAGTAATTGTTTCTTCTGTTAAACCTTTTGAGCTGATGATAGGCAAAATCATAGGAGTTGCCATTGTAGGAGTTATTCAATTTCTGGCTACAGCAATTATTACAAGTATCCTGAGTGTTGTGTTGTCTGGTATTTTTCTTAAAGAGATCAACGAAATGAAGTCGCAGTTTGATGATAATAAACAAACTGTTATGAAATATGGGATTAATGCCGGCGCTGCTCTCAAAAACACAGCTCAATTTAAAGACAACCAAAAAATGTTTGAAACAATGGAGCAACTGCAAAAAATTCCTTTTGCAAAAGTGGCCATCTTTTTTGTATTGTTTTTCATTGGAGGATATCTGTTCTATAGTTCTCTTCTTGCAGCCATTGGAAGCGCGGTGGATTCGGAAGCCGATTCGCAACAGTTTATGTTTCCTATTATGATTCCGTTAATGATAGGATACTTTCTGGCCATTAAAATCATGATCAGTCCTGAGTCAAATGCAGTTGTAATAGGTTCATTTGTTCCTTTTACGGCTCCAATTGTTATGATGGCGCGAATGCCATTGGATCCACCGATGTGGCAGATATTAACTTCGCTTGCTATTCTTTATGTTTCATTCATTCTTACAACATGGCTCGCAGGTAAGATCTATCGTACCGGTATTCTTATGTATGGTAAAAAAACGAGCTGGCGTGAAATCGGAAAGTGGTTATTTTATAAATAGACTTTGAACAAACGCGCGAACATATACTGGTATTGCCAGGTTTTCGGCTGGTCGTTCTTCATTTTTGTTAACCTCATTTTTTTTGGTTTAAAGTATAAGTCCGATTTCCGGAGCTACATTATTATTTTCCTCGAAATTCCTCTTGGTATTGCCATCACTCACGTTTACCGGAATTTTATTCTTAAGTTCGAATTGCTAAAATTTAAGATCCCTGCGCAATTGGTCATGATGGTGTTTTTTAGTCTTGTAAAAGCCATCGTTCTTTTTTTGTTTATCACCACAATCTCCATCTGGCTAGGTGTATTAAATATCAAGCTTAGTTTTTTTGAAATATCTGAAGTGGTTATCAATTATTCGGTGCCTTTCTTGTTATGGAACATCATTTATTTTGGGTTTCAGTACTTCCTGAATTATCGCAGGGCCGAAATCAATTCCCTTCGTTATCTTGCCGCCAGCAGGGAATCGGAACTCAGCAGTCTTAAGGCGCAACTCAATCCGCATTTCATGTTCAATAGCATGAACAGCATTCGCGCGCTTATAGATGAAGATCCTGTAAAAGCAAAAGAAGCCATTACTAAATTGTCTAATATTCTTCGGAATACGCTTCTTATGAACAAGAGTAAACAAATTCAGCTTCGCGAAGAAATCAGCCTTGTAAAAGAATACCTCGACCTGGAACACATCCGTTACGAAGAACGCTTGAGCTATGAGTTTAAAATCGATGAAGAAGTCAACGATCTTAAAATTCCGCCGTTTATCATTCAGGCTCAGGTGGAAAATGCTATTAAACATGGAATCTCAAAGCTTCCGGGGAATGGAACGGTAACTATTGAAGCTTTTCGTTTGGGAGAAATATTGAAAATTAAAGTTTCTAATACCGGTAAACTAAGCACTGAAAAACCATTGACCGGTGTTGGCTTCACAAATTCTATGCAACGCCTTGAATTGCTTTATGGAACTGCGGGACAAATTTTCATAAGCGAAGTTGGCAATTTGGTAGTTGTGGATATAAACATACCTTTGAAGTAAATTGTAAAACCGCTTCCGCAGGGCTTCTGCGGCTAAAATATGAAAGCTATAATCGTTGATGATGAGCGCCTGGCGAGGCAGGAATTAAAAAATCTTCTCGCAAATTATAAAGAGGTAGAAGTAATTGCGGAATGTGCCGATGCTGTTCAGGCGAGTGAAAAAATCGCGGAACTAAAACCCGATGTTATTTTCTGTGATATACAGATGCCGGGCAAAACAGGATTACAATTAGCTGAAGAGATTTCTGCGACCATTGATGTTGTTTTTATTACTGCTCACGATGAACATGCTATCAAAGCTTTTGAACTAAACGCTTTCGATTATTTGTTAAAGCCAATACAACCGCAGCGTCTTGCCGAAACGATCAAAAAATTATCTGTTAAAGAAACGTCTGGTAAAACCGAAAATAACAGTCCGCTTTCGAAGAAGGACATGGTTTTTATAAAAGATGGCGAAAAATGCTGGTTTGTGAAACTGGAAGATATCCGCCTTTTTGAATCAGAAGGAAACTATGTAAGAGTATATTTCGATAATTTCCGTCCGCTTATTCTCAGGAGCCTTAACAGCCTTGAAACACGTCTCAACGAAAAAGAATTTTTCCGTGCCAGCCGTAAACACATCATCAATCTTAATTACATTGCAAGTGTTGAGCAGTGGTTCAACAGCGGACTAAATGTTAAACTGAAAGACGGAAAAGAAATTGAAATTTCCCGTAGACAGGCCGTGAAATTAAAAGACATGATGAGCCTTTAAAATATTGATTTTCTGAAGCCTTTGTTTTACAAATTCAGATTAGCGTAATCCGCGAAATTCGCATGTGACTGAACAATAAAATTTTCTCTTCGTGCAATAAATTCGTAACTTACACGTTAAATTAAGAACTTGAAAAAAAGCACCTTAATAATTTTTTGTCTCGCACTTTGCTCCACAGTGTTTTCCCAGATCGGGGGCACAAGAACTTACCGCTTTCTTGATATACCAATGACCGCCAGAGCCGCTGCTCTTGGAGGAAACAGCATGGGCATATGGGGTAATGATGTTAATCTTGTCTTTAGTAATCCCGCAGCCCTGAACGCTTCCATGTCCAAACAGGCTACATTGAACTATTGTAATTATGTTGGCGATCTCAACTTTGGTTATGCCGCTTACGCGCACCATCTTCCAAAATATGGAACGATAGGAGGGGGGATTCAGTTTTTTGATTATGGTAAATTTAAAGGTTATGATGAGTTTGGACAGGAAACCAATAATTTTAAAGCGAATGATTACAGCATCAATTTAAATTATTCGCGTCCCTTTGAAGACACCAGCTTCCAGATCGGTATTGCTTTAAAAACACTCATTTCCCAATATGATATCTACAGATCTTATGGTAATGCTGTCGATTTCGGGATCACGTATCACAATAAACACCAGTTTGTAATGACAATCCTTGCCAAGAATGTAGGTTTTATGTGGAAAAATTACTCCTCAAATATTCAAACAAAAGAAAGCCTGCCTCAAACCGTTCAATTAGGCTTAAGTTACCGCGTTCCTAAAGCGCCCTTTCGCCTTGTTGGTGCATATGATCAAATGCTCAAATGGAACCTGAAATACATAAGTCCTCTCGATACAACTGGTCAGTCAAATCCATTCGATACGGAAAAAAACACGGCAGATTCAACCAAATTCCAAAAATTCGGTAAACGTTTTGGTAACGGAACAGATAATTTTTTTAGACATCTGACTGTTGGAACAGAGATTCTTCTCTCTGAAAATTTCATGATCCGCATTGCATACAATCACAGGAGACAAAAAGAAATGATCCTTCCTGAAAGAAGGGGGGCTAATGGTTTAAGTGTAGGCTTCGGATTTAAAGTAAAACGTTTCGCGTTTGGCTTTGCATTTACAAAAATGGCTTCTGCTGGAAACTATACCATTCTTAACGTCGGGTGGCAACTTTAGCTGCTTGCTGGTGAAACTTTTCTGCCAGTTATCAGGTAATCTCCGCCAATTATTAATTCAAACATGTTTTTTACCTTTATTGTCGTAACTTTATAAGGGACAAAAACTTGAAACCAACCCGGTATATCTTCATTCTCATTTTTATTCTTTTTGGAAGAGGATTATCCTTTGCTCAATGTGGACTTCAGGCTGTAACAAATTACACATTTGATTGCCTTACATCATCTGCAATTGCCAGCATCAGCATTATCACTGGTCCTCCGGGGCCTTATACAGTTGTAAGCTCTTCGCCTCTTATTACTTCAATAACAACATCTAATCTTCCTATGGGAGTTTACAATATTACGGTAAGTACAAGCCCAACCTGTACCGCCTTTACCCAGCTTATTGTAAACAATCCTTATAATTCTGGAAATGTAGCCTTTACAAACACAATGGTGTCCTGCTTTGGAGGAAGCGATGGCGCGTCCCTTGCATTCTTCCAGGGATCTAACGGGCCTCCGTTCAGTTATACCTGGGTTCCTACCGGGTCTCCTTCTCAAACGACACAAACAGCTGTGAACCTTTCTCCGGGAACGTATTCTGTTACTATAAAGGATAATAAAGGTTGTAAAGTGACAAGTGCCGTTACAATTTTTCAGCCTGATGATATTGCAACTAAAGCCACAAATACTTTTGTTACCTGTTTTGGAGGAACAGTGGCCGCAGTTCTCACCAGTACGGGAGGTACAGCTCCGTTCAACTACACAGTAAACGGCACCGCTATCCCTGGAAGCACAGCCAACGTTGCTGCAGGAGTAAATACCGTAATTGCAAAAGACAGTAAGGGATGCATAAAAACCAATACGTTCCTGGTGACACAGGTTCCTCAACCGCTTATCAATTTTAATATTACTCCGCCATCCTGCCCGAGCAGTTCTAACGGAGCGGTAACAGCTAGTGTTTCTAATGCGCCCCCTTCTTACTCGTATACATGGTCGCCTATTCCTGCATTCAGTCATAGTCTCACAGGACTTGTTCCGGGCAATTATACTTTAACTGTAAAAGATGGAAGCGCCTGTATTACCAAAAGCGTGGCGGTTGTTTTTCCGGCAGTGAGCATGACAATGGCGGCAAATACAAATCCTGAAAACTGTAGCGCCCAAGACGGATCCGCGGTATTGAACATTACCGGCGGAAATTTCCCGTACACATTTACCACATTACCTGTTGGGGCACATCCTACCGCAACCTTGAATAATATCAGCAGCGGAACTTACACCACTGTAGTACAAGATGGTAATGGCTGTGTCGATTCCCTGATTTTTGTGGTCAGTAATCTTAGTACGGTAAGTGTTTCTATTAGTAGTTTCACTGCTGTAGCGTGCTATAACAACTGTACCGGTGCCATTCAATTATCTGTTCAGAATGCGGTGAATCCTGTTACTTACAGCGCCACAGGTTCTCCTACTACTAGCAGCAATATCATTACCGGAATGTGTGCCGGATTTCATATTATAAAAGTGACTGATGCTATTGGTTGTCCAGCCACAACAACAATTAATTTTCAAACACCGCCGGTGTTCAGCTACTCAGCGTCAGGGCCTACATCTATTTGTTATGGAAAAATGATAAGCATGTCTGCAACGGCATCAGGCGGAAGTCCGGGCTACACTTACGTTTGGAATCCAGGAAATGTAACAGGGCAGGCGGTAAGTTTGTCACCACTGGCAACAACAGTTTACAGTCTCAATGTTTACGATTCTAATAATTGCACACTGCCTCCATATACTCTCACTGTTAATGTAGCACCCCCCTTGTCTATCAACATTGATGCAGCTTCGGCTGGAATTTGTCCGGGAACAACAGCGCAGATTACGCCAACTGTAACCGGTGGCGACGGTAACTACGTTTATAACTGGTTGCCTGGAGATATTAATACATCATCGATTTTTGTACAAAACATAACGGTTCCTGTGTATACACTTCAGGTAAACGATGGTTGTGGGTCTCCTACAGCCATAAAAGTTGTAACCATCAATCTTTTCCCGATTACTATTCCAACTTATTCAATAGGAAGTGCAAGCGGTTGCGAGCCTTTTTGTACCAAATTCATTAATACAACGCCAAAATCCACCGCGGCAATCTGGAACTATGGTGATAAGCCTTTTGAGCAACAGGGAAACAGTACAAATTACTGTTACGACAAAGCAGGCCTGTATAACGTAAGATTAACAGTTACAGATTCGAATTCTTGTAAAATGGCATTCACGTACACGGCGGCGGTAAGCGTGCTTAAATCGCCTGAAACGGCGTTTTCTAGCGATCCTGAGATTATTACACTTAATAACTCAGAAAATGTAAGTTTTATAAATCTTACGGTGGATGGAACAAATTACAACTGGTTCATTGGTGGAAATAAATTTTCTCAGGCAAAAGACATTTCCTATAGTTACAGCGATACAGGATGCACGAAGATAAAACTCATCGCAAGAAACCAGAATAACTGTGTTGATTCGGTAGAGAAAAATGTGTGCGTAATCGAAGGATTTAATTTCTGGATGCCTAACGCGTTCACCCCTAATACTGATAATATGAACGAGGTGTTGATTCCGAAAGGCACGGCCTGGGCCGAAAAGAACTATTCTTTTGAAGTTTATAACCGCTGGGGTTCAAGAATTTTTCAGACAGGTGATATACATCAGGGCTGGGACGGAAAAGCAGGAGATAAGCTTTATGATCCTTCCAATATTTATTACTGGAAAGTAAGTATTACCGACATTCTAGACGATGTTCATGAATTCAGGGGACACGTGATGTTGTTCAGGTAACTCCCAAGAACAAAAACAATAGATGTCGGACTAAATTATTCCGAAGGAATTATTCCCTCTGTTTCTCTGCGGTAAAATTCCTCGAAGAATTTTGATAAGTTTGTAAAGCATTGAACGGGTATTACTCTCAAACTTTCTTATTTCCCTCAAACACTTTTACAGCTTTCAGAATACACTGATCATTTTCGTTCAGAATAGGGTAGTAGGCATCCTTGTCAAAAAGATTTCGCCCGATCAACGCGCGCAGGATCTGAGCCAGGCCGCGCTCATTACCCTCAACGTTTAACTGCGATTTCTTTGTAACAAGATAGTTTTTAAGTGCTTTTACTTCTTTTTCACCTATGTCATATTTACTGATAAAGTTTTGAGCTGTTTTGTATTTATCCATGAAATCACTCCGGTTATTATCGGTGTATTCAAACGAAAAAGAATTTAATAATCCTGTATAAAAAAGTCTGTTTACCACAGTAGAATAACGAGCCGAATCAAGAGGTACAAAAATATCAGGTACAATTCCGCCGCCGCCATAAACAGTTTTTCCTCCCGGTGTATGATATTGTTTTGTTTTATCGAGTTTAATACTATCGGCATTATACAATTCACCATGCTCAAAACGGTTGTATTCTTCATCGTAATAGGCTTCCAGTCCATTGTTATATGATTTCTGTATGCATCTGCCGGTAGGCGTGTAGTAACGCGCAATAGTTAAACGTACTGCCGATCCGTCTGGAAGATCGATTTGATCCTGGACCAAACCTTTACCAAAACTTCTTCTGCCTATAATGGTGGCGCGATCATTATCCTGCAAGGCTCCGGCTACAATTTCGCTGGCGCTGGCGCTGCCTTCGTCAATAAGTACCACCAGTTCATTATTCTCAAATCCACCTCGCGAAGTAGCGTTATATACTTTTTTAGGATGGGTTCTTCCTTCAGTATAAACAATCTGTAAACCGTTAGTAAGAAATTCATCAGAAAGTTCAACCGCTGTTTTT
Source organism: Bacteroidota bacterium (assembly GCA_021323535.1). Lineage (GTDB taxonomy): Bacteria > Bacteroidota > Bacteroidia > B-17B0 > Aurantibacillaceae > Aurantibacillus. The sequence goes on from JAJONO010000074.1 coordinate 19,668, forward strand.
AAGAAACCACCGCCGTTACCTCGTAAGTCCAGAATGAGTTTTTTCATGCCCTGTTTACTCAGGCTGTTAAAGGCGTTAAGGTATTCTTCATAAGTAGTTCCTGCAAAACGGCTTATTTTGATATAGCCGATGCCAGGTTTTAGTATGTATGAAATATCAATACTGTAAAGAGGAATTTTTCCCCGGGTGATCATAAAATCCAATGGCTTTTTTTCTCCGTTCCTTAAAATGGTAACCTTAACATCGGTGCCGCTTTTGCCACGAAGTTTTTCAAACACCTGTTTATTCGTAATCTTAATACCTGCCATGTTCTTTCCGGAAACTTTAATGATTCTGTCTCCGGCTTTAATACCAAGCTTTTCAGAGGGTCCACCAATGATTGGTGTAATAACGCGAATGGTGTCGTTAATAATATTGAATTCAACACCTATGCCGTCAAAATTACCTTCTAAAGGTTCGTTTACAGCGGAGAATTCTTCGGCCGGAATAAAATCGCTGTGCGGATCAAGACTCTTTAGCATTGATGCAATGGTTTTGTTTTCAAGCTGGCTGCGGTTTACGGTATCCACATACTGCATTTCAATAAAGTCAAGCAGGTTATTTATTTTGCTGCCGGCAGCTTTAGAATGATAGTTTGCCTGGGTAGCTCCAAAATTGGAATTAAAAGTAAAAAAGTAGCCAAAACCAACGCCCATTGCCAATACTATTGCGAAATAAAGTGGCAGAAAAACATTGTATTTTTTTGGTTCTTTTTTGTGAGGATTATAATGCTCGTAAGGATTATTATGATTTTCTAGTGGTTCAGACACAATCTATTTTGTAATTTTGAGTTATATAATGTCAAAGATAACTAAAATACTGCTCAGGTAGGAAAGATGCTGGTTCGTGTTTCACTTATAATAACATTTTTTTTGTTCCTTGGTTCCTGCAGGAAAAAAGAGGATAAAAAGCAGCAGGAACATCCGGTACCTTATGTGCCGGTTGATTTCACACTTTATCCAGGGGATCCTTTAAATTTCAAAATACAATCCATTGGTGGCTGGCAGTATTTCGGAGGAGGCATTAACGGAATAATCATTTATAGAAAATCGCAGCAGGAATTTGTGGCAATAGAAAGAACTTCTTCGCATTTGCCCGATAACCCCGACGCTAAAGTGAAAGTTCAATCCGATAATTTCACATTACGTGATACTATCAGCGGTTCCAAATGGCAGATCGTAGATGGTACTGTTACTAATGGCCCGGCTCAGTGGGCGCTTAGGATATATGGTACCAGCTTTGACGGAAACGCGCTCAGGGTAAGAAATTAATGTTTCTTCCATTCTGTTGTTTGTATCAGGTGCAGCATATCCTGCCTGATAAAATCAATAACAATTTTAAGGGAATCAATATTGGGTACAGAATTAAAATAAAGCGATCCCCGTAGGAAATGGTGTGTACTATCGGTAAGATAAAACTGAAGGTTAGAAGCTGCGTTTCCTGATATATCAAACAAAAGTCCATATACTTTGGCGCTGTCTCTCACAATCACGGTTTCTTCAACTCCCGACGCCTTTACCTGGTGCTTGCTGGCAAAATAATGCGAGTTCTCAATATGCCTTGCCAGATCGTTGTTAACAGGTTTGTAACTCAGGTGAATATTGGCATTGAACCTCGGATAGTTAATGTTGTACCAGCATGCTTCCGAGCCTTGTGGTTTCGTTATTTTCGAATATTCAGGGATTTCAAACTTATACGGACAAGCCGAATCGAACGGATGATAGATCTTTGCGGGGAAATCGATACGACAGTAGCCGCGTGGTTTTGGAGAATACACAATATCTTCTTCATCGCAGGAGAAGAAAGAGATAACTGGGCAAATAATGTAGAAAAGATATTTTAATTTCATGGAATGTGATTAATAAGGAAGGTTGTCGCTTCCGAAATTATCGGCCTGAGAACCTTTGTTGTCGCGGCTTTGCAGCAGAGTGAATGTTTCAGCAACTATTTCGGTAATGTTTTTTTTAAGTCCGTCTTTATCGGTCCACTGTCGGGTTTGAAGTTTTCCTTCAATATAAACCTGCATGCCCTTCTTCAGTAATTTGGCTGCATTCTCAGCTGCGGTGCGCCAAAGAACAATGTTGTGCCACTCGGTGTGTTCGGCTTTATTACCGTTTTTGTCTTTATAAATTTCGGAAGTTGCAAGGCTAAAGGTAGCTTTGGCAATATTTCCGTCAAAATAGCGTAACTCTGGCTCTTTTCCCAGATTACCTATAAGAATGACTTTATTAACGCCTGCCATAAGAATAAAAATACAAGTATAACCTTAAAGTAGGAGGTTTGTAACGGTTTAGATCTAAAATTTTAGGCTTCATTATCAGTTAGTTGCTTTAATGTGGACAAACTTATTTGTAAAATACCTTTTTAAACCTGTACATTTGCGGCTCGTTTTTTGAAAAGCTTCTTCTTCTGAATTAAGGACTGGCGTGATTTTTAAAGATTTTTTGCAAAAAAATACATTTCGTTTGAAAATAAATTTTGCAGGGATCAAAAAAGTTCGTAATTTTGCAGTCCGTTTTTTGAAGAAGGTACTCTGAATCCACAAAAGCTTCTTGTTAAAGTTTTCAACAATTTCAAGAAAATAGTTTGGATAATAAAAAAAGAGTATGTAATTTTGCAGCCCGTTTCGGAAGAAGAGTTTGAAGAATGAGAATGAGAAACGGCTGAAAGTATTGAAATCAAAGGATAATTTAAAAT
>JAJONO010000075.1 GCA_021323535.1 Bacteroidota bacterium
GCGTCACGCAAAGCCCCGAAGGAAATGCCCTTCTTCATGATTAAAAAAAATAATCGTGTATTGCTTTCTTACAAGGGCCCTAATCCGCTGGTGCATCACATTGTAATCAAGAAAAAATATCCTTCACAATCAAAACGCGGTTTAGGCGTTAAGATTAAAACATCATGGCATAGCTCTGATAAAAAAAACGCTACCAAAGTTAATATCTATAATACCAAAACTGTCAGCAATTAAAGTATGAGAAAAATTTCCCTGATATTGCTCATCAGCCTTGCGCTTGTTTTTAGTTGTAAGAAAAAAAATACCAAAGCGCTCGAAGCCGGTGCACTTACCGCAAATGATTTTTTATCTTCATCAAAATACACGCATCTTACCATTGAATTTGTTTACGAGCGGGGCTATCCACCGGCTCCCGAGAGTTTAACTGCTATTCAGGATTTTTTACAGCAACGGTTAAATAAGCCTTCTGGTATTTCGGTAAGCTCAAGAGAAATTAATGCATCGTCGGTGAACGCTGTTTCATTGTCTGACATTATAAATGTAGAAACAAAGAATCGCCAGTATTATCCCGATGGAAATTCACTGAGCGCCTTTATTTACCTTGCCAACGCAGATTATATTCAGGCCCAGGGAAACTTTAAAGTATTGGGCATACAATACGATGCCAGCTCCATTGTACTTTTTGGAAAAACCATGAGGGAACATTCGGGCGGTATTGCAAAACCTCCCTATAAAACACTCGAAACATCAGTGGCCCTTCATGAACTTGGACACGTTCTGGGCCTCGTAAACAACGGTAGTGGAATGACAGCCGATCATCAGGATGATGCCAACGGACATCATTGCAACAATAAAAACTGCCTTATGTATTACGCGGTTGAAACCACCGACATTGTCTCAAATCTTTTGGGCGGGTCGGTTCCGGCGCTTGATGTAAATTGCTTAAACGATCTTAAAGCCAATGGTGGAAAATAATTTAGAATAAAATGTAACTGTGCAATGACTTTTGCGTAGAAATTAAAAAGGTCACTGCGATAAAATGAAAGTTTATGTTCAGCTTCCTCAAACTACACAATTTCTTTCTGAAGTTCTTCAGAGGCATAAATATATTGTATGTAGTGGCCGGTTATTTCAGTATTAACTGGCTCAGCGAGAAAAAATTCTTAAAACATCTTGTCCCTAAACGTTATAAGCACAAGGGAATTATTATGTCGCCACAGGAAAGACTCAGGCTCATGCTTGAGAAACTGGGACCAACATTCATTAAGTTCGGACAGATTCTTGCCGACCGACCCGATATTATTTCAGAGAAACTAAGAACAGAATTAAAAAAACTACAAGCCAAAGTAAAGCCCTTCGATCATGATCTTGCTGTTACTTTAATTGAAATAGAACTCAGTGCCCCCATTGCGCATATTTTTAAAAGTTTCGACTTCGAATGTATCGGATCTGCTTCCATGGGCCAGGTTTACAAAGCGGTGTTGAAGAACGGCGATGTTGTGGTTGTGAAAGTTCAGCGGCCACACATAAAGGAAAAAATCAACCTGGATCTACAGATCCTCGAATATCTTGCACAAAAAATTTCTGAAGAATATCCCGAATTTATTGTGATGAACCTTGAAGGAATCATTAAAGAATTTGGCGAGACCTTGAAAAACGAACTGAATTATTTTAACGAAGCCGGAAATGCAAGACGTTTTGAAGAAATGTTCCATGATACCAGCTATTGTAAAATTCCTAAAGTTTATGAAGATCTCTCAACAGCAAAATTACTCGTAATGGAGTACATTCATGGTGTTCCTCCCGACAACGTGCATGAATTATACGCAAACGGTCTTGACCCAAAACAGGTTGCGGTGAATGGTATTCATGTATTCTTAAAAATGATCTTCGAACATGGATTCTTTCACGCCGACCCTCACGCTGGAAACATGTTTGTGCTGCCTGGTAATGTAATCGGGCTGATTGACTTTGGAATGGTTGGCGCCATGAAACCTTCTCAAATGGAGTTCCTGGCTAAATTCGTAAGGTCGCTTGATCAGAAAGATGCTACAATGCTAAGCGAAGCACTTCTCATTCTCAATACAAATAACAAATTCAGAGATAAGGAAGACCTTGAGTTTTCGCTTGATGAGATGCTCAAAAAATACAAATCTGTTCCTTACGATAAAATGAAAATGTCGCAGGTAATGGATGAATGCCTGCAGATCATCCGTAAATATGGCATTCAGATCCCTGGTAGCATTTTCCTTCTCATAAAATCCATTGCTACAATTGAAAAAGTAGGGACCAATCTTGATCCTGATATTTCACTCACAAAACATATTCGTCCTTACGCCAAAGCTTTGGTAATGAAACAGTATTCGCTTCCTAAAATGGGAAAAGCTTTTCTGAAATCCATCAAAAAATACATTGAGCTTGGAAAAGCATTGCCGGATGAGATCCGTGATATTCTTTACAATATCAAAACAGGAAAACTTACGCACGATATTAAACTAGACAGCGAAGAGTTGTTCACTAAAACTATTAAGCAGGCAGGTAAAACAATTGCGTTGGCCATACTTGTCAGTTTTATCATTATCAGCACAGGTTACATCAGGGCAAAAGGAAACAGTTCGTTTATGGTAGATGCCATTTTCTTTGTCTCTGTTTTCTATGGCTTTATTCTGATCTTTAAATTATTCAGCAAACTAAGAGTATAAATTAAATTATGGAAGAAATGAAATTAGCAAACACAACTCTTGAATTGGAACCGCAGGAAGAAAAAAAACTGCCGGTATCTCCTAAGATCTTTATTGTTGAAGACGATGTTTTTTATAACAAAGTCGTAAGTTACAGTCTTTCTTCGGACGATTACGAGGTGAAATCGTTCACCAATGCAAAGGATTACCTGGAAGGAATTGCCAATGAAAAACCCGACCTGGTTATTATGGATTACCATCTTGGAGACACGAACGGAACAGAACTCATGAACAGAACTCATTCCTTAAGTTCTTCCATTAAAGTTGTAATGATATCGGCGCAGGAAAAACTCGATGAAGCCACCGATATTCTTAAAAAAGGCGCGCTCGCTTTTGTAGCGAAGGATAAAATGATATTTTCTAAACTAAAAGTGCTGGCACTAAAAGCCGGGTTGGATAAAGAAGCTGCGGCTCGTGAAAAGACCGTGTTTATTTACCGCGCTATATTGCTGGGCGGATTAACTCTGCTGTTTCTTATTTACCTGTTTGTTGAATTTCTTTAGCCTTTATTTTGGTGCCGTTAAGTTCCTTGATCATTCGATAAACCGTTGCCTGACCTATATTCAGTTTTTCGGCAACCATTTTTACATCGTTGTTATATTTTTTAAGGAATGACGATACGATCTTTAACTCATATTCCCGAAGCGACATTTCTTCTGTTACAATTTCAGGACTAAGTTCATCTGAAATAAAAGAAATATCCTCGCCAATTATTTCTTTATTGCTGCCAATAACAAGCGCGAATTCAATCACCGATTTTAATTCCCGGATATTACCCGGATAATGATAATTAAGCAACTTATTCTTCGCTTCTTCAGTTAGAGTTTTTATCGGAATTTTATTCTCTTTACAAAACCCATTAATAAAATATTTGGCCAGTACTAAAACATCCTGACCACGCGAACGTAATGGCGGCAATTCGATCGGAAAGCCCATGAGGCGGTAAAACAGATCTTCACGAAACCTCCCCGTTTTAATTTCTTCTTTTAAATTACGGTGCGTAGCAACAATGATCCTGCTGTCGAATTTAATTGGCGCATTACTTCCGATCCTGGTAATTTCTTTTTCCTGCAGGGCCCGAAGTAATTTTGCCTGCAGCGAAAGATCAAGTTCCCCTATTTCATCCAGGAATAAAGTTCCGCCGTTCGCTTCTTCAAATTTACCGATACGGCGGTTATTTGCTCCTGTAAAAGATCCTTTCTCATGTCCGAACAATTCGCTTTCGATGAGTTCGGAAGGAATAGCGGCAACATTTACCGCGATGAAATTTTTATTCTTCCGGATGGAATTATAGTGAATTGCTTTTGCCACCACTTCTTTTCCTGTTCCCGTTTCGCCGGTGATAACCACTGTGATATTATTCTCGAGCGTTTTTTCTACCAGCTTTAAAACATTTTGTACAGCCGAACTGTTCCCGATAATTGTTTTCTGGAGATCGTATTTATTAATGACTTCTTTTTCAAGAACAGCGATCTTATCTTCCAGTTGACGATTAGCGCGAATAAGATTGATAGAATGATGCAACCGTGTCTTAATGTCTTTCTCTTTCACAATATAATCGTAAGCGCCGTTCTTCAGAAAATCAACAGCGGTTTGTATCTCGTCTTGTTCCGAAATAATAATGACCTGGATATTGGGATTGTGTTCTTTTATCTTTTTAAAAAGTTCGGTTCCACTCATATCGGGCAGGCGAACGTCGAGTGTTACAAGGTCGGGGCTGGTATCCAGATCCTTTAAAAAAGAATCTGCTGTTAAGTAACTTTTGATTGTAAAATCAGGATTCAGAGAAAGAGTATGCACGAGTAATTTATTGTACCACTCATTATCTTCGATAACGCATATTGTAAATCCGTGTTGTTTCATAATATAGTCTTAAACGTATTCACCTTTAAGATCCCCAATAAGGTCGCTTGCTTCTGTCTTTACTTTTTCAATCAGAAAAGAAGCGCGTTCCGAAGTAAGCTCGTTCTTATCGGCGCTTGTTTCCATCTCTTTCAAAAGAGTTATAAGGTTTTTTGCTTCGATGTGACGGCAAGGCGAAACAATCTTATGCGCATAATGTCCGAGCATCTTTATGTCATTCTTTTTGAGAGCCACCTCCATTTCGGTTATTCCCTCCATGGTGGAACGTACAAAAATATCGAGCATTTCATTGAAGAATCCTTTGTCATCTCCACATTGCTCTTTTAAAAGATCGAGATTATACCTTTTCATTTTCCCTTGTTTTTATGAGTATGTTTTCTATTAATTTTAAAAGTTCCGCTTCCTTAAATGGTTTTGTAATCATTCCGTTCATTCCGGCTTCCATACAACTTCTTCGTTTCTCTTCAAAAACAGCAGCCGTTAATGCAATGATGGGAACATTGGCTTTTGATTTATCTTCAAATTGCCTTATCTGTTTGGTAGCATCTATCCCACTTACCTCAGGCATTCTAACGTCCATTAATACTATATCGTAATCGTTTCTGCGTACCAGTTCAAGAACCTGGTTACCATTCTCCGCTTCATCATACTGAATATCCCAACGTTTAAGAATAGTAGTAAGAAGAACACGATTAAACGGCTCGTCGTCAGCAATGAGAACTCTTTTTCCCTTTACAATAGTTGGCATATACTTCTCTTCTGGCTGGTTATCCTTTTTCCCAACCGGATTAAAATTGTAAGGAATTTTAAATGTAACGCGGGTTCCTTTATTGAGTTTGCTTTCCAGTTTAATTTCTCCGTACTGCAACTCAATGATTTTTTTTGTAATGCTTAATCCAAGTCCGGTTCCGCCGTATTTACGAATGATACTTGAATCGGCCTGTATGAAATTATCGAATATTTTGTCTATCATGTTTTCTGCAATACCAATTCCGGTGTCTTCAATAACAACGATCAGATCCATTTTTCCTGTAATAGAAGTATTATCGGTTGCTGCGACAGAAATCTTTATTCCACCCATACTTGTGAATTTGATTGAATTTCCGAGGAGATTAAGTATCACCTGCTTTAAACGTAACGGATCGCCGATGAGACTTTCAGGAATATTTTTATCGAATGTAAGTGTTGTTGTAAGTCCTTTGTCGGTTATTTTAGGACTAAGGAACTTAACCGCTTCCTCAATCTGTTCCTTAGGATTAAACGGAATCTTCTCAAAATTGATCTTCTCAGATTCTATTTTACTAAGGTCGAGCACATCATTTACCAGGTTCAATAAATGTTTTGCCGCTGCGTTTACAATATCAATTTGTTTTTTCTGCTCTTCGTTTAAGTGCGAAGTCTGCAACTGTTCTGAAAATCCGATGATAGCGTTTAATGGCGTTCGCATTTCATGACTCATATTGGCCAGGAAAACTTCTCTTGCTTTAGCATGGGTTTTTATTTCTTCGAGCGCTTTATTAAGTTCTTTTTTGTGTTTCTTCTCATTCTTAAAGTAATAGATGGACAGAACAGCGACAAAAACCAGTAATACAAGAATGGATCCACCAAAGATCCAGGTAAGGTTATGGGTTCTGTCGGTTTCTTTAATATTATCTACCGCTATTGTCTTAAGAACTTCGTTTTGTTTTGCTTCAAGAAGGTTGAAAATGATCATGAGTTTGGACCAGATCACTTTATCTTCTTCCATCAATTGCAGTTCTATGTTTTTCATTTCGGCAAACATGGTTGACTGCTTACGTTTTACTTTTGCCACTTCAGTTTTAACGGCTTCAATGGAACGCTTATTTAATACGATACGAATGCTGTCGGAATTAATTCTATGTTGCTGTTCTTTCTTTCCGAACAAGCGACTAAAGAATCCGCGTTTCTTCTCCGGAGTTTCTGAACCTGTGGTTCTTATGGTATCCACCTTAACAACTTTATCGAGCTTTAGGCGAATGGTGTTGAGTTCGTTTACTACTTTATCTTCGTTTCGAAGCGATAGCTGTTTATTCATGAGCAACACTTTCTGCTCAACGAGACTCTCGGTGGAATCTAATAACGCGCTTGTTTCAGGATGGTCTTTCTGGTAATAATACAAACTGTCGAAACAACGATCCATTTGCTCCAGGGAGGCCTCGTACTTCAGCAGATCATCTTCGTTATTATAAAGGCTGTAAGACTTAATACAGTTCTCCGAATTGCGCAATTCGGCCAGTAATAGTTTTAAGTTCAGAATAGTTTTATTTGGCTGATATATTTTTTCAGATTGCTTTTCAATAACCTTAAGATTCTTAAATAACATTGAACCTATGGTAAGTACAGAAGCTATCAGCACTCCTGTAAAAAGCAATATCAGTATTTCAATTCGGCGGCTCACAATAAAAAACAGGTTTTTCTCTTATACTAAATAATAATTGATATTTTAAAATTGGTTACGATAATGCTCCAAGTTTTTCGGAATAAATAGCTTCAATGAGCCTGCATGTTCTTAATGGAGCAGTACGGTCTTTGGTAATAAAATCTACCGCCCCCATCCAGAAAGTTTTATAATATGAATGAACATTTTTAATGCCGGATATAATAACAACTTTACAACTATCACTTTTCTGTTTGATCTTTTCCATCACCTTTAATGCTGTTTCCCCGTCCTGCAGGTAAAAGTCGAGAAGCGCCACATCTGTATTCTCTGAAAGGTTTTCAAGAAAATCGTTCGTGTTCGTATACGACTTGATTGAAAATACAGTGTTATTTAAAACACCGAGATTTTCGAAATAATCGTCGAGTTGTTTTTTTAATAAACGGTTATAAAAGAGATTATCTTCAAGAATAGCGATCTTGAATTTCTCAATGGAGGGTTTCATTATTGTTTTCATGGCACTCAGTTCTTTTTATTTTGTTTGAACCACCAGGTATTTCGAAGATTGCCAGAATACTTCGGGATTGGTGATACATAAATTCTTCATTCCGTCTTCATCTTCCATCCACACATAAGAATCTTTTGAGTGCGATGTTACCAGCACCGGTTTCTTTGTATGTGTTGGAATTATTGCTTCTTCCCGCACATCAATTTTTTCAAATTCATTGGAAGGAAAATAAGTCGCGGCTTTTTTAGCGTAAGCAATATTGAGTACTGGCACTTTTTTTTGCTCAATCACATTCATATCGCTCAATTGTTTTTTACTTCCGGTTATATAGTAAGCCGTGTACGCGTCGCTTTCTACTTTATCATATATCTTTTTTAAAGTGGTGTAAGACGCGTTTTGTTCCTCCACTTGTTTCGTAAGCACAATATTCTTTTCCTGCTCATCAAACAACTTTTCTTTTTCATCAGCGAGTTGTTCTTTCAGACTTTCTAATTCAGCGAGAATATCTTCATTTCTTTTGTTGTAGGCTTCCAGTTTCTTTCTTAAGGCAAAATTCCTAGAATTCATTTTATCAAGGCGCGCCTGCAGATCCTGTATTTTAATTGTATTATCTGAAATGATGTTATCCAGCATAGCGATATTGTTCAATATCTGGTCTTTTTTGGAGGGAACCTCATCATAGTTACTTCCTTTTCCAATAATGAGGTATCCTCGTTTGTCTCGTATCGAGTCCAGCTTCCTGTCAATTTCGTCGAGTGTGATCATCATTCCCGATTCAGTGGAGTCGCGTTCGTTCATCATCGCTGTTATGCGGGTGTTGAATGACAGTTGTTGCTCCTCCTCATGTTCTTTCCAGAAATAAGCTCCTGAAGAGAGAAGTACCAGCGAGGCAGTAACAACAACTATTTTAGAAGTTCTTTTCATAATTTTCGTTTTTTCTTTTACACTTTATCATTCACTAAAACGTAAACTTTACGCCAAGTCCCGGGTCAAGTCTTAAGTATGGTCCAAAGCCTCTGTAAAATTCCATGTTCGGTTTCACATCCATGCTCAAAGCAACCGGCGCCCGTTCAAATTTATATTCCATACCGCCAATAGCATCCAAGCCAATTATTGGTCCATATTCTGCTCTGTAAGAATAATATCTGTCGTCGTTATAATCGTAATAAAAAACTCTTGTTCTATAATATGATCTCGCAATATGGGCACCTGCACCAGCATAAAGATTAAATCCATCTACTGTTGTAGGAAAGTAGCGTTCGTAAAGACCGGTAATACCAAATGTATGCGGGTATGTTCCAAGGATCAGCTCCATTGAGTTTTGCGGGCTGAATTTGTGTTTAAATGTTATACCCGATGTTCCACCAAAACGTATACCGATAGCATTGTCATAATCAGTACTTGCGGTTGTTCTGTTTTCCTGGGCGGATAATTTATTTGTCGTTAAGAAAATACCTAAGGCGAATAAAAAAACCGCTTTTGTAAATGATATTGTTTTCATAATTACAGTTTTTGTATCAGATATAGAATGCTAATACCATTCCATTTTGCTAAATATCTGATTGATTGTATTTTATGTGATTTATAGCTGCTTTCATTCATCAAAATGAAATTATTTTTCTCGTTTTGAGAAAATACTTCCCCGTTATTTGAGAAATAAGCGTGGCGAAAATGTTACTTTTACAAAGCATTTTTATGAACCGTATCGACCGCATATCAGCCATTTTAATTCAGCTTCAATCTAAAAAAATAGTGAAGGCCCAGGATATTGGCCAACGGTTTAATATCAGCTTAAGAACGGTTTACCGCGACATTCGCACACTTGAAGAAGCCGGTGTTCCTGTTGTTGGCGAAGCCGGTGTTGGTTATTCACTGATGGATGGTTACCGCCTTCCGCCCGTTATGTTAACCAAAGAAGAAGCCACCGCGTTTATCACTGCCGAAAAATTCATAGAGAAACTAACCGATACGTATACTGATAATAATTACAAATCTGCTTTATATAAGATCAAAGCCGTTCTGCGTTCCACCGAAAAAGATTATCTCGAAACTATTTCAGATAATATTGAAGTATTGAAGAGTAACGTAGTTCCAAGATCAAATTCCGAAGCAAACCTTCAGATCATTCTCAATAGTATTTCCGAAAAAAATGTATTGTCGCTCGATTATTTTGCCAATCATACTCAGGAAAATACAACCCGACTGGTTGAACCTGTTGGAATTTTTTACATGTCGGGCAACTGGTATTTAATCGCGTATTGCCGACTAAGAAACGATTACAGGAATTTTCGTGTGGACCGCATAAAAAAAATTTCTGTTACAATAACTAAATTTGACAAAACACATCCCTCTCTTAAAGATTTTTTAAATAAAATCACGAAAGAAGAAGCAGTCACAAAAGTGATCATTGAAACGGGTAAAGAAAATCTTCGTTACTTTGGTGACCAGAAATATTATAACGGCTTTGTATCGCAGCAAATAAAAGGTAATGTTGTTGAAATGACTTTCCTCACCTCTTCCATTGAAGGGTTTGCCCGCTGGTATTTAATGTTTGGCGACCAGATTAAAATTGTTACACCACCTGAACTAAGTAAGCGCGTAAAAGAAATTCTGACCGGGATTTCCGGAAATCTGAAATAATATACCCCCTGTTGTTTTCTGTGACGCTAAGCTTGATGAAAACCAACCATGACTTTACGCCTTGTTTTCGCTAGGCGGAAAACCAATTTCTTAATTCATCTTTGTGAACCCTTGCGTTAAGCGAAGCACCTTTGTGTCTTTTGATTAAATATCAAAAATAATTTTTTCACTACTGACATACTGTTGTCACTACCTCATAGTTCCTTTGTGTTATTAAAAACATAAAAGCTATGACCATTATTGAATTATTAAAAAGAGAGTACGAAGCCGAAGCGCTTACTACAAGAAAAATGTTATCGGTTGTTCCCAATGATAAATGGGACTGGAAACCGCACGAAAAAAGCATGACCCTGAGATCGCTTACCGGGCACATTGCCGAACTGCCGTCGTGGATAACCATGACCTTTACTACCGATGAACTCGATTTTGCCACATCACCTTATCAGCAACCCAAACTTGATTCGAATAAAGATCTCATGGATCTTTTCGAAAAACACCTTGTAGATGGCCGTAAAGAGCTCAAAGAAGAAAATACAAAACTTCTTGATAAGCCCTGGACCTTAAGAAACGGAGAAATAATTTACAACACCTCGCCAAAAATCGACGTCATTCGCATGAGCCTTAGCCAGATCATTCATCACAGGGCGCAACTCGGCGTATTTCTTCGTCTTCTTAATATTCCTATTCCCGGAAGTTATGGGCCAAGCGCCGATGATCAAAGCATGTAATATGTATCGATGCCAATCCTGCATTCGGGGGTTGGCATCTTTACTTAATTCCATCCAAAAACCGTTTAGGTCAAACTAACGTTAAATTATCTGTTCATGATTTGTAAGTGAACGAACGTTCATTTATCTTTGTGCCCGAAATGCGGACCCGCGACGAAAATAAAGAAGCTGCTATCAGGGAAAAGGCCCTTAAAATGATCGTAAAAGAAGGTTTTGATGGATTTAGCATGCAAAAACTGGCAAGGGCCGCCGGCGTTTCTCCAGCTACAATTTACATCTATTATAAAAACCGGGAGGACCTGCTGAACAGTCTTTTTAACGAGATCCATAAAGTTTTTATAGCTAACGCGCTTGAGAATTTCAGTCCCGGGCTCTCACTCGAAAAAGGTTTATGGTTACAGTGGAAAAACCGTTTAGGCTTTATCCTGGCTAACCCGGCCCATTTCTTTTTCCTGGAGCAATTCAGGCATTCGCCGCTCATTAATCATAAGGACATTAGTAATTCTGAATTTAAAGAAAACATGAAGGGATTCTGTATCAACGCTATTAAACGCGGCGAACTGGCAAGAATGGAACCTGAAATATTCTGGGCCGTGGCATATGGTCCTTTTTATTCCCTCGTTAAATTTCATCTTCAGAAAAAAAGTATGATGGGAAATGATTTTAAGATCACCGATCATAAATTAAAACAAGTATTAAAAATGGTTCTCACCGCTCTTAAACCTTAATTAAAAAAGGATGACAGCAGATTACACTATAGAAAACATACACATCTTCATTACAAACATTCATACAGTGCAAGAGTTTGAACGCATTAAACCCGTTCTTGATCTCCACAAAGAAATTGAAGAATGGAACATAGATATGGAAGATGTTGACCGCGTGTTGCGTGTTACAACAACAAAAATGACCGATGAAGAAATTATTGGTCTGCTATCCCAGTTCGGGGTAATATGCCGCGAGCTTAAATAATTTAAAAATTAAACAACGTGAAAGAACCAGTAATTAATCCCGTTTCTTCAGATCCTGTTACAGTACCTGAAAAGCAGCCGGCGGCAAAACATGAAACCGTAGCAGGAGTAAAAGAAAAATTTACTTCTTATCAGAAATTTGTAATCGTGCTTCTTGCGTTGCTCAACTTTACTATTATTCTTGATTTTATGATTTTGTCTCCGCTTGGAGATATTCTTATGAAATCGCTCAACATGGACACCTTGCAGTTCGGATCTGTTGTATCAGCCTATGCTATCAGCGCTGGTATTTCGGGGTTTTTAGCGGCAGGTTTCGCTGATAAATTCGACCGAAAGAAAATTCTGATGTTCTTTTATGTAGGATTTGTTATAGGAACCTTATTCTGCGGGCTCGCCAATACGTATGAAACACTTTTTGCCGCAAGGATTGTTACCGGAATTTTCGGAGGGGTGATTGGTTCCATTTCAATGGCCATTCTTACCGATATTTTTTCAATGCAACAACGCGGCCAGGTCATGGGATTTGTACAGATGGCTTTTGCCGGCAGTCAGATCCTTGGTATTCCTATCGGATTGTTTCTGGCCGAAAAATTCAACTGGCACGTTACCTTTTATATGGTGGTTGGATTAGCAATGATTGTAGGAGCCATGATCGTTATAAAATTAAAACCACTTACTGAGCATTTAAAACTACAGAGCACCAAAAATCCTCTGCGCCATTTATTACAAACCATAAGAAAACCCGATTACCTCACAGGTTTTCTTGCAACCATGCTTCTTTCCATGGGTGGTTTTATGCTTATGCCTTTTACCAGCGCATTCCTTGTTAACAACGTCCATATTCCACAAAAAGATCTTCCAATCATTTTCCTCTGCACTGGACTTTCTTCTATTATTATTATGCCTATAATTGGAAAAATAAGCGACAAGGTTGATAAATTTAAATTGTTTGCCATTGGCTCGTTGATTGCCATTGCCATGGTAATTATTTACACTAACCTTAGTCCCGTTCCCATCTGGCAGGTGATCATCATCAACATGATCTTATTTATGGGTATAATGAGCAGGATGGTTCCAGCTACCACACTCAACTCTGCCGTTCCCGGCCCAGCCGACCGGGGTGCCTACATGAGTGTGAACGCTTCACTCCAGCAGATGGCAGGAGGAGTTGCCGCTATCTTCGCAGGCTTTGTGGTTGTACAAAAGGATAAAACAAGTCCTATTGAGCATTTTGACATTCTGGGTTATGCCATGGCTGGCCTTATTTTGCTATGTCTTTTCTTTGTTTACAGAGTGAGCCAGCTTATTAAAGCCAGAAACATAAAATAGCGTTTCAATTCTTTACATTTATTTGATAAATTATAGAGTTTGGGTAAGTTTTTCTACGCAAAAATATTTTTTTATGCCGGATATTTGCACAAATAAATTCTATGCAACAAGGCACCGTTAAATTCTATAATGTAACCAAGGGTTACGGTTTTATTAAAGCAGATGGAACAGGAGAAGAACTATTTGTTCATTCTTCGGGAGTAATTGATAACATCAGAGATAATGATCGCGTTGAATTCGAAGTAACAGAAGGAAAGAAAGGCATGAATGCTGTGAAGGTGAAAAAAATCTGAGAATGACGACAAGCGAATCAAAGATCATAAAAACCATAGAGGCCGATGAAGGAACCACTAAAATTTATGAAAGTGGTTTGCTTGAATCGTTCATTAACGAAGGCGCTTATATTGATGTTCCTTACCTGCTCGAAGGAAAAAAACTCCTTGACGAACTGGGTTCCGATAGAAAATTTTATGTTTTAAGCGAAAGCTCAGGTTTTTACCGCATATCAAAAGAGGCACGCGAACTCAGCGCCAGTAAAGAATACTCGGCTCATATAGCCGCGGTTGCCGTCATTACAAAACACATTTCCATCAAGCTGGTGTTTGATCTTTACCTCAAAATCGATAAACCGGCCGTGCCAACAAAAGCATTTACCGATCGCGAAGCTGGTTTGAAATGGCTCGACGAACGAATGTCAAAATAATGTGAGAAACACCTACCCGAAACAGGAGGCATAATAATTTCTTCGTGGAAGTACTTTTAAAATTACATCCATGAAAGCTCTTGTATTTCACAAACCAAAACATGTTCAGGTTGATACTGTTGACGATCCTCTTATCGAAGCATCCACCGACGCCATTATCAAAATAACAACCACTGCCATCTGCGGATCTGATCTGCACATTTATAATGGGTTTTTTCCACAGGCAAGAAACCAGGTGCTGGGACATGAGTTCATGGGAGAAGTTGTTGAAGTTGGTAAAGATGTTACCCGACTTAAGAAGGGAGACAGAGTTATTGTTCCTTTTCCGATCGCTTGCGGAAGTTGCTTTTTCTGTACCCATCAATTACACACGCATTGCGAAAATTCAAATTCCGAAAATTACGGGCCGGAAGGCGGGATCCTTACCGAGAAAGGCGCGGGACTGTTTGGCTACACCGATCTTTATGGAGGATATTCGGGCGGACAGGCGGAATATGTGCGCGTGCCCTATGCAGATATTGGTCCAAGAAAAGTTCCTGACCTGCTTACTGACGAGCAATCTCTTTTTCTCACCGATATTTTTCCTACAGGTTTTGCCGCTATTGATTGGGCGCAAATGAAAGGTGGCGAAACCGTTGCCGTTATTGGTTGTGGTCCTGTTGGCATTATGGCGCAAAAAGCGGCATGGCTAAACGGAGCATCGCGTGTTATTGGTTTGGATACACGGCAATACCGCCTCGATAAAGCAAAAGAAACTGCAAAGAGTGAAACTATCCTGGTAAAGGATTATAAAGAAACTGTTGAGCATGTAAGAAGTCTTACCGACGGACGAGGAGCCGATGTGTGCGTAGACGCTGTTGGTCTCGAAGCCGACATGAATATGATTGATAAAGCTAAAATGGTTCTAAATATGGAATCGGGAAATATTAGCGCATTTAAGCTTGCACTGAGCGCCGTTCGCAGAGGCGGAACGCTGACTACCGTTGGGGTTTATGCAACCACATATGATAACTTTCCGCTGGGGCAAATGTTCGAAAAAGGAATTATGTGGCGCGGGGGCCAGGTTCCTGTTCACGTTTATATTGACAAATTACTGCAACTTGTTACCGAAGGTAAAGTGGCGCTTAATGATGTTATCACGCATCGCATGCCGCTGGCGGATGCGGCAAAAGCTTACGATATTTTTAATAAGAAAGAAGATAATTGTGTAAAGGTTGTTCTTAAACCATAATATGAAAAAAGAAGGGATGTCAAAATGTGCATCTGTATTTCAGGTACTTATTGATAAAGTTCAGGCTATTTTCAGAATATTGCTCTAAGAACAGTTTTTTGTTTTGGAAATATGGAATAAATGTATAACTTCATTATCCCATATAATCTATTTCCTTCCCAGACCTTCCCCCACGCATTAAATTCTATTTTCAATGAACGAACAGGCAAATAGTCTTATTCAACGTGTATTTAATGTTTCTTCAGAGGCACTTATTTATCTTGAAACAGCTGGGCAAGATTTTACAATCTGTTTCTTGAATGAACGGTCAAAAAAAATTATTGGCAAAGATGTTACCGGAGAAAATCTCTCACAGATAAATTCATGCAAACAACTTTTTGAGTTTTGTAAAACTGTTGGGCCCGACAAAAAAACAGAAGGTTCATTTTTAATTAATAATCGCACTTACCACATTACTGCTTCTGCAAACGCAACATCTGTTATTCTGTCTTTAAAAACACAGCTTAAAGCCGGTACTCCTTTGTCGGAAGAGGCGCCCGAAAAAAGTAAACTGTTTATCGAAGAGGTTACATCTACAATACCAGATCTTGTGAGCATTTACGATGTTACATCAGATTCGGTTATTTACGCGAACAAAAACGATTACTGGAATAAACTATTTAATATCCCTATCACCGGAAAAAAAGAACTGCTCCGTATCGGCGAGTATATTCATCCCGATTGGCTCAAAGAAGCGAAACAATTTACAAAAAAGAGAAAAGAACTTGAGGGAGATAACAGTATTG
This sequence comes from Bacteroidota bacterium, assembly GCA_021323535.1. Classification (GTDB taxonomy): domain Bacteria; phylum Bacteroidota; class Bacteroidia; order B-17B0; family Aurantibacillaceae; genus Aurantibacillus. The sequence continues at coordinate 15,898 of JAJONO010000075.1, forward strand.
AAACCGAATTGAAACTTATCAATGAAAAATGGATCAAAATACGTAGCAAGGCTTTTAAAAGAAATACCGGGGGCCAAATAACTCAGATCATCTCTGTTACCACCTGCATTACTAACTGTAAAAATTCAGAACAACAGATAAAGTATCAATCGCACTTCATTGAAGGCATTACCCATGGCATGCCCGATATTGTTACCGTTGTGGATCATCCCTCAGGAAAAATAGCGTTCAATAACCGGGATCCATTAACAGCATTAGGTTTTACACCGGAAGAAATCAAAGCCCTGGCTCCAGCGGAAAGAATGCGCTACCTGGTACACCCGGATGACCACGAGGGGTTTCGGAAATTTCAAAATAAAATAAACTCTTTACCCGACAACCGCATTGAGGAATTTGAATACAGGGGCAATAATAAAAAAGGAGAGGTGTTCTGGTTAAGAGTACGAAGCTCTGTATTTACAAGATACAGCGATGGCTCGCCAAAACAATTTCTGCACATCGGGCAAAATATTTCCGCGCAAAAAAAAGCCGAAGGGCAAATAACGGATCAATTGCATCTTATGAACCAGATCGCTTTTGCAATGCCGGATATGCTCAGTGTAATTGATCTTGAAACCCAGAAAATTTACTATGGAAATAAAGAGCCCTTTGCTCTGAATGGTTTTAGTGTAGAAGAACTTCAGGTAATGTCTACTGAAGAACTAGCGGAAATTATACATCCCGAAGACAGACTGCCTCTTAACAGTTACTTTGAGATTTTTAAAACCTGTTCAGATGAAGATATACATGAAATAGAGTACAGGGCCATGACCAAAGAGGGCCTTTGGAAATGGTTCAGGGCCCGTGGCAAAATTTTCAGTCGCGATAAAAACAACCGACCCACACATTGTGTAAATATTGTACAAAATATACATCAATTCAAAGAATCGGAACTTAACCTTAAAGCAACAGTGGGGCGCTTAAAATACATTAAGGGTCTTTTTGAAGAAGCGGAAAAAATAGGATCGATGGGAAGCTGGGAAAAAAACCTGACTACAGGTAAACTGTTCTGGTCCGACGAATTATACTGCATCTATGGACTCAGTCCGCAATCGGTTGAGATCACATCACAGTATTACGTCAATAATTTTGTTCACCCGGACGATAAGAAGAAAACATTCTTACACATAAAATCAATCTATGAAAAAAACTGTGAAGAGGCGGCCGAATACAGGATCATTACTCATGAAGGCGAAAAGGTTCTGCTTTCGCAGCCCAGAATAACCTATAACGAAGAAGGCGTGGCTGTTTTTATAAGAGGTGTTGTGCGCGATATTACAGCGCAGAAAATTGCGGAGCAGGAAATGATGAGCTTTCGTCTTAACCAGCAGAAAGAAATTCTCAACGCGGTGCTTCTTGCGCAGGAACAGGAAAGGGAACGCATTGGAGAATCTTTGCACAACGGTGTTGCCCAACAATTGTATGGCATTCAAACGCGGCTGCAGTTGGTAGGGAGTAATAACGGCAATGATAAGGAAAAACTCAGGGAACTAATTGCTATCGTAAACGAAGCCATTAACGATACAAGGCGCATTTCTTTCGAACTTGTTCCTGCAGTTTTAAAAGATTACGGCATTGAAGTGGCTCTTCGGAATTTATTTCAGAGAATGATAAAGGATAATTTATCTATTCAGGTAAAAATTTCGGGTATTAATAAACGCTTACCCGAAAAAGTTGAATATGCTGTTTTTAGAATGGTGCAGGAACTGGTAAACAATATTGTAAAACATTCGGGCGCCACGATTGCTACTGTCAATATTAGCCTTGTTACTAAGGTACTCAACATTAGTGTGAGCGACAATGGTAATGGATTTGATGAAAATAAAAATACTTCTATTGGAGGATTGGGACTTCAAAGTATTAAAAACCGGGTTAAATTTCTTGATGGCATAATTAAAATAAACTCTTCTTCCTCCGGAACCGGTATTTTAATTAAAATTCCATTGAATTAATTTCCATTTGAGAATATGGTATTCACACAATGAAAAAACAGTATTTTCCACATAGTCTCCGCATTACATTAATGTTAAATTTGTACGCGGAGTTCTTTTTAAAGCTCCTAATGCATCCCCCGCAAATGTTGTAAACCTGATTTATTGGTATTATTCATGAACAGTACTGCAAATAAAACCATAAAAGTGTTATTGGTGGAGGACCACGACATTGTAAGACAGGGAATTAAGGCTCTTCTTGCAGATAATCCCGACACCCTTGTAATTGGCGAAGCCCGCCATGGAGCCGAAGCTATTGAAAAAGTAAAAGCCCTGCATCCTGATGTGCTACTGATGGATCTAAATATGCCCGTAATGAATGGGCTCGAATGCACCCGCCAGGTAAAAAAAGATTTTCCTGAAGTAAAGGTACTCATCCTCTCTATGCATGATAATGAAAATTATCTTATTGATATGCTTGAGGCGGGAGCCAATGGTTATATCCTTAAAAATACATCGAAGGACGAACTTCTTTTTGCGATTAAAAAAATAGCGAATGACGGTATTTACATGGGACCCGAATTTACGCTTAACATGCTGGCCAAATACAAGGCCTCCAAGGGCTTTACCGATGTGCCAAAGCAAACCGATATTAAACTTACCGATCGCGAGATGGATGTGCTCCATCTTATTGCCCAGGGTTTAACCAACGTTGAAATGGCACGCAAGCTTTTTACGAGCGTTCGTACCATAGAAACCAGGAGAAAAAAACTTCTTGACAAAACAAAAACCACAAACACCGCCACACTTATACGCTTTGCGGTGCTTAACGGACTCATCAAGTAAAATACACTATCTCTGTGCTTTACACCTTTTTTTTGTGTGAAGTACGTACTTATTACTTTTTTGCGGAAATTCTTTCATGTCTGTTCTGACATCCTTAAAAGGCATGTTTTTGGTAATACTGTTTTAAACAAGAACCATGAAAAAAAAGAAAAACTACTATAGGCTGGAAGAAGCGGAAGAGCTCAGGCAGACGTTTTCTTCATGGATAAATAAGCTCGCTTATATTGATACGGGTGAAACCAACATACTCAAACGAATTATAGTAAAACCGAAACGCTCACTGAAAATCCGCGAAAAAAATGAAAAGATGTATTCAGTGAACTTCGAATTTTTTAATACAAAAAAAATAGACGCGCTTCATTTCCTTATCAATAACGGACTCCGTGCCGTAGTAGATGATCTTTCCATAGGCAAAACAATTAAAACACAGTGAAAATTTGAAACAACACTACGGTCACATAGCAGCAACAGCAAACAGGGCCCTTAATTTTTTGATAGCAGATGACGATCCGGATGATCACACTTCGCTTCAAAAGGTAATCTGGGAAATGAACCACGACCATAAAATCACCTCGGTATTCAATGGCTTGCAAATGGTGGATTATATCCTTCGACGTGGAGTATATACCGATTGCAAGGAGCCCGCTCCTGATTGTGTTTTTCTTGATCTTAATATGCCGCTGCTCGATGGTAAACAGGCTCTTCAAAAACTACACCGTTACAATGAATTTGATGCCCTGAACGTTTTCATACTTACAACCAGCATTTGCGAAAAGGAAAAAAAAGATCTTATTTCTCTTGGGGCCAAAGGATTTTATACCAAGAGCCCTGAATACCATTCGCTGAAAAAGATTGTGAAAGCCATTCTTATAAAAATTTAAAGTCTTATACCCTAGATCTTTATTGAAACATGATCATTTCCCGGATCAGTTTATCCTTTTTCAAATTTCAACTCATTTCTGATCACTGCGCATACAAACCAAAAGACTGTATGGTTGGGTCGATTTAAAAAATTATACTGTGTAATTCGCTCATTTTCAATGTTAAAGTCCTTTGAAAGCTGTCTTTAATGGTTATTTTTACTTGTGCAATTTAAAATCAATAATTATAAACCCATAAATCAAAAACAATGAAAAGACTTCTACAAAAACCTTTTAAACTGGCCTTCCTGGTATTAGGAATTGTCCTTTTCTCGTGGAGTAACGTTAAAGCCCAGTGTAATGTGGGCATGACCTACTCTATGGGCGCCAATGGTACAGTTACCTTTGTGGCCACCAATGCCGGCACAGTTAACACCCAGTACTTTATGTGGTGGTTCGGTAACGGATCGTCATCAGGAAGCTCAACGCTAAGTACAGCTGTAAACCAATATACAGCCAATGGTACCTACACTGTAAACATGTTTTCTTACAACGTTCCAACAACTTATTCCTGCGGCACAACACAAACCATCCAGATCACCAATGTGACAACGCCAACCTGCGGTTTAAATGCAGGTTTTACTTACACGGTGGGCGCTAACGGAAACGTTAACTTTACAAATATTTCTACAGGAACAAATGGTGGCACCACTTATAACTGGTGGTTTGGTAACGGAAGCACGTCTACCTCTCCAAACCCAAGTGTAACTTACACTGCAAATGGAAACTACTTTGTTTATTTTACCGCATCCAACTCGCCAACGTGTATGGATTCTGTTGCGCAAATGATCACCGTTAATAACGTTGTTCCAACATTTACCTGTAACTCCAGCTTTACTTCTACTGTAGGCGCTAACGGAAATGTTTCTTTTACAGGATCTAACTCCGGCCAGCCTGCTACAAATTATTTTCAATGGTCGTGGGGCGATGGAACTTCAAGCAGTTCATCAACCAGTAACATTGGAAACCACACTTACGGTTCCAACGGAACCTACACCGTTTATTTATTCACTTACAACATTCCTAACACATATTCATGTACAACTATGGGTGTTGTAACAGTAACTAACGCGGTTCCATGTTCAATTAATGCAAGCTTTACTTATACAACCGGGGCAAACGGAAGTGTTATGTTTACCAATACATCAACCGGTACAAATACAAACACAACTTACTACTGGAGCTTTGGTAACGGAAGCACTTCTTCTGCACAAAACCCAAGCACTGTTTATTCTTCCAATGGAAATTTCTTTGTTTATTTCAGTGCAAGCAATGGAAGCTGCCAGGATTCTACCATGGTAATGATCAATATTTCCAATGCCAGTCCGGGTGGTTGTAGCACCAACATGACCTACACGATGGGGCCGAATGGAAGTGTTGGTTTTACTGCTTCAAACACAGGAACCACAGGAACCAATTATTACCAATTCAATTTTGGTAATAGTCAGTCCAGTGCAAGTTCATCGTTAACAACAGCCAATACAACTTATTCCGCTAACGGAACCTATACAGTGTATTTATTTTCTTACAACATGTCGCCAACCACCTATTCGTGTGTTGCCATGCAGGTTGTAACGGTAACTAATGTTGGCTGTTCGGCTAACTCAAACTTCTTCTTAATTAAAGATGTTACTCAAAACTTTACATGGGATGCCTATCCTACTTTCCCTGGCAATATTGCAAGCGCAACATGGTATTGGGGCGATGGCAGCAGCACAACAGGTTTATATCCTTCGCACACCTATTCGGCAGCGGGTATGTATAACATTTGTTTAAGTGTAAGTGTAACCTGCGGCGCAACGCAAACTACCTGTGTAAATTCCAATATCTTTAAATTAGCGTCGAGCGCGCAAATGATTTTTGTAAACGTAAAAAACTCTCCGGTTACAGCTATTCCAAATCAATCGGCATTTGTTGAGCGTTTAACTCTGTCTCCGAATCCTAACAACGGTTCGTTCCTGTTAAACTCGCCGGGCGAAATGCATATTGAAATTGTAGATGCTTTAGGAAGACCGGTTCATCAGCAAACTATAGATCAGGGAAGCAACCAGCTTAACCTGCAACATTTAAGCAAAGGATTGTATTTTGTGAAACAACTCGACACAAAATCGGCTCCAATAAAAATGATCATCGAGTAATAATTAGTTTTTAGAAAGTAAAAATCCCTCTGTGGCCAGGCTGCAAAGGGATTTTTTTGTTATATAAGTGGTTAAAGAAAAACCATATCTGGCACTCCGCTCATTTAAATATTTTATATTTTTAATAGTGATAAATTGTATGAAAAAACTTTTACTTCTGTTTGCATTAATTCACCATGTAAATGTGTTCGCGCAATTTACCTGTCTTACATCACGGGGTGGGACAACAGTTTCCAGGGAGGAATATTTAGCATTGACAAAATTACAGTCTCCCACAGGCGCTGTAAACTCTTCTACTAATTATATTATTCCTGTTGTGTTTCATATTTTTCACAATGGTGGTTCAAGTAATGTAAGCGAAACCAAGATCATTAATCAGATGATCATTCTTAACAAAGAGTTTCAGCGCCAGCAGGCTGATACAGGATCCCAACGGCAATTGCACCAATGGCATTAACAGGATTTATACAACCATGTATACCTGCGCCAATATTGATTCGCTTCCTAAGCTGAGTCTGTGGCCCACAGATAAATATCTCAACATATGGGTATATGAAAGCGCCAGAGTTAATAATGTTCTCGCAAATTCAAACGGCCTTTGTCTTAACCCCGGCATTGGTACCTGGCCATGGATTAACTTTATGAAACAAGGCGTATACCTCACCTCTTACGACATTAATAACATTGGTACAACAACGGTGAAAGGAAGAAGACTTGTACATGAAGTGGGACACTTTTTAAATCTTCGTCACATCTGGGGCGATGCTAATTGCGGAAATGATTCCGTGGCAGACACTCCTCCATCAGTCACTTTCAATTCTGGTTGTCCGACCTTTCCAAAAAATCCTATGAATGCGTGTGGGAGTAACACTATGGGAGAAATGTACAGTAATTACATGGATTATACTTCGGAGAATTGCCAGAATCTTTTTACAGCAGGCCAGGTAAGCCGCATGGACGCCTGTTTAAATTCTACAGTAGG
>JAJONO010000076.1 GCA_021323535.1 Bacteroidota bacterium
ATATTTAAAATTATACGAAGTACTCAAACAAAAGACAATTAGTTCACAGACATTTTATCATGGCACTAAAGCCGATCTGAGGCAGGGAGATCTCATCGAACCCGGCTTCAATTCAAATTATGGTAAAAGGAAAAAAGCCTTATATGTCTACATTACAGCAACCATGGATGCTGCCATTTGGGGAGCCGAGCTTGCCGTTGGAGATGAACCCGAAAGAATTTATATAGTCGAGCCAACTGGTCCGATTGAAGATGACCCTAATCTGACTGACAAAAAATTCCCCGGAAATCCAACGAAGTCATACCGTACTAAAGATGGAATAAAAATTACAGGTGAGGTTAAAGACTGGAAAGGACATGCTCCAGAACAGATCAAAGCTATGAAAGATCATCTTGATCGACTGAAGCAATTAGGGGTTGAGGCGATTGAGGAATAAAAAACAGGAATATGTTACTCCGTTCAAAAACAAATCGCCTGACCCTGGATCTTGGTCATTTTGCCGAAAATGGACTCACGCTTCTGCTTTATATAGATGGTGTTGAATTTCGCAGGATATTGTTTGATGAAAGCAATGCAGCTGTGTTTCCTAATCTTCTTGAAAGTTTAAAAAGGAGTGGTGACTATCTTATTTTTACCTGCTCCTGTGGCATTGCCGATTGTGGAGGTTGGGAGAAAATTAAGGTCGTTCACAATAATAACATGGTTACGTGGACATTTAATTACGCCAGGCAAGAGCATATTTATAAATTCAAACTTGATAATTACAAAACTGAAATTCAAAGAATACAAAAACGGATCGAATCCGAAAAACTGGAACTTGAACCCAAAAATGTTATTGGACCTGAATAAAATCTGATCGATTAAAACATATGAAAACCTATAATTTACCGTTCCTGGAAGAACTCAATTTAGATTCACTTAAAGATTACTACTCAGGTGAAACAGTATTAAACGGACATGAGATATCAATCGATCTCAATATTGAAACAAAAACAATTGCGATTGAAAGATTGGACATCGTTAAAAATTTTCTTCAGAATATTGTTGAATATAATTCAAAAACCTTAATTGAAATAAAGAATGATTTTGAGTCAGATGGTACCGTTAAAGAATATGTTGAACATCACATGGAAGAAATTGAAGAACTTTCAGATGATCCACAAGAGGTACTAAAAGTGCTTCATCTTTGCCGGGTTGGATTTTATCCTGACAGCGACGAAAATTTTGCTGTTTTTGATTACACAATTGGTGAAGATCTTACGAATTACCTGGTCGTAGTATTTTTTAAATCAGACGGAACCATTCTTTATATTACAGAGGAAAGTTAATATTATATCCTACTAAATTAGTAGTATATTTGAATTGTAATTAATCCTTCATGCTTCAGAAAAGAACCAAATATGCCATCAAAGCCTTAACAGCATTAACCTCTTCGTATTTCACAGATCTCCGAAACCGAAAAAATTCCAAGGAAATTCCTGGAAGCGATTATGGTGGAGCTACGTGATAAAGGGATGGTGATAAGCAAAATGGGACCATCCGGAGGTTATCTTTTAGCAAAACACCCTGAGGAAGTGATGGTCAGTCATATTATACGTTCCACCGGCGGTCCCATAGCCCTGCTGCCCTGCGCGAGTTTGAACTTCTATGAGAAATGCGCCGAATGTACTAACGAGGACACCTGCGGTTTGCACGATGTGGTGATGGAAGTACGTGAGGCCAGCCTTAAAATACTATCTAAAACAAGTCTTACTGATCTTATTTTAAGAGAAAAACGACTCGAAAGAAAATTCATGAAATAAGGTTTGTCAAGGTTTTCATTTCATTTAATCCTACTAAATAAATAGGATATATACATTTTTTTCTTGCATAATCAAAATTCCCTCTATTACTTTGTATCACGAAAATGAAATACTTCGGTTTAAATAAAGGAATAAAGAATATGTGTTGTTGCATGATGATGTGTCCCAACAGCTATTGGGATTGTATGCGGATGGAATAATATTCACTGGTTAATAATAATTCTAAACCCTTCCGCAAAACACGGAAGGGTTTTTTAGTCCCTGAACAAAGCGAGGAACCTCAGCAAAACGAAGAGTTTCAAAACAAAATGAAAAAACAAAACTACATATACCTCACCTACGAATATTGTTGTTGCATGATAATGCGCAGCTCCACCAAACTTATCCAATGATCAGACTGGTGGAGCAAAATCAAAGTTATAAATCATTAAAATCAACAGCAATGAAACAAAAAGAAATATATCCCAAATTAACAGTAGTAGGCGCTGGTCCCGGCGATCCTGAATTAATAACAATCAAAGCCGTTCATGCCATCAGCGAAGCCGATGTGGTGCTTTACGACTCTTTCGTTAATCGTGAACTTCTGAAACATGCCCCGATCAATGCATTGAAAATTTTCATCGGAAAAAAGAAAAATAAAACCGGCTATTCGCAGGAGCATATCAACAACCTGATCATTGATCTTGCGTTTACTTATGGCAGGGTGGTTCATTTACAAGGTGGCGATCCTTTTATTGCCGACCGTGGCCGCGAAGAATTAATCTATGCAGAAGCTTTCAATATCGAAACCGCTTTTGTCCCTGGCATTTCTAATGCCATTGGTGTTCCTGGCAGTTCAGGCATTCCTCTCACGCACCGTAACGTCAGTGAAAGTTTCTGGGTGCTTACCGGTTCTTCCGAAACGGGAGAACTCTCGGAGGATATTCCATATGCTGCCAAAACGGATGCCACAGTTGTGATCCTTAAAGGAATTTCAAAACTGAAAGAAATTGTGAGTGTTTACCAGCGTGAGAAAAAAGGATTTGTTCCTATTGCTGTAATTCAGAACGGAACGCTTGGCTCGGAAAATGCGGCGATTGGAAATATTGATTCCATTCTTAACGAAGTAGAAGAATTAAATATACAGGCCCCGGCAGTTATTGTAATTGGTGAAGTAGTAAAATTCCATAGGTATTACAGTCTCTTATCTCACGAAACAGATTTCAGACTGAATTAGAAGCTGAGCAAAGCCGTTCCATGCTTTGTTCACCACAAACACAAATAAGAAGCCGGTTAATTTTAGCCGGCTTTTATTTTTAAGTATTCGCCACCAGTCAATAAAATTTTCTTTTCGTGTTTTTCATTTTCTGAAATCCCGTAGGAACGATCTCTCATTAGAAACATTTTCCAAAATGGTATTGGCCTCCGTAGGAACGGCCTGTTTGTTCAGTAGATTAGCTCCGCTGATCGTGGAGTTGCCGGTCAACAAAAAACCCTTCAGCTTTGCTGAAGGGTTTTGTTGGTTGCCCGAGCTGGATTCGAACCAACATAGTCAGAACCAAAATCTGAAGTCCTGCCATTAGACGATCGGGCATCGTATTTCTGTACTTTATTGTTAAAATAGCAGAAAAACAGGTTGCAAAGATACTACTTTTTTAATTCTCAACAATACTTTTTGATAAAAAAGGTTGAACTTTTAACCGGGTAAAATACTAACTTCGCAAACATTATTAATTATGATGACCAAAGAATTTATCAAGCTTAACAACCTCTTCGGATGGATTGTGTGGGCCGTAGCCACCGTAACTTATTGCTGCACAATTGAACCCACTGCCAGCTTCTGGGATTGCGGGGAATATATCGCCTGTTCCTATAAACTAGAAGTAGGACATCCCCCCGGAGCTCCGTTCTTCCTTTTATTAGGTCGCTTTTTTGCACTTCTCGGGGGCGACGATCCTACGCGCGCGGCCATGATGATCAACGTTATGAGCGCCCTTTGCAGCTCATTCAGCATCCTGTTCCTGTTCTGGACCATCACCCGACTTGGTATTAAATCGTTTGGTAAAAAAGTAGCGGAACTTACTCAGGCACAACAATGGGCTATTTTAGGCGCTGGTGTTGTTGGCTCTTTAGCTTATACTTTTTCTGATTCTTTCTGGTTCTCAGCCGTTGAAGGCGAGGTTTACGCTATGTCGTCGTTCTTTACCGCCGTAGTATTCTGGGCTATTTTAAAATGGGACGAAGAAGACACCACCAATCCAACGGGAGCTCTTCGCTGGCTGGTGCTTATCAGTTACCTGGTTGGTATTTCTATTGGTGTCCATTTATTGAATTTACTTGTTATTCCGGCAATAGGATTCATCATCTATTTCAAAAAATATAAATTTTCGTGGAAAGGCTTTTTCATTGCCGGTATTTCATCGGTGCTGGTACTTGGATTGATCCAGAATCTTATCATTCCTAAAATGGTAAAGTTTATCAGTGATTATGAGGTATTCTTCACTAATAAAATGCACCTTGGTTACAGCTCAGGAACTATTGTCTTTTTTGTTCTGCTTATACTTTCGTTGAGCTTTTTCATTGCTTATACAATTACCAAGAAGGAGGGCCAATATAAAATCGCGTTCTACACAGCCATTGCCCTGGGTTTTATTGTAATGATCACAGCACCCGGCCTTCACCTTACAGGAAAAAAAGAATATGGCGGAGCTATTTTACGCCTTATTATGATGGGTGGAATCATTTATGCCATTCATTACTTTAAAACAAAAACAGTTACACTTAATACTATCTTTCTAAGTTTCGCAACACTCCTTATCGGGTACTCTTCATTTTTCATACTCGTTATCCGCTCTTCCGCGAATACACCAATGGACGAGAACAATCCTGAAAACGCTCCTAATATGTTATCATACCTGTTACGTGAACAGTATGGCGACTGGCCTATCCTTTATGGTCAGTATTACAACGCTCCTACTGTTCAAAACAGAGCTGAATTTGGCAGCGGCGATCCTATTTACGCGAAAGACGAGAAGAATAAAAATTACAAAGTAGTTGATTCAAGAAAAAATTCTATTCCTAAATACGAGAAGGAATTCTGTACGCTTTTCCCGCGCATGTGGAGTAACCAGTCGCACCACGAAGCAGCCTATCGTTTCTGGGGTAATGTGGCCGAACATCACAAAAACAAAGTGGTGGAACGCGGTGGCGAACCTCAGTCGATCGAGATCCCGAATTTTGCCGCTAACATGATTTACTTCCGCGACTACCAGATCAATTTCATGTACCTGCGTTATTTTTACTGGAACTTTGTAGGAAGACAGAACGACGTTCAGGGAATGACTAAAAATGCAATGGAAGGAAACTGGATGACGGGTCTCACGTTTTACGACAACATGCGTATGGGAACCGACACTACCAAAAAGATCTATCGCGATAAAAATAATTTTGCTGAAAATCATTTCTATGGCCTGCCATTAATTCTCGGTTTACTCGGAATGATATTCCATTTTTTACGCAACCGGTCCGACGCCTGGGTTGTACTCTGTTTCTTTTTACTCACAGGGCTCGCTATTGTTGTATACCTTAATCAAACGCCTTACCAGCCCCGCGAACGTGATTACGCTTACGCCGGAAGTTTCTATGCCTTCGCGATATGGATAGGCATGGGTGTGCTCGCATTGTTTGACGCATCGAACTATACATCCGAAGAATTGAAAAAATTCGGTATTGGTAATGGCTCCATTCTTGGTCTCCTTCTTGTAGGAGGATTTTTTGCAGGCGGAATGGGTGCGTTCATTGGCGCTTTCTTTGTTTCAATTATTATATGGGGTATTATCATTCTCATGAGGGTTCTGGGGCAAGGAATGAAACAAACCACTACTATGGCCGTGGTCGCCATTGTCTTGTCGCTCGCGCCTGTTTATCTCATGGCCTCACAAGGATGGAATGATCATGACCGCTCTCTAAGAACATTATCCCGTGACTGCGCGATCAACTACCTTGAAAGTTGTGCACCAAACGCGATTCTGTTTACCAACGGCGATAACGATACATTCCCTCTCTGGTATGCACAGGAAGTGGAAGGTATTCGAACAGACGTTCGCGTAGTTAACCTCAGCTTATTACAAACAGACTGGTACATTAACCAAATGCGTCGTGCCGCTTACAAAAGCGCGCCTGTTCCATTCACTATTCCTGAAGAAAGATACCAGGCAGCTAAACTTGAATATCTCATTATCGATAATACTAAAACAGTTCCGATGGAGCTTAACAAGGCACTTAAAGATGCTGTGAGCGAAGATCCTCAGAAAAAAATGGATAATGGCGGTGAGCTCATCGACATTCTTCCTTCGGGCTCGTTATATGTGAATGTTGATAGCATGGCTGTTATGAAAAATAAAGTTATTTCTGTAAAAGACACCGGTCGTCTCGCCAAACGTATCAGCTGGGATCTTGGAGGAAGAAACTACATTACTAAAAACGATCTTATGGTTCTTGATCTTGTTGCACACAATAATTGGACACGTCCGATTTACTTTGCTGTAACAACAGGTGACGATGCTTATGTAGGACTAAAAAAATATTTCCAGTTAGAAGGGCTTGCTTACCGTTTTGTTCCAATAGAGCAAAGCGAGATGGAAGAAGCACAGGGTGGACGTGTAAATACCGAAGCTATGTACGATCACATGATGAATGACTTCAAATGGGGCGGCATGGATAAAAAAGGTGTTAACCTTGATGAAAACTGTGTGCGCATGACAGGAAACCTCAGAATGCAGATGGGACTTCTGGCCGGAGCGCTTATCAACGAAGGCAAAAATAAAAAAGCAAAAGCTATTCTTGATAAATGTTTACAGGTAATGCCTGATGAAAATGTTCCTTACGACGCTACTGTCTTTACTATTTGTGCCGGGTACTATCAGCTTAACGACACAAAAACGGCAAACGATCTCGCTAAAAAACTCTTTGATATTTTTGAAGGCGATATGAATATATACAACAGCCTGCCGTCGAACCGGCGCGCCGCTTTCAGCAGAGAAATAGGTCAAGCCAAAGAAATTCTGAAACGTTTAACCAGCGTTACCGGGCAATTTAAACAAACGGAATTGTCGCAGAGCTTTATGAAACGATTAACAGCGATCATACCGCCTGACGAACTTAATCCGCCTCAATCTGTAAACCCATAAAATTTCAGCGACCGGAGCAACACCGGTCGCTTTTTATTTTGAAGAATCTGTTACTCATACAACCCAAAGCATTCCTGAAAAGGATCTATCCTAATTCAATATGGAACATACCTTCCAATGAAAAAGTGATCTATCTCACTTTTGATGATGGCCCTGTTCCTGGTTTAACCGAATGGGTTCTGGATGAACTGAAAAAATTCAACGCGAAAGCTACTTTTTTCTGTGTTGGGGCAAACATCCAGAAACATCCGGCCATATTTGAAAGATTAAAATCCGAAGGCCACACACCGGCTAATCACACCATGCTCCATATTAAAGGTTTTAAAAGCACCGTTAAGGATTACATGAATGAAGTTGAGAATTGCCGGCAGCTTGTGGGAAACAACCTTTTTCGTCCACCCTACGGCCAGCTCAAACCGTCGCAATACAAGGCCCTCAGGGCCAAGGGGTTTAAAGTAGTGTTTTGGGATGTGATCAGTTATGATTACGAAAAAATAAAGGAAGAACAGTGTTTCAGCAACGTGATGAAAAATACACGTAAGGGAAGCGTGGTGCTGTTTCACGATAATGTTAAAGCCGAAAAAAATTTAAGGTATACATTGCCATTATTTCTTAAACATTTCGCAAATTTGCAATTCGAATTTAAAGCGTTAGAAATATGATGACGAAGAAGGCCCTCCCCCTCCTTATTGCACTGGTTGTACTAATTTGTTCCTGTACCCCCGCCTCCAAAACTACCGTTGAAAAATCGGTAAAAGTGTGGGGCAATTGCGATAAATGTAAAACACGCATCGAGTCGGCCTGTAAAGTAAATGGCGTTGCAGATCCAAACTGGCACATTGATTCCAAACTACTGACTTTTAAAGTTGATACTGCTTTATTAAGTCCGAGCTATGTTTTAAAACAGGTGGCGCGCGCCGGACATGATAATGAAATGTATTTTGCCGACGAGTATTCTTATTCGAAATTACCTGAAAGCTGTCAGTACGAACGCAGAACAGAATAATTCATTCTCTACACCGGATACCCTCTCATTCTGTTTCTCACTCTTTATTTAGTACTGGCCCTGGCCCGAGCTGTTATCCTTGTATGAATTCCTTAAACTGAACGTGATAGGATAAGTCATTTTATACCGCACCAGTTTATTATTTAAAATCGCGGGTTGCCATTTGGTTAGTCTCATAATACGAATGGCTTCTTCGGTACAACCACCATTCACTCCTTGTTTTGTGACAATATTGGTTATGAACCCGTTCGTTTCAACAACAAATTCCAACACGACTGTTCCTTCAATTGATTTTTCTTTTGCAACGGTAGGATATTGAATTTCGCCAATGATGAACTCCACCAGACCCTCATCCCCTTTTTTATAATACTCCGGCGATTTATCAGCGCGTGAATTTACTACGTAAGAACTGTCAGCTTTTTTATCGGTTTTAAGAAATTGTTTCGAGCGTTGCTTTACATACTTATTATATTTTTCGGTAGAAAGACTTACAGTAAGATAATATTCGTATGGGGTTTCAGAAACTGCTGTCATACGATTGAATTTCAGAAATTTCAAAATGCGAATGAGTTCATTACGTAATACATTATTAAGACCTTCATTAAATGTCACCTTCACAGCATTGTCATCTTTATCCACCTCAAAATAAATAGTGATCTCTTTCTCGAAACTTTTTGTGAGAAGAATTTTCGGAAGTGTAAGTTGCGTCTGAAGCACCTGCTCCACTGCTTCCTTACCACCAACAGGACTTGCCTCTGTAGAAACAGAAATTGCTTTAACCTGCGCCACTAAAGGAAAGGTAAGCAGTATAACAATTGAACAAAGTAATTTTTTAAGCATACTATAAAGATACTTCAAAAAAAATTTAAACTAAAGCGAACCTTTTAAAAAAACTAACGTAAACAACAGTATTATGTAGCATTCAGTATATAAGATCCTATCCAGGCAGTACTTCCCCGCTCCTCCTTAGCTTCGTTTAATTTTTTAATCAAATCATAGAAATGAAAACATTCATCTATTTGAAACTTATTTGTTATAACCTGATCACCACCATTGAAATCTTTTTAAAAAAGGTGATCGATCCATATAACCTGTTAACACTAAAAAAATTGACATATGAAAACAAGAAACTTCCTTCCAACATTGTTGGCGCTTATCATTCGGGTAATGGTAAGTGGCCAAACACAAGGCGAATTCCGCACCCTTCCGGTTCTTGGTGGTACTAAGCACCAGTCATCTCCTAACAGCGGCATCGCTAAAAAGCAAAGTATTAAAGAGAAAAGCGAAGCTGTACAAAAAGATCTTAGTTCTAATCCTTCCTCATCGCAGAAAGTTTATCCAACTGTGATCAGCAGCGAAGAACCAGTTACAAAACATCCCATCCTTGTAACAGAAAACCCGGTTCAGATCACTCATAAAGGCGACAAAAATTTAAAACCGGCCGAACAAAAATCGGTTGGTGAGTTAAAAGAAACCACTACTAAAGTAGATAATAACACCTTCAACTATTACAGCAACAGTAATTGTTATTCAACCGCAACCTACGCCAACGAACTTCTTAAACAGGCAGGTGAACTTTCATCCATTGAAATGGCTCTGAGAACAGAAGCCAAAACAAAAAAAGGCACCGAGAAAATTAAAATGCTTGAAGCGGCTACCGGAATTCAAAAGCAATCACACTTAAAACAAATTCAGGCTTCCGAAATTTCAGGAAAACTGAATCTTGAAAAATTCAACAGCAACGAAACAGCATTTAAAACCCTGCTCTTCAAAACAACCGACCAGGATATTATTATTGAAGCGCAATTACTTAACTCAGACGCTGTTTACTCGATACGCCTTGCTAAAGAAATGCGCGAAGAAGCTTATTCAATTACCAACACAGCAGCTAAACTTGGCACCATGAACAACGCCGAAGAAAAAGAATTCAACGCGTTGAATAAACAAGGACAAGCCATTAATCTTTTAAAACAATCCTCATCAACCGCGTCAAAATCTACAAACGTCAGTAACAATATGGCAGCAAAATAATGTTAAGCACACACATAAAACGTGAAGGCTGCCCTCCCCCTGGGTGGCTTTTGCATTTATATAAAGTCTCTGGCATTGATTTTTCAACCATTTTAATATTTAGCCATGAAAACAATACTCGTACCAACCGATTTTTCTGCCATCTCTGATAATGCTATCAATTATGCTGCGGAACTCGCTAAAGTAAGCGACGCGAAACTACTACTGTTTCACGTATATCACGTGCCGGTTATTACAACCGATGTTCCTGTTATCATTCCGTCCCTGGAAGAACTGGGCGAAGATTGCATGGTAGGATTGCGCAAGATTGAAAATGAAATTTATAACACACACGGCACCGGAATGCAGGTGGAATGCCGCTGCGAATGCGGACTTGTTGTAGATGAGATTGAAGAACTTCTCAAAAAAGAAAAGATCGATCTCATTGTGATGGGTATGCACGGCGCCGGTTACCTCAGTGAAAAACTGATAGGAAGCGTTACTACTGCAGCCATCCGAAAGGTAAAAAAACCAATACTTGCCATTGCGCCGGATGTAAAGTTCAGACCCATTAAAAATATCGCGTTTGCCTGCGATTATAAAGAAATAAATAATAAAGATGTTCTTACTCCACTTAAAGAATTCGCTGCCATTTTTAATGCACATATTTCAGTGGTGAACGTTGTTCGCGAAACCGCCGAACTTGTTCCCAATACCGAACAGGCAATTGCTGGTGTAAAACTTGAGCACTCACTCGAAGGAACCGAACATTCCTTTCATTACACCGAAAACAGCGATGTTATTGAAGGCATTAACCACTTTGTTGATCAGAATCACAGCGACATGGTGGTAATGATACCTCGTATGCACAACGTGATAAGAAACATATTTATGGAACCACAAACCAAACGTATGGCATTTCATACGCATGTACCGTTGTTGTCATTGCATGAATAGTTCTCAGAATGGGGAGATAGGTCTACAGTTTTGGATAAAGGATTAACGACAAATGATAAAAGAGCCGGTTGGTTAAAGCAATTGAACTACTATTGTTTTTTTCTCAACATCAATTTCGATCCAGTCTGAAGATTCAACAGATGGCGCACACATTTTTAAATCAAGGTCACGCATGTACCTGCTCAATGCCTTATCTCCGAATCGTACAGTCATCTGATATTCATCCTGACCATTTTTTCCTAACCAGGCAAGAGTCGTAAGCTTTCTGAATTGATTAACTAGTTTTTTAGATTTATCTAATGAGACATGGCTGATTCCATCACACCAAACAGAAGAAATGATTTTATCTTCTGATTTTTCCAGCGCCTTACCGATTTCATATTCCAGAAATGAACAAAAATCCTGATCAAAAGAATCCCTTAAATTATTTTCTTCGTTCATCATCCTTCTGTGAAAATCTGCGTTAATCTGTGGCTAAAAAAAAGAAGCAATGAAATGGTCTAAGTCATTTATCCTTTATCATTCATCTTTTGTCTCAACGAGTAAAGCATGTACTTAAAACTCGCTCTTCAAATGAAATTGAATATCCGGAAATTTTTCTCTGGCCATCTGCAACAGCCAGGCACTCTCCGCTAAGAAAACCGGACGACCCTCTTTATCCAATGCAATGTGTCCGCTTCTGTCCTGCATAAATGCTTCCAGTTTTTTACGATCGTCGCAGCTTATCCATAATGCTTTGTAAAGATTTAGTTGATCAAAACTCGCGCTCGCGTTATACTCTGCTTTTAAACGGTGTTGAATAACCTCGAACTGAAGCGCTCCAACGGTACCAATAATTTTTCTCCCATCCACTTTACGGGTGAACAATTGCGCAACACCTTCGTCGGTTAATTGTTCCAATCCTTTCAGAAGTTGTTTTGTTTTCATCGGATCCATATTGTTCACATAACGGAACAACTCCGGTGAGAAACTTGGAATTCCTTTAAACTGGAAGGAAGCTCCTTCGGTCATAGTATCGCCGATCTTGAAATTTCCTGCGTCGTATAAACCTATTACATCTCCAGGAAAAGCTTCGTCAATAATTGATTTTTGCTGGGCCATGAAAGCGGTTGGATTGCTGAAACGCAGTTCCTTTTTATCTCTTACATGGAAGTAATATTTATTTCTTTCAAAAGTTCCGGAACAAATTCTTAAGAAGGCAATTCTGTCCCTGTGTTTCGGGTCAAGATTAGCGTGGATCTTAAATACGAAACCACTGAATTTTTTATCGTCTGGTTTTACAGTACCCGCATCGGTTTCTCTTTCTTTTGGCGAAGGAGCAATATCAACAAAGCAGTCGAGTAATTCGTGAATACCGAAATTGTTAACAGCACTGCCAAAAAATACCGGGCTGATCTGCCCTTCGAGATATTTTTTCTGATCCAATGTATCATAAACACCATCAATCAGGTCAACGTCGGCACGCAATTGTTCAGCAAAATCAACGCCCACACGGGAATCAATTTCTTTATCGTTGATGTCGGTAATTTTCAATCGCTCTTCTACGGTTGTTTTGCTGTCTCCCTGGAATAAATTCAAGGATTTTTCGGTGAGGTTATAAACCCCTTTGAACGATTTCCCTATTCCTATTGGCCAGGTTAAGGGCCTTACGCGGATCTTAAGTTCTTTTTCAATCTCATCAAGAAGATCAAACGGATTTTGCCCCTCGCGGTCGAGCTTATTTATAAACACGATCACCGGCGTATTGCGCATGCGGCAAACCTCAAGTAATTTTCTGGTCTGAGGCTCTACCCCTTTCACACAGTCAATCACCATGATCACACTGTCTACCGCGCTTAAAGTTCTGTAAGTATCTTCAGCAAAATCTTCGTGTCCGGGTGTATCCAGGATATTTACCTTGTAATTTTTATAGTCGAAAGCCATTACGGAAGTAGATACCGAGATACCTCTTTGTTTCTCAATTTCCATAAAATCGGAAGTGGTTGCCTTCTTAATTTTATTGGATTTTACAGCCCCTGCAGTTTGAATGGCTCCCCCAAATAAGAGAAGTTTTTCCGTTAGGGTTGTCTTCCCGGCATCGGGATGGGCAATAATGGCAAAGGTTCTGCGGCGTTTTATTTCTTCCTGGAAATTCATAGCTAAATCGGCGGCAAAGATAGAAAATTAAACGGATAAGGGCATTTCCGGGAAAACGATCTGTTTCTCCAATGACAGACCTATGGCGGTTCTATATCGATTAAGCCCTTTATTTGGCCCACCAACTATTGTTATTTAAATAAAAATGATATATTTGTCGCTTCACTTTTATTTAATATTTTAAGAATGAGAAAGTTATTGGTTTTCGCATTAGTTGTTGTTGCATTTTATTCAAGAGCGCAGATAAAGGCCGGTGGTTCTTATAAGGATTATTTCATGGAAGGATCCTACCTGCTGCTAGAGGATAATTACACAATGGCTACTGAAAATTTCGAGGCGGCTTACCAGATTGATTCTTCTAATGCAAACATCAATTACCAGATGGGAATCTGCTACCTGCACTCTCCTACCATGAAAGCCAAAGCCGAATTCTACTTAGCAAAAGCCATCAAAAATATTTCAAGAACCTATAAGATCGATAATTACCAGGAAAAAGCCGCGCCTCCATTAGCTAATTTCTACTACGGAAAAGCCCTTCACATCAATTATAAATTCGACGAGGCCAGCGCTCAGTACACCGAATTCGCTAAGTATGTAAGCGCGAAAGACAAGCAGTGGAAAAAAATGATGGACCGTGAAAAAGAAACCTGCGAGTACGCAAAAGGCATGGTAGCCGCCCCTTTTAACTTACAGATCACTAATCTTGGCGACAGTGTTAACAGTATCTATCCTGAATATAGTCCTGTGTTAAGCGCCGATGAAAGAATGATCATTTATACCACCCGTCGCGCCAACACAACAGGAGGATTGAAAGATTATAACGGTATTTTTAATGAAGATGTTGTTGTTTCTTACAAAGATGAAATGGGTCGCTGGAGCTCGCCGCAACCGGTTTCCGCAAATATCAATACAAGTGGAATGGAAGCTTCCATTAACTTAACACCCGACGGACAAACACTCATTATTTACAAAGATAATGGCGATGGGCAAGGTGGAAATATTTACTTCAGCAAATACGATGGAAAAGACTGGAGCGCCTTACAGGAATTTGGTTCTGACGTAAACACAAAATACTGGGAATCGCACGCCTGTTTAAGTTCTGATGGAAATGTACTTTTCTTTGTATCTGATCGTCCGGGTGGATTCGGTGGCCGCGATATTTACCGCTGCGTAAAATTACCAAACGGAAAATGGAGCAAGGCCCTGAACATGGGTCCAACCATTAATACAGAGTACGACGAGGACGGAGCATTTATTCACCCTGATGGGAAAACATTCTTCTTCGCTTCTAAAGGACATAAAACTATTGGTGGTTTCGATATCATGTTCGCAACTCTTAGTGAAGACAACAATAAATTCACAGACGTTGCAAACATTGGTTACCCTATCAATACAACCGACGACGATATTTTCTATGTAGCATCTCCTGATGGAAAACGTGGTTACTTCTCTTCTGCAAAAGAAGGAGGTTTTGGCGAAAAAGATCTTTACGTGATCTCTATTCCTGAAGCAAAAGAAAAACCACTTGCCCTATTTGTCGGACAAATTATTCCTGCTGAAGGAGAATCTTTACCTGAAGACATCATCATTATTGTAACTGATAAACAAACCGGGGAAATTGTTGGAACTTACCGTCCTAAAATTGTGAACGGAACCTTCTCAACCATTCTTCCTCCCGGAAAAGAATACAACTTCTCATACCAGGCGCCGCTTGGTGAAGAGTTTTATAACGAAGACGTATTTGTAACAAATGATCTTTCCTACTCAGAAATTAAACGTGAAGTAAAACTCGAGCCGGTTAAACTGGTTGGTAAGATCAAAGCAAAACAAAAAGCAATTATTCTCAATGCTCTTGTGTTTGACAATAACAAAACCAAAAAATCGGTTCCTAATGCAAAATTAACTTTAGTTGAAAACGGAGGAGGTACTCAGAATTTTGACGCGAACAACAAAGGACGCTACGAAGGAATTCAGCTTCAGGCTGAGAAAAAATATACGCTCTACGCTGAATCTGATGGCAAGAAATCTCCTGTTGGAGAGATTAGCACCGTGGGTGTAAAATCAGGTAAAGTGATTAACCAGGTAGTTTATATGACCGGTAAATCTGAAAAAACAACAAGCAAAGATCTTTTACTGGATGTTGTTGTAAAAAATCAGAAAACCAAAAAAGCGATTTCAGGAGCTGTTGTTACTTTAACTGATGGCGATGGAAATAAAACAGATGTTACTACCGATGCAAAAGGTATGGCCAAAGGAATTGAGCTAAGTCCTGATACAAAATACACCATCACTGCAACCAATGAAGGAGCAACTTCAGAACCTGTAGCATTCAGCACAACAGGAATGAAAACCAAAAAAGTGATCAAGACTGTAATGGTTACCGGTGAATCGTCGGGAACATCGGATGTTGCGACAAATCTTCCTCCATCCCAATACGAATTCTACTTCAAATACAACAAGAACCAGAACGATGAAGACGCTGTGTGGACCAATTTCGTTGACAAAGTTGTAGAATTAAGCAAAAACAAAACGGTGAGTATTACAATTAATGCAAGCGCGTCAAAAGTTCCTACAAGATCCTTTAAAAACAACCAGGAGTTAGCTTCAACGCGCGCTTCTAAACTCGAGGATAAGATCAAAGAAGCGGTGACTGCTAAAGGCGGGGATGCTTCTAAATTGAAATTTTCTAAATCTGCTATTGTTGGCGGACCAGCTTACCGTGGCGATCACGACATTAACCGCGAAAACTTCGAAAAACACCAATACGTAAAAGCAAAAGCGAAGTAAGAACTAAAAACTTTTTAGAAACCCTGAGGTCCGAAATAACTTCAGGGTTTTTTCATGGGCTTTGGCGAAGTACCAATGAACCGCCGAGGGACTTTGACGAAGTCAATGAAGCTTCGGTAATAAATTAATGACTATCTTTATCGCCTAAAATTTTCATTATGCAGCAGGTGCTTAAATCTCTCGGAATTAAGGAAGTAAATGATGGTTGTTCAACAGGACAAAATTGGTTCTCCTCAGGTAAAGAAATCGAATCTTACAGTCCGGTTGACGGAAAACTGATTGGTAAAGTAAAGTCAGCCACAAAAGCCGATTACCAGAAAGTGATCTCCTCGGCCACGCTTGCATTTAAATCATGGAGAGAAATTCCTGCTCCAAAACGTGGAGAATATGTTCGTCAGTTTGGAGATAAGCTCCGTGCGAAAAAAGCCGACCTCGGAAAACTTGTTTCTTACGAAATGGGAAAATCTTACCAGGAAGGTTTAGGAGAAGTTCAGGAAATGATCGACATCTGCGATTTCGCTGTTGGATTATCGCGCCAGTTATACGGTTTGCAATTACATAGCGAACGTCCTAACCATCGCATGATGGAACAATGGCACCCGCTTGGAATAGTTGGAATTATTTCGGCCTTTAATTTCCCAGTGGCAGTTTGGGCCTGGAACACAACTTTGGCCTGGATCTGCGGGGATGTGTGTATCTGGAAACCATCTGAAAAAACTCCTTTATGCTCTGTAGCTTGCCAGCACATCTGGAATGAAGTAGCAAAAGAAAATAATTTACCCGAAGGAATTTCATGCCTCATTAATGGCGATTACGAAATCGGAGAAATGCTAACTACAGATACAAACGTTCCTTTGATCTCTGCTACAGGATCAACCCGCATGGGAAAAATTGTTGGGGCAAAAGTGGCAGAACGTTTCGGGAAATCGATTTTAGAACTGGGCGGAAACAACGCCATCATCATTACTGAAAATGCTGACATTGAAAATACATTGGTTGGCGCAGTATTCGGAGCGGTTGGAACAGCTGGACAACGTTGCACCTCAACACGCCGTTTAATTATTCACGAAAGTATTTACGATAAAACCAAAAACGCTCTTGCAAAAGCATATTCACAATTAAAGATCGGAAATCCTTTAGACGAAGGAAATCATGTTGGTCCGCTTATAGACAAAGATGCTGTAAAAGCTTACACTTCTGCTTTGGAAAAAGTAGTGAAAGAAGGCGGAAAAATTATTGTTGAAGGCGGAGTTCTTGAAGGAAAAGGTTATGAAAGCGGATGTTATGTAAAACCCGCGATCGCTGAAGCAAAAAATGAAATGGCAATTGTACAGCACGAAACTTTTGCTCCGATCTTATACATCATGAAATACAAAACACTTGACGAAGCCATCGCATTACAGAATGGTGTTCCGCAAGGTTTATCAAGCGCCATCATGACATTGAACATTCGCGAAGCAGAATTATTCTTAAGTGCTGCGGGAAGCGATTGCGGAATTGCCAACGTAAACATTGGAACGAGCGGCGCCGAAATTGGCGGGGCTTTTGGCGGAGAAAAAGAAACCGGCGGCGGACGTGAAAGCGGATCGGATGCCTGGAAAGCCTATATGAGAAGACAAACCAATACTATTAACTGGGGCAATAAGCTTCCGCTAGCACAGGGCATTGTGTTTGATCTGGGTATATAATGTCTCACTTTTAAACTGGAAAGGCTTCGTAAAGCGAGGCTTTTTTATTTAAGAATTAACAATTGCTTAACATTAAGATTAGCTTGGCTTTATTTTAGTGCAATTAATTTGCATAAAATTCATTTCATGCTTACAAAAAATTTACTTTATACAGTTTTAGTGACTAGCTTTTTGACAACTAACACATTGTTATGTCAGGAAAAACCAGTTGAACCCGGTATTGAAAAGTCAGTAAACAAAAATCCATATTTTAATTTTAAAAACGGGATTGGCATCGCAACACCCGACAGTTCTTACTCAATGAACATTCGTTTCAGAATGCAGAACAGATTTATGATGACCACTGTTTCGGACGAGGATCTGAGCCCCGCCTCATGGGAAGCAAGAGTAAGACGTTGTCGTTTGAGTTTTACAGGACATGTCTATAATCCGAAATGGAGTTATTACTTACAGTTATCTTTTTCACGTGGTGATATGGATTGGAGTGTTGTGGATGTTACCGCCCAAAATACGAGTCCGAATGTTGTTCGTGACGCAATGATCTTTTACAAGCCTATAAAACATTTACAGTTAGCATTAGGCCAAGGAAAACTTCCTGGTAACCGTCAGCGCGTAATTTCGTCGGGTGCTCAGCAATTTTACGACCGCTCGCCTGTTAATGCAAACTTCACATTGGATCGTGATTTCGGAGTGTTTGCCGCTTATACTATACCAATGGGAAAAGCAAAAGCAATATTTAAAACTGCAATAACATCTGGAGAGGGGAGAAATTCAGTAAGTAGTAATCCTGGCCTCGCTTACACCGGCCGCTTAGAGCTTCTATTATTAGGTGATTTTGTAGAAAGCGGTGATTATTTTGAAGGCGACGTTGCAAGAGAAGAGAGGCCTAAAATCTCTCTCGCCGGAGGATATCACCTCAACGATTTAGCCGTAAGAACACAAGGTCAATTAGGAAAAGATCTTTACGGAGCAAAAACATATCATGTTTACCTGGCCGATTTCCTTTTTAAGTATAAAGGATGGGCACTGAGTTCAGAATATATCCGGAGAGACACTGAAGGCTCGCCAATAACAAAAGACAGCAAAGGGTCGGTAAGAACCGTTGTTACCGGCGACGGTATAAACACCCAACTTAGTTACTGCTTTAAATCCCGTTGGGAAATTGCAGGAAGATATTCTCTTGTTACGCCCCACACCGATCAGAAAGCCACTATGAACCAAGTGAACCAATATGGATTAGGAGTTACAAAGTACGTTATGAGGCATAAAGTGAAAACCCAGTTTAATGTATTTTATAATACAGAACGTAATATGGCATTGTCTAAAGATGTGATTAATAACATGTTCGGCGTTTTTCAAGTCGAATTAGGGATTTAACGTTAACTTAACATTAGACAATGAAATAAGATTTAACATTACACAAAAATTACAATATGTTTGGACTACCCACCGCCCTCGCCATTTTACTGATTGTCTGCATTCTATTAGCTTGTTTCTTCGAATTCATTAATGGGTTCCACGATACTGCGAACGCTGTTGCCACCGTTATTTATACCAACTCCATGAAACCTACAGTTGCTGTTATTTACAGCGGCGTTCTTAATTTTTCAGGTGTTGTTTTAGGCGGTATAGCCGTAGCCATGGGAATTGTGAACCTCTTACCAATGGATGCGCTTGTGGATAGCAACCCCTATCACGGCGTGGCCATGATATTGGCCCTTCTCATCAGTGCCATTATCTGGAACTTCGGAACCTGGTACTTAGGAATTCCATCCTCAAGTTCCCACACAATTATCGGTTCAATTTTAGGAATTGGTTTAGCATTTTATTTCTTACCGGGCGATTTGGGAGCATCGGCAGTTAACTGGGATAAAGCAAAAGATACAGGGCTCGCGTTACTTCTCTCTCCCCTTCTTGGTTTCTCTGTTGCCATTATTGTGATGTTTGTTTTTAAAAGATTCATTAAAAACGAAATCATTTATAAAGAACCTATTCCTGGTAAAGTTCCTCCAATCTGGATCAGGATGCTACTTTGGGCAACCTGCGGACTCGTTAGTTTTTTCCACGGACAAAACGACGGGCAAAAAGGTGTTGGCCTTGTGATGATGATTCTCATTGCGATCCTTCCGGGATACTTTGCTGTGGACGCTTCTGTAAATCTCCAGGAAATGAACGGAAACATTAACAAAATAGAAATGCTCATGTCGAAGGTTGATACTACAAACCTTTCTAAAAGAGAGAAAAAAATGCACGCGGATATCCTGATTCATTCTCTGCATTTTGAAAAGGAAATAGCAGGGAAATTCAGCTCCAACGAAATAACGGTAAATGACCGTTTCTCCTTACGAAAAGACATCGTGAAAATTACCAAGGGATCGGAAAAATTAATTAACGGCGGAAATCTTAATCTAAGCGCTAATGAAATTAAAGATCTTGGAAAGGAAATCAAGGCTGGAAAAAAACTTATAGAATACGCGCCAACCTGGGTTATTCTTATGATCTCGGTATGTTTAGGTTTAGGTACCATGGTGGGCTGGAAACGCATTGTGAAAACTGTTGGTGAAAAAATCGGAAAGCAACACATGAGTTACGCCCAGGGTGCCAGTGCCGAAATTGTTGCTTCTATCGGAATTGGTTTAGCAAGCTGGAAAGGGTTACCTGTAAGTACAACTCATATGTTGTCCTCAGGTATTGCCGGTTCAATGGTTGCGAAAAAGGGACTAAAAAATCTTCAGAAGAAAACTGTAAAAACCATAGCGCTTGCGTGGGTTCTTACGTTACCGGTAACTATTATTTTATCCGGTGGATTGTTTTTGTTGTTCAGAGCTATCCTGTAAACTCTCTTCTTTAAACGGATTACGTGGGGTCCATTCAGCGGGCTGTAAAAAACTGATGAATGGCTTCATGATCAATTTGGAAATGGTGTTCTGCGGCTTGACGTAACAGATCAGATCCACCGCTTTTGCCCCTACAGTTGTTTTAATTTCAGCAGCGGTTCTTCCAAGATTTACTTTAGTACGTTTATTGGCAATAGCCAACTCAATGATCTGGTAAAGAATATTCTGATAAAGGTCATACGCGTGATTAATTTCGTAATCAAAGCCAATATAATGCGCTTCTAAATGTTCGTGTTCCATCAGGAAACAACTATTAAAAGCGATCAGCTTATCATCGAGAAAAGTTCCTGTTACGAAGAATTTTTCAGGCAGCCAGCTTTTTATTTCGTGAAAATAATTCTGAGGTAATTTTAATAGTTTGAATTTTGCCTTGTCGTAAACCGATTCGTATAACTTATAAATTTCGTTTTCGTAACGTTTTATTTCTTCCGCTTCAAGGTTCCGCTTTGTTAAACTGCCGGCCGATTTAAAAATAGATTTGGCACGGTTGCGGTATTTTTTCGAAAACAATTGTATGTAATCATTCACAGAATTTACATTGGCCGGAAGATCGAGGACCATATTGGGTTCCACAAAAAAATCGGTATACTTTTCTTCAACAAATAAGGATTTTGGTTCAAGTTTTTTCTCAAAGTCTTTAAGGAGAATTGCCGAAATGGTACCGCGCAATTTTTCTTCCTTCGAAACAATTTCAGTTATCTCGAGAAGAATCCTGTGTGCTATTTCCTTACTTATTGATTTCGTGAACCTAAAACCATAATCGCCGCTTACTACATTGTTACCGCAGGTAAACAAACGCATAAGGACCTCTTCCTTATTGGCCCCGATATAGTTCTCGAACAACTTTAATCGCTTAGAGCGAATGGTTTCTACCTGGTTGCTCAGAAGGTCGCCAAAAATTCCAGCCTGAAAATCGATGATCTGAAAATAAATAACGCCACACGGTTTATTATCATTATAAACGATCACATATCTTGAAATCAGTTTTGTATTGCTACACGTTTCAATCACCGAAAGAAATTCACGCTCCAGGAAAACAGTTTTCTTCCCGGTAATAAGATCCCATTCACTTGCATTTACCGATCCCGCGTTAGGAAAAAGTGTAAACGAAAAATTATCGTCTAATTTCCTGTTGGGCGAGAATCTTTTTTTGTTGGATATAGGTTTACAGAGAGTAAACATTTCTTAAAATTAGCATTAAATCTACTTCGCCACCCGTTATTATTACTAAAAATGTATAAATAATTTATAAACCAAAACTCCGATTTTTAAGTATCTTTAAATCGTAATATGAAGGCAGATTCAGGAAATAGTCCGGCCATCGACCAGGTTGGAATTGAAGAAAGAGTGGCGCGGTTCAATACCCGTAGCATTAAAAAACAAACCAAGATCAGCGGCCTCAAACTGGCCCTCAACATGATTGATCTTACCACACTCGAAGGAAAAGATACCGAGGGAAAAGTGCGCCAGATGTGTAACAAGGCCATGCATCTCAGTTCCGATATTCCAAATCTTCCAACCGTAGCTGCTGTATGTGTGTATCCTACTTACGTTGCTATTGCAAAAAAAGCCCTTGAGGGCAGCAATGTGAAAGTGGCTTCTGTTGCTACGGCATTCCCAAGCGGAAATTCAACCCTTGACATAAAAATTACAGATACAAAATTTGCTGTGGATCATGGTGCCGATGAGGTGGACATGGTGATCAGTCGCGGTGAATTCTTAAAAGGAAATTACAATTTTGTATTCGATGAAATTGCCGCTATCAAAGAAGCCTGCGGTAAAGCAAGATTAAAAGTGATCCTAGAAACAGGAGAACTTTCTACGCTTGACAATGTAAGAAGAGCCAGCGATATTTCTATTCATGCCGGTGCCGATTTCATTAAAACCTCAACCGGAAAAATACAACCCGCAGCAACCATGCCTGTTACCTTAGTAATGCTCGAAGCCATCAGGGATCATTACATGAAAACCGGAATTATGATTGGCATGAAACCTGCCGGAGGAATTTCCACTGCTAAAAGTGCGCTGCAATATTTGGTAATGCTTTATGAAACACTCGGACCAAAATGGATGAGCAACGAGTGGTTCCGCTTTGGCGCAAGCAGTTTGGCCAATGATATTTTGTTACAACTTGGCAAAGAACAAAAGGGTGGAGTTTATTATAGTAAAGATTATATAAGCATAGATTAATTTCGTTAAATAGTCTTCTGTTAAAGCCGCAGATTTTGTAATATAGTGTTATAAGGGAGCCACTGATTTCACAGAATAAGATGTTGAATGGATTATATAATTGAAGAAAATACAATAAATTTTGTGAATGATTTAGCATCGGATTACGAAATTGATTTGAATGATATAACTTATGAAGTCATTGGAGCATGTATGAAAGTTCATAATACGATTGGAAAAGGGTTTCTTGAGGTATCGGGCAGATTTTGTAATAGAAAACAAAGTAATTCTTGAGGTAAAAGCACAACAAAATGTAATTTGAAGAAAATATTAAGCAAACATTGAATTATCTCGCAGTTTCTAAATGTAAAATAGGGCTGCTAGTCAACTTTGGAGAAAATTCTTTAAAATTTAAAAGGGTAATTTTAACATAATCATTATAATCATAAAAAAATCCACGCTTGATCAGTGAAATCTGTGTCATCTGTGGCTCAAAAAGTGAAGAAAATGGAAATCACACAAGAATTTAAATGGGACTACGCCCCCGCTCCCGAAGCAAAGGATCACGCGAAAATAAAAAAGCAGTATGATCTTTTTATCAATGGGGAATGGATAAAACCTTCTACCAAAAAATATTTTGATACCATCAGAAGGTGTGGAAAAAAATGCCGGCAAAAGAACGCGCCAAATATATTTTCCGCATTGCCCGTATGATACAGGAACGTTCACGCGAACTTGCCGTGATTGAAACTTTAAACGGTGGAAAACCAATCCGGGAGAGCCGCGACTTTGATGTTCCAACTGCTGCCAATCATTTTTTTTACTACGCCGGCTGGGCCGATAAACTCGAATATGCTTTCCCGAACAGGAACCCTAAAAGCCTTGGCGTTGCCGCGCAGATCATTCCATGGAACTTTCCATTGCTGATGGCCGCCTGGAAAATTGCTCCCGCTCTCGCAACCGGAAACACCGTGATTCTAAAACCTGCTGAATCTACTCCGCTTACCGCGCTTAAACTCGCTGAAATTATCCAGGACTGTGACCTTCCTCCGGGTGTTGTAAACATCATTACCGGTTTCGGAAAAACAGGAGCCGCTATGGTAAATCACCCTAACGTTAACAAAATTGCTTTCACTGGCAGTACCGACGTAGGAAAAATTATTCAGAAAGCAGTTGCCGGTACCAATAAAAAAGTAACACTCGAACTCGGCGGTAAAGCTGCCAACATTGTTTTCGATGATGCACCAATTAATCAAGCCATTGAAGGAATCGTAAATGGAATTTTCTTTAACCAGGGGCATGTTTGCTGCGCAGGCTCACGTTTATTTGTCCAGGAAGGTGTTGCTGAAGAAGTGATCTCCAAATTAAAAGCAAGAATGGAAACACTTATCGTGGGTGATCCTCTTGATAAAAATACCGACATCGGCGCGATCAACAGCAAAGAACAGCTCGAAAAAATAAAAGAATATTTATCTATCGGTGTTAACGAAGGCCTTGAACTTTATCAAAGCTCCTGTTCCGTTCCCTCGAAAGGATTTTTCTGCAAACCCACTCTTTTCATTGGAGCGGCACAAAGCAACCGTGTTGTTCAGGAAGAGATTTTTGGTCCGGTTTTAACCATTCAGACTTTCCGTACCATTGAAGAAGTAATAGAAAAAGCAAATAATATTCCTTACGG
>JAJONO010000122.1 GCA_021323535.1 Bacteroidota bacterium
CTACGCCAGGATAAACCTCATCTTCACATGGGGAATATCATCTTCCAGATACCCCTCTCCTTCGGTTACAAAACCAAGATCGGTGTAAAATTTTTCGAGGTATTTTTGCGCAGAGACAATGATAACATTAGTTTTAAAATTTTTAAGGCATTCTTCTTTGGCGTGTTTCATCAGTTCAATGCCGAAACTTCTTCCGCGGTGTTTTGGAGATACTACGACTCTTCCTATCGCACATTCCTTGTAAGAGATTCCCGGAGCGAGTAACCGCGCATAAGAAACCAGTTCATGATTTACATAACCGCATAAATGCAAAGCTTGTTTGTCTTTACCGTCTAAATCCTGGTAAGCGCAGGTTTGTTCCACCACAAATACCTCAGCTCTTAATTGCATGAGATCATAGAGTTCGTTGGTGCTTAGCTGATCGAATGTTTTTAGTCTAAACTCCATAATTCATTAACTTCTCAAAATCTTTTCTATGGCTTTTCCTTTGGCCAGTTCGTCAATGATCTTATCCATGTAGCGGATCTTCTGCATGAGTTTGTCTTCCATCTCTTCTACCCGATAACCACAAATGACTCCGGTAATTTTTGAAGCGTTAGGATTTAATTTCGCCTCCGCGAAAAAAGTTTCAAGGTCCACCTTTTTATCTATTTGCTTTTGCAATTCTTTCTGGCTGTAGCCCGTTAGCCAGCAGATGACCTCGTGCAGTTCGGC
Organism: Bacteroidota bacterium; assembly: GCA_021323535.1. Lineage (GTDB taxonomy): Bacteria > Bacteroidota > Bacteroidia > B-17B0 > Aurantibacillaceae > Aurantibacillus. The sequence goes on from JAJONO010000122.1 coordinate 715, forward strand.
TACGGTACGGCCTTTTGTCTCCACTTTCTTAACGTAATGCGGATAAACGCTCGCGAATGACATTTTAAATACTCTTTCGTTGTTCTTGTTCATTTTATAACGGAATGGTTGTTTAAAGATAAAAGTTTTTTGGGGAGGTTCAAACAATCCGGGATGCGATACTTGAAGTTACATCCAGCGAGCCTTTAAAGCTAACGTGCCTGAATTAATTCTTCTTTTTATGTCCTTTAGGAAATCCGAATGCGAGAGAAGTAAGGATTGGGATCACAAATACGGCGAGTGTTCCAAATGAAAAGATCTTGTCTATTAAATGACTTTGCTGCTCTTTTACCAATGCTGGATCAACAGTCATAAAATATTCGAGTCCCAGGCGCAGACCTAGTAAACCAATGACAATAAACGCCATTGCATCGAGGAAAGGAAAGCGGTGCATGAGTTTTACAAAATAACCCGCCACTATACGCATGGTGATTATACCAATAAAGACACCAATACAAATAATGTAAATATTGTCGGTATACGCTACTGCGGCCAATACATTGTCAAGTGAAAAAACAAGGTCCATAATTTCAACCATGATGACGGTTGACCAAAGCGGGCTCAGACCAAACAACCGTTTTTTTGGCGCGTGTTCTTTAACTTCTTCTTCGGCCTCCTTAAGAATATCTTTGTTTTTTAGAATTAGTTCATAGAAAAATTTAAGTGAAAGAAAAAGTAAATAACCGCCACCAACAAGTTTGAGCCAATTAATTTGTATTAAATATTGTGCAAGCAATAATGCTGCGCCTCTGAAAATATAAGCAAGTATTAAACCAATGCGTAAGGCTTTTGTTTGTTGTTGTTTTGGTAAATGACGAACAAGTGTTGCAAGCACCGCAGCATTGTCGACCGACAAAAGACTTTCAATAAAGATGATGTTGAGGATGGTAAAAAAAGCTTTACCAAGATCGGGACCAAAAATTGAATGTAAAAAATCCATAGTTACCTGGAGCTAAAGTAGGATTAAAAAGGCGATGAGATGAGAAAAAAGGGAGGGAATAATAAACATTGTTTATTAGTTCTCCTGGCGAAGCAAAGAGTGAAAGGATGCTGGCAGGGAATAGCTTCGTAATCGTGGGTGACTTCCACACTCTAATTCTCCACCCGGAGGCATTTTGGATTAATGCTGTCGAGGAATTATCTTTCCGCCCCTTCTCACTACAGATATCGGGGACTCGCCCAGGGTTACCCACCCGAAGTGACATATTATTGTTTTGTGAGACCTTTAAGTTTACAGAGACAGAAACCTTAAAGTACCTTGAAATCTCTACACTCCGCTTTTCTCTGCGGACTCAGCGAGAACCCTTCGATCAATCAAATAATCCCCCATCCTTCTTCCAGATACTCTTTCCAAGATGTTTGAATGCCATTTCGGTGGCTTCACGTCCACGTGGTGTTCTGGTGAGATATCCTTCCTGAACCAGAAACGGTTCGTATACTTCTTCAATCGTGCCGGGTTCTTCACCTACAGCAGTGCTTATGGTGTTAATGCCGACTGGTCCGCCTTTAAATTTATCGATGATGCAACTGAGGATCCTGTGATCCATTTCATCCAGGCCGTTCTTATCTACGTTAAGAGCTTTCAAAGAATACGTCGCAATTTCCAGGTCAATGTTTCCATTTCCTTTTATCTGCGCAAAATCCCTCACCCTTCTCAACAAAGCATTCGCGATCCTTGGCGTTCCCCTGCTCCTTCTGGCAATTTCATAAGCCGCATCTTCCTTAATGTCTACATTCAGTATTGCGGAACTTCTCTGAACAATATTCGTGAGTACTTTACTGTTATAATAATTTAAACGGCTGGTGATTCCAAAACGCGCCCTTAATGGCGAAGTCAATAACCCACTTCGTGTAGTGGCGCCAACCAAAGTGAAAGGGTTCAATTTGATCTGAACCGTTCTTGCATTAGGCCCGGTATCTATCATGATATCGATCTTGTAATCCTCCATAGCCGAATACAGATATTCCTCCACGATAGGACTCAAACGATGAATCTCGTCAATGAACAACACATCAAAAGGTTCAAGGTTGGTGAGGAGCCCGGCCAGATCGCCTGGTTTATCCAGTACTGGTCCGCTCGTTACTTTTAAATTCACACCTAGATCATTGCTGATAATGTGCGCAAGAGTAGTCTTCCCCAATCCAGGTGGGCCGTGCAACAACACATGATCCAATGCTTCTTGCCTTTGTTTGGCCGCGGCCACAAACACACGGAGATTATCTACCACACTTTCCTGCCCGCTGAAATCATCGAAAGCAACCGGACGCAGAGCGCGTTCCACTTCCTTATCGGTGGTGCTCAGGTTTTCTTCGTTAGGATCGAGATTTGCATTCATACTGTAAAGATAGGTGAAATGCAGGCAATTGATTGCTATGAATTGTAGCGTGTCTAAACGAGCCTATAAGGCCTCAGGCCCCTGCAATAACCGCGATAAGAGCCACGAACAAGGCGGCGGTGGCTGCCAATGTTAACAGAACGACACCAAGACTGACATTAGCAAGTATCATCCCACGGTATTTTTCAGGCTCGGCTTTTATCTCGCGACGAGCAATAATGCCTTCACGAATTCCATAGAAAATAGCAGATCCGAGTGCGATAAGCATATAGGGAGAAAACAGCGACAGAACCAGAAATATGGGTGCGCAGATGGCACACACAAGTGCTTCCCAGGATGACTCATGAATTTTCTTTTTGGGTTCTTCGTTCTGAAATGCCTTAACAGAACCGTCAGCATACTTCACCATTAACACATCTTTCTTTCGCGCTAAAAAGGTCTGGTTGACACCTTCGCATTTTTTGTAAACAACGTTCTTATCTGTGAGTTCAATTATTCGTGCTGCTGTTTCAGAGCCATTATGATAATAGATCATATCGCCACAGCTATCTGGAGGTGTAGTACGTCTCGTTTCCGGGAATATCTGCCTATTAGCTATAGGAGTCGCTTCACACGTCACGGGTGAAGTTTCTATAGATATATTGCCAGAAAAAACTGAGACTTTATCTTTTGGTTTGGTTTTTATGTCCTTGTCAGGTGAAGAAGAATGGCTCACGTAAAAACCATTACGATAATGTCTTTTTTGAACCGAACACGAAAACATGGCCAGACATAAAACAAAAAGACAAAGATGAAAACCGGGGGACAATTTTGTCATGTGATAAATTTAATGAAATTTGAGGTGTTGGTTCTTTTTTATTCCGGATTTGTAATTATTTTTAGACATGAATAAACCCCTACTTCAATTTATCCAGCGAATGCACCCGCCGCTTACAGAGGAAAAGAGAGAACAGATCGCTTCTTTCTTCAGCGAAAAAAAATTTCAGAAGAACGAGCTCATCTCCAAAGAAGGTCAGGTATGCAACGAGTTTTATGTTGTGACGGAAGGTGTTATCCGCTCGCAAACATTCGATCTTGAGGGAAATGATGTTACCACCGGCCTGATAGCGCCGATGAATGTTGCCTGCGACACCTATTCTTTTTTCAAAAGAGTTTCAAGTAAGGAAAATTTTTATGCACTCACAGATTGTAATGTCTTCATGATCACATTTGAGCAATTGCAAACTGCGTTTCATACTGTTCCCGAATTCAGGGAGTTTGGCCGTGGTATGCTCATCAGTTCTTACGCGTTATTAAAAGAGCGGATGCTTTCCATGCTTCACCAAACTGCTGAAGAGCGCTATGCAAATCTTGTTCATTCAAATCCTGATATTATTCAAAACGCTCCTTTAAAACATATTGCTTCTTATCTTGGAGTTACAGATACTTCGCTGAGCCGCATCCGCAAAGAGTTTGCGAAGAAATAATTATTTCTTGCCATTTGACAAGTTGAGTTTAAATTTCTGTGCAGAACTTTGTCACAGAAAAATTAAACATCATGAATGATATACTCTTTTACATCAGCCTTATTTTTATTGTTACCTGTATTTTATGTATCGCTTTTTTTTATAAAGCGACAGGAAATTCAAAAACTGTCCTCATTATTATTCTTGCATGGTTTGCTTTGCAAGGATTTATAAGTTCCACAGGTTTTTATATGCAGAGCCAGACTTTACCACCACGATTTTTGTTACTGGTAGCGCCACCATTTATTTCTATTCTCGTTTTCTTTTTCACGAAGAAAGGAAAGCGCTTCATTGATTCGCTCAATACAGAATATCTCACTTATCTGCATTCGGTAAGATTACCTGTGGAAATTGTTTTGTTTCTCCTTTTTCTTCACAAACAAATTCCGCAACTTATGACCTTTGAAGGAAGAAATTTTGACATTCTCTCAGGAATAAGCGCTCCCATTGTAGCTTACCTGTTTTTCAAACGAAGGAAGATCTCAGCGAAATTAATGATTGTATGGAACATCATTTGTCTCTTACTTGTATTCAATATTATGACATACGGCGTGCTTTCAGTCCCTGGCCCAATGCAGCAATTCGGATTCGATCAGCCTAACATTGGTGTATTAAAATTTCCTTTTGTATGGTTGCCAGGATTTATTGTACCTGTTGTGATATTTTCGCATCTTGTATCATTACGAAGCCTTTTTCGAAACAACTAAAATTATCAGATACCAAATGCAGCCATCATAACAAGAAAAAGCAATAAAAGTAAAAGAGTTAAAGCTATCACCACCCAGAAAGCAATAGTGGCGCCCCTGATAAGATCGAGGCTATCTTCCACAGCATATTTGTTTCCCGCGCGCAGCACAGCCCTTTTTGCAACTGGAACCAAAAACAATCCAATGATGGCCGGAATGAACCATAGTAACAGACAGCCATAAGCTAATGCTGCAACTACAATTGCCATTGGATGCGGATTCTTTTCAATATTTATTGTATTAGCATCTGAACCGGAAGAAGAAGACTGCGGTACCTCTCTGAAAAAATGTTCTTCATGTCCATTCACGTATTTAATACTATAAATATCGTTTTTCGCTACAACGATTAAAGGACCATTGAGATTATCGCAGCGCCTGTATTTTATTTCGGTAGGAGTAATCTCGAGTACTTTGGCTTTTACAACATCACCTTTTTTAAAGTTGATGA
>JAJONO010000123.1 GCA_021323535.1 Bacteroidota bacterium
CCGCTATAATACCATCCTTCATGATTATTCAGAAATAATTTTTGTTTTGGAATGATGATCGATCCCAATAACGAATGATGGGTTAATCCCTGGCAAACTACAATAAATTCTTTTCCATTATCGGAATAAAGAACAGAATGCATCCATGGATCTGAGTCAATCCCGAAGTGAGTAACAGGATACAGTTTCTTACCTGAGAAGGGTGAAATAGCAGCGCAACCAAAATTATCGAAGATGTCTTTCTTCATGGAAGAAAATAATTTTGCATTAGTGACAACATCCGGATGAAGCGAATGTTGTAATAGCGCCTCTTCGTCGCTTAAACTAATGTTTTGAAAAGCTTCGAAAGTATTCTTTTTTGGTTTCGGAGTATTTAATTGCTTCTCAGCAGGCATTTAACACTTTTATTGGGGGATTGACAAGATATTTTTGATTTACGCAGTTCCAGAGGGGTTTTCCGTCGATCATAGCACGAATAAGCTGTGCCGATTTCACACGAAGTTCTTCTCGCGACTCTTTCGCATAAAACGCCATATGTGGAGTAATGATCAATCTTCCTTTCAGAAAATCAGCTTTGGACATAAACGCTTTTATGAGTGGATGATCGGGAGAAGGAGGTTCCTGTTCAAGCACATCTACACCGTAAGCTTTAATCTTATTACTGAGAAGCGACTCATACATGGCATCGATGGAGATAATTTCTCCACGCGACACATTTATTATTGTAGCGCCGGTTTTACAAGCAGAAATAATTTCGGAATTAAACATTCCTCTTGTCTCTGTAGTTAAAGGCGTATGAATGGAAACGTAATCGCATTCGCCAAGCATTTCTTTAAGATCGTACTTACGAGTAATATTTAAAACTTTATCCCAGCCGCTTGCCAGGTACGGATCATAAAAAGAAAGTTGCAGGCCCAGTGCCTTTGCACGTAAAGCGAAGGCGGTTCCAATTCTTCCGAGGCCAACAATGCCAAGTTTTGCATTCGTTAAACGATGAATCTCTCCGGCGATCTCAGGTTTCCAATTATTCACCGCATCTTTTTCCAATGCTTCGTTGAAGACGTTTATTTTTCTCGCCAATCCGAGTAAGAGTCCAAGCGCGTGGTCGGCCACATCGTTGGTTCCATAATCGGGAACGTTGACAACCGTTATTCCGAGTTTACCTGCTGTTTCAAGATCCACATTATCAAAGCCCACTCCTACTCTAACGATCAGTTTAACATTCTTCATTTTTTTAAGAGACAAAGAAGTTAGCGTCACATGATGATAAAGCAGAACAGCATCAGCTTCGGAAATGGAGTCCGGAATTTCTTTCTCTGTTTTACAATGGAGGCATTGAAGCGTAGCATTCTCTCCAATAACTTTTTGTTCAAGAGATGTCTCGGTCAAATAATCTATAACAGCTATTTTATATGTTCTCATTTTGAGGCCAGGCTTTTGCCGTCGTAAGGGGTAGATGTTTCAGTAAATCCGTTTTTTCTGAGCCAGTGCTCCGTAAGCGCCACTCCGTAATCGTGGTCAATATCGAGTCCGCCTGATTGGTGAAGCGGGAAACTCTTTTGTCCCATCCATCTGAACGGCTGTATTCCTTTGCTGTAATCGAGACAACGGGGGCGCATGATCCACACCGAGCAATCGCAGAAATAACAAGGCTCGGCAGTGTCGCGGTCGCAAGACGCATTAGGAATAGAATTAATATCAACGTACGGAAGAATAATATTATCTTTTGTTACCTGTTTGGCTCTAACAGGAGAATATTCGTTATAAAGAGAAACAGTTACGGCGCTATCGTACGACTCATCTTTTCTTAACTGCTCAATTCCCTTATCGATTATGCCTGGTGTAATTGTAGCCGTGTTGCAGAACAACAGCACAAACATTTCAATATCCTTATGATGTTGAGACATGGCTTCAAACCCGTGTTGTATCACATCTTCCACGAGCGCGCTGTGTGTGCTTAAATGAGCGGGGCGGTCAATAATTTTTAAACCGTTTTCTCTTCCAACCGCTTTAATTCTTTCGTCTTCGGTGCTCAGAAAAATATCGTTGACATGCTTTGAATTTTTTGCCGCCATAACGGAGTATGTCATTAACGGACGATTTAACATGGGCATAATATTTTTTAGAGGAACCCCTCTGCTCCCTCCCCTTCCAATCATTAGCACTGGTATCATGATGTCAATTTGAATGTTATTGAGCTAAATTAATGGAACTTGCCTTAATTTCAAAATGATTGTGGGTTTGAACGTAAATGAGGCGAGAAGTAAATTTTCTTATATTGCGGTATTGAACGCCTATGCAGTTTACAACTATTTTACTGGATTTTGACGGGGTGATCAGCGATTCAAATTCGTTTAAAGCATCTAATATACTTGAAGCTGCGAGTCGTTTTACATCCGAAGAAACCGCCATTCAGTTCAGTGATTACTTTACAACCAACAATGGGATCCCGAGAGAGAGAAAGATCTTCGGGTATTTTGAAGATCCGGAACAGGCGCAGAATATTCTGAACGCATACAATTCATTGAATAAAAACCTCCATAAAGCCGGTTTAACATCTGGCTTAACAGAATTTTTAGACGAAAATAAAGCATCTGATCTCATGGTTCTGTCGGGCGGAGATACCAACGAAATTAAACAGTACCTGAAAACTTACAATATTGATCAGTATTTTTCTTCGGTAATGGGCGGACCCATGACAAAAGATGAACACATGATAAAAACCGGGCCGCTTTCCAACGCTCTTTTTTTCGGAGATACTATGTATGATTATAACATTGCTATGAAATTTGATCTTGAATTTATTTTCATGTACGGTTACACTTCTGAAACAGACTGGGAGAAAAAAGTTCCGGCAACAATTAAACGTATCAAAAACTTTACTGAGATTTAATCTATGAAAAAAATAAGAGTGGGCATTAATGGTTTTGGAAGAATTGGCCGGGCGATCTGCCGGATCAACCAGGAAAAAAAACTGTTTGACATTGTGGCCATCAATGACATTAATCCCGATATCGGAAATATTGCCTACACGTTAAATTACGATTCGCTCTATGATTCGTTGAAGGACCAGTTTCACATAGATGGAGATTGCATTGCCAATAATTCGGGAGAGAAGATGAAAGTGTTTCATTGTGATTCTATCACCGGGCCAGACTGGCAATCGTTGAACATTGATTTTGTGATTGACGCTTCCGGAATACTGAAGAACGTTATTGCCGCGCAGGAACTCATTACATCAAAAAAAGTAAAAAAAGTTTTTGTTACCCATTCTCCCGAGCCGGTTGATTTTACACTTGTTCTGGGCGCCAATGAAACGGAACTGGATGTAAATAAACATCATGTTATTTCTACCAGCATTTGTGATGCCACAGCTATAGCGCCCGTTTTAAAAATTGTGAATACTTCGTTTGGAATTGAGAACGGTTATGTAACCACGCTGCATCCCTGGCTGAATTACCAGAATTTACTAGACGGATCGGCAAGCTCATGGTCGGTTCCCGGAGAAGTTTATCATCATTATGCTTTGGGAAGATCTTCAGTTTCCACTATGATCCCAAAACCAACAACGGCGGTTTCGGCAGCGTGTAAAGTTCTAAAAGCAGAAAATATAACGGAAGAAATTATTGGCTCCTTATCCTTCCGGACACCGACCCACATTGTGGGAAGCGCCGACATAACTTTATTTCTGAAAAAAGATACCGATACAAAAACGGCATTGGAAGTATTTACGAATTACCAGAAGCAACAAAAATGGAACATTCTTCATAATAACATGGCGCCGTTGATCTCTTCTGATTTTAAAAAATCGGAATACTCTGCCATTGTAGATAACCGTTGGACGCAGGTCATGAATAAACGCATGCTCAAGCTTGTGCTTTGGTACGACAATGAATGGGGTTATTCATCGAGTGTACTGAGAGAGATGGTTTTTGTTGCGGAGAAGATGGGAATGATGTAACTATTGTTCCACCTTCAATCGATCCTTCACCATCTGTACATACTTTTCTTCCCATTCAAATTCCCAGCCTTTAATATCGGAAATGGCTTGTGCTGCCGTTCTGGCTTCACCGGGAGAAAAAGATGTTTCGGTACTTATATCGGAATCTTCGAGTAAGCCAACTATGTAATCGTAATGATCGAAGCAACCGTGTTTACACAATGCCCAGGCTGCCATGATTTTATCACGTTTAATAATGTCTTTGTGTGTGGGTGGATACTCGTCGCATAAAACAAAAATATGTTTCAATGGCTCTATAACAGATGGATTTGGCCTGAACTTCCGTAACGCCATGGCCAGTCCGCTATACTGCGTGCCGGTTTTTTTGTAAAGATCGATCAGCAAAGGAATACTGGAATTGTCGGCAATTTCTCCCAACGAAGTAATGGCCCAGGCAACATCGTCGGGATAATTTTCCATCACTTCATGTAGGACAAAAAGGAGACCGGAAAGTTTACTATTTCCTATCCGCTGAAGGATCATGCTTCTGCAACTTTCGTGATAACTTTCAAGAATTTCATATTTAATAAAATCTTTGCTGAACAGATCGGGAAGTTCGGCAAACACATACATGGAAGCTTCCTGGTATTTTTTTATTTTACCTACAGCGGATTTAAAATTCTTTTCGAAGTCGGGTGTGTGCAGCGCTTTTATCGCATCGAAAGTTGGAAGAAGGCTTTGCCTTCTGTTTTGATAGATAATGTTACTTGACGCGATTGTATCAAGGTGTTTTTTTATTTCTGCTTTTATTTCCGGATTCTTCATAAAATTTTACCACAAAAGTTTATCAATCCTTTTAAAGATCTTTTCTTCCTCATCATAAATATCGAGTTTAAATTTATGCTTGTAGATAGGGATCGGTAAATATCCCGGCGACTGATAACCTTTATAAGTGGGATTAGAAATAGTGTAAGTCCATTTTACCAATGAACCATGTTTTCCCTCTTTACTCACCTTGTCTTCGGTCCAGAATGCTTCAACCAATGCTTTTTCTTTTGCTTCTTCATCTTCGTACAAAGCCGAAATGGAGGCCCAGTAATCATATCCCTGTGAAACGATCCAATCGGTAAGATCGCTGGTACTATCTTCGGAAAGGTGCCCGATCGAATCGTCGATGAATGGTCCGCTCCAGGGCTCACAAATATCCTGCGATGCAGCTTTGTAAAAACCATAATAATTTTCGAGGGTTTCTTTATCGAGCTGTTCCAGTTTTTGTTCCAGCTTTATAAGGTCAGGTTTGCTGTTATCTATAATTTCCCAGAACCATGAAGGAATGGGGATTAGATCAATGTTCATAAATGTAAAATTAAGAGAATAAAGACAATTTACAGACGTGTTTAATTAATTCTGAAAGTCCTGATTTTTAGCGGTATCAGTACAAAAAACTATCATTTCCGATTTAAATTTGTCATTTTTATTAAAAAATAACTACATTTGCACTTCAAAATTGGAGTGGTGCCTGAGTGGCCGAAAGGAACAGTTTGCTAAACTGTCGTACGCTTTACCGTGTACCGGGGGTTCGAATCCCCCCCCCTCCGCCTTCGCTCGCTGAAGCGAGCTTCGGCGGACATAGTCCGCAAGAAGCGCGAAAGCGAGCTTCGCCAAAAAGCGAAAATCAATTAAGGTCTGGAGAAAAATCCAGACCTT
>JAJONO010000077.1 GCA_021323535.1 Bacteroidota bacterium
AAACCTCCAATATAATCCCGCCGCTACAACAACAAGACTAACAAGCAAAGCGATCCACACACCAACAGTTTCCAACTTGAATGTAAATGCAAGAAGATATGCCAGCGGCAATGCAATGAGCCAGTAACTGATCAGGGTAATGATCGTTGGAGCTTTCGAATCTTCGAGTCCGCGAAGAATTCCTATTACAGTTACCTGAACACCGTCAAACAACTGGAACATTGCTGCGATCACAAGTAAGATTGATGAAAGTTCAATAATGTCTGGCTGATCTGTGAAACCAAGCGGAAGAATATTTCTAAAAATCAGGAACATGATTCCAAGCGAACCCATAACCAGCAACACCAGTTTAATGGATGCCATTCCCGCCTCTTTTATATTTTTCCAGTCTTTCTGCGTTTTAAAAATACCAATACGAATAGTAGAAGCGCTGCCAATTCCGCTGCCAAACATATACGTGAATGCTGCAAGGCTCATGGAAATGCCGTGCGCATCCATGTTCTCCTTTCCGAAACTTCCACACATAATGCCTGCAATCGCGAAGGCCGCCACTTCAAATGTGAATTGAAATCCGGAGTTAATACCAATTACCGACAGTGATTTCATGTCGTTCCAGTTGATCTTCACCTGGCGATATACATTTGAAATTTCCCGTGTTGCTTCCGATTTAAAAATTACTACCAGGAAAGAAACTCCCATAAATGTTCTTGCAATAAACGTGGCCCAGGCAGAACCCATGTAACCCAATTCAGGAAATCCGAATTTCCCCCAGATAAGACAATAATTGAGAACACAATTGATCAGGTTTCCACAAATACTGATAACCAAAGCTGTCCTCGTCATACTTAACCCCTCGCAATACTGCTTGCAGGTGAAGAAAAACGAAACAGGAATAATTGAAAAGATAAGCACGTTATAAAAAGGAATAGCAAGTTCAGCCACTTCAGCTTCCTGTTTCATATGCCTTAATACTCCGGATGAAAAGAAAAGTATGAGAAAACATAGAACAGCGATGAGCAGGTTCAATGCCATTGAATTTTTAAATAACGACGCCTTTTTTACAAGATCCTTATTCCCTTCGGCAGTTGTTATCAATGGTGTTAAAGCATAACTCACGCCAATGCCAAAGACCAGCAACAGAATATACAGGTTATTGGAAAGAATTCCCGCAGCCTGTTCGGCAGGACCGATAGAACCAAGAAACATATTATCTACAATGCCTGTAATAATGTGTCCGATCTGCGTCACTACCAATGGCCAGGCCAGGTGAATGGTTTCTTTTGTGTGAGTATTTTGAAAAAAGTTTTTCAATTGAGGTGCAAAGATATAAATTTGATGCATGCATGCTACGGAAGATCTGGTTAATGGCCTTTACGCGAATGGGTTTGGCATATCGCTGAGCTTTTTTAACGATAGTATGACAGATTCTTTTCTGAAAGTACTGGAAGAAAGGGAGCACCAGATGAAAGAAGCAGGCATTGGAAAGGACGAAAATTTCCAGAAAAGCAAGGATATACGAAGCGATAAAATAGTATGGATAGAACCCAATGAACATCGCGATATGGATTCACATTTCTTTCCTGCGCTTAATGAATTGATTCTATTGTTAAACCGACGTTGTTTTCTTGGCATTAACAACAGTGAATTTCATTTTGCCAAATACGTACCAGGAACATATTATAAACGTCACCGCGATGCATTCAGCAATGACGATTCAAGAAAAATTTCGGTGGTTGCATACCTCAACAAAAACTGGAAAAAAGGCGACGGCGGTGAACTTAACCTTTATACCGAAAACGAAACCATAACTGTTGAGCCTAAAGCCGGAACCATTGTGATTTTTGAAAGTCATTTAGAGCATGAAGTGCTTCAAAGTAATACAGAAAGGTTTAGCATTACGGGATGGCTAAGAAATGAGAAATTAAAAATGTAGAATGGAATTCTAAATGGAAAAGGTAAAATGGAAAATGTAACAACCACTCCTACTCTGTGTTCTCTGCTTACTCCGCGCTTTCTGCGAGAACGAGAACCAACTACTTATACGAAACAGCAATCACCGCTTCGCCGTTGGTAATTTTAATAACGCTGTTGCCGTTTTTTACATCGCAGTTAAATCTGATCTTCAGTTTTTTTGTTGGGTGATTTTCCGAATTATTTTCGTAATTCTCTACCGAAACAATCTCAACTTTATATGCGGGTGACTGGTTCAGCATTTCTGAACTATAAACATTTCCTTTATCATCGGTTACAAGAATAGTAACAGCGCCTAAAGCAAATGTGTTTTGTTGGGGAATAAAATAACTGTTGAAGTTAGCTGTACAAACCTGGCTTAAATAAGCTGCCACCTGGTAATACGAGTAGAATGTTTCGCCTCCTTTAGAAAGTTTTAAGCGTACGATATAATACCCTTCTGTGCTATCGTTGTAAGTATGCACAACATTAGAACTACCTGTAACAACAGGACTGCCATCACCAAAATCCCATTCAAGAGAAACTCCTGGTTCGTTGTTAGAAGAAGTAAAGGAATAGGTAAAAGGGGTTGCGCCTACATCGTTTGAACCTGTAATGATAGTACTGAGGGGGCTTGCAATCCTGAAATCATTTGCATGATAGCCATAGCATGTAGAGCTTGATACCATTAAACCAACAGAATAATCTTTTCCCGCTCTGAAATAATGTGTTCCCGCAGGATCGTTGGATGTTCCTCCGTCACTGTATGTCCATGTGTAAGTTCCCTGCGAGATAGGAGTAAAAAGTCCTTTATACATAATCGGTTCGGGTGATCCGTCGTTAAAGCCGTATTTACCAATAAAGAGTCCGCTGTCGGGATACATAGGATCATTAACTGCAGATACCTTATAATCGTTGAACATAATGGCAATGTTGTAGCCGCAACCCGAACCGCACGATTTTTGTTTTAGTTCAGCTTTATAAACATAAACATTATTCGTGTTCTGAAAATGTGACGAATACATGTAGTACTCATTCTTCCCCGCCTCGAGTGTTACAGGAGTTCCGTCTACCTGGCACTTCACGTAAAACACAGGATCTTTCTGATCATCCGGGGGGAGCGGATTCTTTTTACATGTAGTAAACGCTACACATAAAGCAAGAAGAAAGATGTATTGTATAGTTCTCTTCATAATCATTTATCAAATAAAGTATACTGAACCCCTAAACGGATTCCCATATTATTTTCTTTTGCAGCAGATGTCGCGGTGTTTTTATATGTATCGCTGATGCTGTACATAAACTCACCGTTAACTCTTACACGTTTACTGAATGAATGTCCGTAAGACACGCCTAACATAATATTAGTTGTGTTGGTTCCTTCAAAATAACCAGTGTAACGTGTTTTAGATTCGTTTGATTTAACGCCATCTTTCATTTCATACGTAGCTACGGTGTTCATTCCGTTAAACAGAACTCCGGTATTTACACTGGCGCCGATATGATCGTATTTGGTTAAAGCAAAATCAACCTTTACAGGAACTGAAAAATAAAACAAGGAGTTGGAAGCAACTGAAGTGTATGTTCCGTTAGAGCCGAATCCATAAGTTACGTTAGAACCAGTATAAAAAGGCTGTTCGATGTTGCCAATGTTATAAAACTGTGCGCCAATGCTTGCGCTGATACGTTTGCTTGCGTGAACACCATAATTGGCTCCCATATAAACATTAAATCCTTTTGCATCTTTCCCAACCGGAACATTCCAGCCTAACATGTAAGCCATTCCGCCTTCCACATTCATAAAATGTGTTTTACGTTTTCTAACCGATTTATAATAATCATCATCGTAAATACGGATGAAATCATAAGGTGTTTTTTTCAGAGAGAATGAATCCAGGTCGCCGAAAGGCATTTTCATTTTTGAAGCAAGAAGTCGGTAGTCACTTTCATCATAGTTAAGCACCTGCTCCTCGTACATTACCGGCGAGTCGTTAACATCATTAATATATCCGCCTTTAGACTGGTTTTTACCAATAACCGGTTTAATTTTCGAAGGTCTTGTATTTACTTTTGCCATGGCCTGGTTGTCTTTGGCGTTACCATTTTTCTTCGAAGAATTAGTTGATGCCGACGAATTGTTGTTTTCCCCACTGTTGCTAGTGTTAGCAGAATTATTTTCAACTGATGGAACAGAATTTTTCGCCATTGCGTTTTCTGAAGTAGCAGATGAATTGTTAGAGTTAGTGGAGTATTTTCTGTCGGCGCTCGAATTTGATATTGCACCAAGTTCGCTGTTATCAGAAGAATTGATAGAACTTCTGTTTTTCGAATCTTTTCCGTTGTTTTTGGTTTTAGATTCTGTAACAGCTGTGTTTACTACAGTGTTGTTTGGAGCGTTATTCTTTACAGAATTAGCAGTGTTGTTATCTGAGTTTGATGCATTATTTATCACAGTTGCATTTTCAGTCATCTGTTTTGTTTCAGAGTTTGCAGAAGAAGCATTCTCAAAGTACTTGAAAGTGAAGAAACCGCCTGTGCCCAGCATGAGTATAATAGCAGCTGCAAGCAGGAACACCTTCGCGTTCTTACCGGCTGAAATACCTTTCTCAGCATCAAGCATTTTGTTGGCCTTGGCCCAATTGGCCTCATCGAACGGGAACTCCGCCTCCTCAATTTTATGCTTTATTATCTTGTCGAATTTCTGCTCAAAGCTCATTGTTTGTTTAGGTTGTCGTTAATACTTTTTTTTCTATCTGGTCTTTCAGTTTTTGTCTTGCTGCGTTAAGGTGCCACTTAGAGGTACCTTCACTTATGCCCAGCATATCGGCAATTTCCTTATGTGCGTAGCCATCGATCACAAACAGGTTAAACACCTGCTTGGTAGCTTCAGGTAAATCGTTAATAAGCGCGTAAATCTGCTGGACATTGATTTTACTTATTGCTTCATTTGCTTCGGAGTAATCGGTTGAATCGTAATATTCCTCTACGTAAGTCACTCTTTCTTTTTCTCTTTTCGATTTGCGATACTCATCAATCAGGGTGTTAACCATTATCTTCCTGATCCATACTTTAAAAGGAATAGCAAGATTATATTTTTCGAGATTGGAAAGAATTTTAAGGAAACCTACATTGAGCATTTCTGAAGCCATGTCTTTGTCTTTGGTGTAACGAAGACAAATACTCATTAAGTAGCTGTACGTGTTTTTATAAAGCTCATATTCAGCCTTTCGGTCGCGCTTGATGCAGGATGCTATAAGTGATGGCTGAATGTTCATAAGAATCACGGATTTCTCCAATAATTAATACGACTAAAGATACCAAAAGGTTGGCTAAAAAACTGATGTTTTGAGGGATAAGGTTTACCTGTTGAGGGAACCTAGTTTTTTAACATTTTAAGGAGGTTTC
The DNA here is from genome assembly GCA_021323535.1 of Bacteroidota bacterium. Classification (GTDB taxonomy): domain Bacteria; phylum Bacteroidota; class Bacteroidia; order B-17B0; family Aurantibacillaceae; genus Aurantibacillus. The sequence continues at coordinate 5,356 of JAJONO010000077.1, forward strand.
CCAGCTTGTCTTTCAGTTCTGTTCGAGGGATGATCTTGTCAAGAAAACCATGCTCCAACACAAATTCCGCGGTCTGGAAACCTTTTGGAAGATCTTTCCCAATGGTTTCTTTTACAACCCTTGGACCGGCAAATCCTATCAAAGATCCCGGTTCGGCAATATTTAAATCTCCCAACATAGCGTAACTAGCTGTTACTCCGCCTGTTGTTGGATCGGTTAATAAAGAGATATAGGGCAATTTATGTTGTGCGAGCTGACTCAGTTTTGCTGATGTTTTAGCCATTTGCATTAAACTGAAAGCCGCTTCCATCATTCTGGCTCCCCCGCTTTTTGAAATAATAAGTAAAGGTGATTTGGTCTTGATACAGAAATCGATGGAACGTGAGATCTTTTCTCCAACAACGCTTCCCATACTTCCACCAATGAAATTAAAGTCCATGCAACAGATCACAAGATCCTGGTCATTTACTTTGCCATAAGCGCTGCGAAGAGCATCCTTCAGCCCTGTTTTTTTGATGGTATCTGTTAACCTGTCGGTATATTTTTTTGTATCTGAAAATTCAAGCGGATCGCCACTAACGAGATTTTCATTCAATTCTGTAAATTGGTTGTTATCGAAAATGATCTCGAAATATTCTTTACTTCCTATTCTTTCGTGGTAACCACAATCAGAACAAACATATTTGTTGTCTATATGGTCTGCCGATGTATGGATCTTTTTGCAGGAAGGACATTTGTACCACAAACCTTCAGGTGTTTCCTTCTTCTCTTTTGTGGAAGTTGTAATTCCTTCTTTTAATCGTTTAAACCAACCCATTTCTTTTAGTTTTGAGTTATTAGTTATTAGTTTTTAATAGCGAACACAACTAAAAACTAAACACTAAAAATTAATAACTGCCCTTAGGCTATTGTGATCGTCTTGTCAAGATAAACATCCTGAATAGAGTTCAGTAATGAAACTCCGTCTTTAAACGGTTTCTGGAATGCTTTACGCCCACTAATGAGTCCTTGTCCGCCCGCGCGTTTGTTGATCACCGCGGTAGTAACTGCTTCCGCCAAATCGCTGGCACCTTTACTTTCGCCACCGCTGTTAATGAGACCCATGCGGCCCATGTAGCAATTAGCAACCTGGTAACGGCAAAGATCAATAGGATGATCGGTAGTTAATTCGGAATACACTTTTGGATGTGTTTTACCATGTCCAACTGCTGTGTATCCGCCATTTTTATCCGATAATTTCTGTTTGATGATGTCTGCCTGAATGGTAACACCGAGGTGATTTGCCTGCGATGATAAATCGGCTGCGGTGTGATAATCCACTCCATCTTTTTTAAAGGCGTTGTTACGTGTATAGCACCATAAAATGGTTGCCATTCCTAACTGGTGAGCGCGTTCAAAAGCCTGTGCCACTTCAATGATCTGGCGCCCACTTTCCGGTGAACCAAAATAAATGGTGGCACCAACAGCAACGGCTCCCATATTCCAGGCCTCTTCAACGGTGCCGAACATGATCTGATCAAATTTGTTAGGGTAACTTATAAATTCGTTATGATTGATTTTTACAATGAAAGGGATCTTGTGAGCGTATTTGCGCGCCACCGAAGCAAGAACGCCATAAGTTGAAGCAACCGCGTTACAACCACCTTCTACGGCCAGCTTAACGATGTTTTCGCTGTCGAAGAACATTGGGTTTGGAGCGAAGCTTGCGCCTGCGCTGTGTTCAATACCCTGATCAACTGGCAGGATGCTCATGTATCCTGTTCCGGTAAGGCGACCGGTATTGTATAATTGCTGAAGGCTTCTTAAAACCTGGGGATTGCGGTTTGATCCTGCAAAGATCCTATCCACGAAATCGTTTCCTGGTAAATGGATATTTTCTTTTGAAATTGTTTTGCAGGAATGGTTGAGTAAGCTGTCGGCCTGCGAGCCCAGTAATTCAACTATTTTAGATGGCATAGTTTGTAAAATTTTAAGGATGCAAATATAATAAAAAAACCCCCTGCTGATGCAGAGGGTGGTATATAAATTCGCAAGAATTATTCGTTAACCATAACCATTTTGAACGGCACGTTGATGATGGCCTGGTAATCTTCGCCCGCTTCGAGCATATCCTCATCATCTTCTTCGTAATGCCAGTTAATAGTAACCGCACTACCACCTTTATGGATACCTTCCAGTTTCTTGAAAACATCAAGAATACATTTTGAGGATGAGGTGTTAAAATACTCCAGCTGTACATTTACTGTTGTAGCAGGTTTAGCCGCAGTAGTATACTTATCTAATGCATCCACCAAAGGCTTATAAAACTCGATCGAGTTCTCAGGGATTGAACGACCTTTGATTTCTAATACTCCACCGTTTAAATCGAAACTGATGCTTGGTGTTTTTGGCGTGCCTTCGATTGCGTATTTATCCATAATTGTATTTTTTAGTTTTGTTATTCTATGTTTATTGTTGTTGTGATACTTTTATATTTAGTGTAAAGAAAGAAACTTTATTGTCAATTTCCAAAAAATTATACTCTAATTTTTCACCCGTTTTACGGGCAATATCAATCATTCCAAGTCCGCCTCCGCCTTTTAACGACATTTCGCCGTTATTGAGCACTTTTTTATAATATTCCTTCAGCTCTTCCTTATTGAGAGAATTAACTTCATCTAACCGGCTTTTAAGCCCGTGAATATTCTCGTTCAAAATATAGTTCCCTGTAAAAATCGAGTATTTGGTTTCTAATTTACCGATCATGAAAATGGCGGATTTTACTTTCTCCATTTTTGCCGAGTCGGTAGAATCATCGAGATGGTGATAGAGATTCTGAAGACACTCAACTAACACGTTGTACACCTTCTTTTTCATCTTGGGTTCTTCCTGCATGTTATCCATTTTGTTCTCCATGATCTGGAGAATGGATGTTAACAGATCGGAAGTGATTTCACCTTTGAATGAGAGCAGAATATTGTTCCGCTCCATTTTATCATATATATCAAAAACATCTACCATAAATGGCTCTTTCCTGTTTTACGCTTTGTTATTTTAATTTAAAGCTAACAGTTGTACCATTAACAGTATAAGTGGCTTCATCGTCGCAGGTTCCGTTACCGAAATCAACCGTTCTTTCTTTGTATCCTTCCGGTGTTAAACCAAGGATTCCTTTTTCAATGAACTCGCATGATTTGTGTTTGATAATAGGACTTGCCTGAGGAGTATTTACAGCGAATGTTCTTCCCTGGCGGTTGGTTCCGTTAGACGTACCAAAAACTTCAGTTACAGGGTCGGTACCATTGCTTCCTACACCATTTCCTTTAGGATAATGAGTGAACGTTCTGTCGTAACTGTATTTGATACTCCAGCTCGAGGTTGTACAAACACCGTTAACCAGTTTAATGTTGAATTTGGTATAGATTGGTGCGACTGTACTGCTGGCAAGAGTTGTTACAACGATACTGTCGCAAGAATAAGTAATTCCTGAGGCTTTGTGATTTTCAAGTTTAATGATCATCTGGCTGCCTGCTAATTTTAACGGACCAGTAACCCTGATTTTCCATTTACCCACACGTGTTTTCTGATCAGTAAATGAAGCACTGCAAGAGTTTGCAAGATTGAGTTCGTAAGTAGGAGCGTTTACATATTTACCATTTACAACGTTGGTATCAGCGGTTCCACGATTACTCCAGAATAGAGTATCGCACGGTGCCATTGATGCTCCTGACATAAATTTACCTGACGTTCCGGTTCCTTTTGTATTGATAGCGTGATTCTGGGTGCTCGGTACAATTGCCGCAAATTCCTGATCGGCTACAGCATTATCAACTGCAGATTGCGTCTCATTGTCTACCTCAGTGGTTTCCTTCTTCCTGCAACCGGTCGCAAGCATGGCTGCTATACAACTCACAGTTAATATTACTTTAATTGATCTTTTCATTTTCAACCTTTATTTTATATACAAATATAATAAATCTTTTTAATTCGCAATACCTAAAACCAAATAGCAAAGGGCCAAAGTGCCTTGTTATTCTCTAAGACCATACATCTTTTAGACTGAGCTAAAAGCCCATAGTTTAAATGGCAATTTCAACTACCAGAACGTTGTCTCCCGATAATTATCGGGATCGCTCAGGACAAGCTACTCCATTTTGGTTGGATTAAATTGCTATACCCACCACTAAAACATCGTCTACCTGCTCATGATTCTGTCTCCATTGTTCGAGACTACGCTCAAGCTCACGTTTCTGCTCTTCGGTGCCTTTGTCGTAAATGGACAATAACAGATCGTGAAAGCGCTTTACCATAAATTTCTTGCCCTTGTCGCCTCCGAATTGATCGGCGTATCCGTCAGTGAACATATACGCCATAGTAGGGCCATCTTTTTTCACGGTGTGTGTGGTAAAGAACCTTGATGCATCGATCTGAACACCTCCTACTGGATATTTGTTACCATCGTATTTTTCCATCACACCCTGTATGTTAATCAGCAGCAAAGGCCTGTTTGCCCCGGCCCATTTCACTTCCCCCGTAGAGTTATTGATAGCTATAATCGAAACATCCATACCGTCGTTGGTTTGAATCTCGTTCTGTCCCTGTCTCAGAGCTTCCTGTACACCTTTATGAAGGTTATTTAAAATTTCCCCCGGATCAATTGTTCCTTTTTCCTGGATGATCTGATGCAGTAAATTGTGACCGATCATACTCATGAACGCTCCCGGCACCCCATGCCCCGTACAATCCACCACCGCGAATATTTTCACTCCCAGTTTTTCTCCAAACCAGTAAAAATCCCCACTCACAATGTCCTTTGGTTTATAAAGAATAAACGCTTTCTCGAAACTTGAGATGATGTAATCTTTCGAAGGTAAAATCGCTTCCTGGATACGTTTCGCGTATTCGATACTGCTGGTAATATCGCGGTTCTTCTCTGCAAGTTCCTTGGTTCTTTCCGAAACTTTATTTTCGAGGATCTTGTTTTCTTTTCGGATAGCATTGGTTCTGTATCTCGTAAATGCATAAATTCCCGCGCCCGAAAATAATACTACTAAAACATAGAACCATTTTGTTTTCCAGAAAGGAGGAACAACTGTAATGTGGATTTCGTAAGGCGTTTCGTTCCATATCCCGTCATTATTCGCTGCTTTTACTTTGAAGGTATATTCGCCTCCCGGAAGTTCGGTGTAAGATATGTATCGTACATTGGTTGGGGCCGACCAGTCTTTGTCATATCCTTCGAGTTTATATTTGAATTTATTTTTTGAAGGGTCGGTGTAGTCCAGAGCAACTACCTCGAACTGAAAATAATTTTCTCTCCAGCTTAACTTCAGAACTTTTTTATACGTAATGAGCGAATCAGTCTCTATATCGCTTCCGCCACGTTTGTAGCTCACAATGTAAGCCTGCGGAGCGTGAAGATTTTCCCTGATAGCAGTTGGCCTGAACACATTGAAGCCTTTAGCGCCTCCGAAATACATGTTTCCGGAAGGACTGGAGAACGCGGCGCCCATGTTGTATTCTTTATTGACTAGCCCGTCCTTAATACTGTAATTTTTAAAAATTATCTCTTTTTCCGATAATGCCGGATTAAATCTTATAACACCGCTATTGGTGCTCATCCAAAAATAATTGACGCTGTCTTTCATGATAGAATACATGTACGTATTCGAAAGACCATCTTTTTCATAAAAATTATAGAATGAATTATCGGGAAGTAATTTGCTGAGACCATTGGAAGTGGCTACCCAAATGACCCCGTTCTGATCTTCATTAATACCCAATACAACGTTTGATGCAAGTTGTCCGAGTTTACCTTCATTTTTGAATTTGCTGAGAATAGGAAGCTTGTCGCCCTCACTAAATCCTTTCATTTTTACCAATCCGCCATCATAAGTTCCTATCCACACATTTTTTTTCGAGTCCGAAAAAATTGTATTAATGCTGGGATTTGGCAACCCGTCTTTTACTCCGAAATTTTTTACCTCGGATGATTTGAGATCTACTCTAAACAGACCATCTCCGACAGAACCCGCATAAATGTGGTTCCCATCTATCTTTAAGCACAATATCGTTCCTCCGAATTCTTTGCTGAGGAATTTTTTCGATTTACCGGTTTGTCTGTCAAACCTGATGAGCCCCTCGCCCCATGTTCCGATCCAGAAAACATTTTCCGATTCCTTCGCAATACACAAAGCTGTGTTGGACTCCAGTAATCTTGAATAATCTGTAAATTTCCCTGTTGAGGTATTGAGCACATGAAGTGTTTTTACACCACCCAGCCACACCAGGTCTTTTCTCTCTTCGTAAAAAGAATAAATATTTTCGAAGGTGGATTCATAACTTAAAGTAGATGTAGGGAACTTGAGCGATTGTTTATACGTTACATTAATTCCTCCAAGATCTGTTCCAAGCCAGATATTCTCTTCCTTATCGATAAATACAAATTTGATCTTGTTGTTGTTAAGCGGACTAACTTCTGTTTCGTTTTTTACATGAGTTGTTTGTTCGTTGGTAATGAGGTTGTAAATGATAAACCCGAGATTAGTACCAAGGTAAATTCTATTATCGGTAATTGTAAAACTGTTTACAAAATTGGCGTTCTCGTCGCCCCTATCGAAACGAATCTTTTTTTCAATGTCAAAATTATTATCCAGTTTAAAGATGCCGTTACCGAAAGTTCCAATGTAAAGTTTACCACCGTACTGTTTTATCTCGGTAATGTGATTAAGCTCGTCTACTTTAAAATCGCCGTACTCTTGTCCGTTTAAAGCTGCCTGTGTAAATCTGCCGTTTGAATACACCCACAACCCATTTTCAAAAGTTCCTATATACGCGTTTCCATTGTTTACAAAAATAGCGGTGATATTTATTTTTATCTCAGGTAACGAAATTGTTTTAATACCCTTTGTATTCACGTTCAGTATAAACAATCCTTCTTCGGTACCAACAAGCACATTGTCTTTGTCGTACATAGAAAGACAATTTATTTTCACACGAAGGTTTTTGCTGAGTGGGGTAATAGCTTGTGTTACCGGGTTAAAAAAATTAACCCCGGCAAGCGTTCCAACAAGCATGAGATCGGGTCTTATCTGTTTAATGCAGGTAATTTCAGAAGATGAAAGTGAATTAGGATTGGTGGGGTCGTTTTTAAAGATTTTTACCTGGTAACCATCATACTTATTTAAACCGTCCTGCGTTCCAAACCAAAGGAAGCCATTATCATCCTGCGATATAGCTGTAACATAGTTGGTGCTTAAGCCATCTTCGCTCGTAATGTGTTTAAATCGTAATTGCTGTGAAAAGGAAACCCCGCAAAAAGCAATGAAAAAACAGAAAATTATTAATAGTCTTGTCTTCAAAATTAGCTTTTAAATATAATTATTTTTTACCATTGTATAGTTTATATTTACAAACATTAAAAGCGGCAATGTTCCCACTCAATTATTGATCAAAGCTTTTCAAAAAAGTTTAAAGACAAAATCAAAAAAATGCCAAAAGTTCTTCGTATTATCAACAGGTTTAACCTTGGCGGGATCACTTACAACGTTTCTTATCTCAGCGCTTATCTTCCCTCAGAATATGAAACGCTTCTTATTGGCGGACCGGAAGAAGATGGAGAAGAGAGTTCGCTTTTCATTCCGCATTCACTTGGTCTCAAACCCACTATCATAAAGGAACTGAGAAGAAGTATCAACCCGCTTAACGACTATTTTGCTTACCGCAGAATAAAAAAGATCATCCGGGATTTTAAACCCGACATTGTACACACACATGCCAGCAAAGCGGGTGCCATAGGACGTTTAGCAGCTGCGCACTGCAAGGTTCCGGTAATTGTTCATACATTTCACGGGCACGTGTTCAGTAATTATTTTTCGGGTTTTAAAACCTCTATTTTTAAATCCATAGAACGTTACCTTGCCAAAAAAAGTTCTGCTATTGTTGCTATCAGCGAAATACAGAAGTATCAGCTCACCGAGCTTCATGGCATTTGCGAAAAGGAAAAAATGAGAATAATCCCCCTTGGATTTGATCTCATGAGGTTCACCGAAAACATAAATCAAAAAAGAAATTCCTTTCGTGAAAAATTTAACATCAAAGATGATGAAATCGCAATAGGGATCATCGGTCGTCTCGCTCCTATCAAAAATCATTTCCTGTTCATTGATGCCATCGAGCATTTACTTAAAAACACCAATAAAAAAATAAAGGCTGTGATCATTGGTGATGGCGAAACAAAAGAACAACTCAATTCCTACCTGCAATCAAAACAACTTACGTATACATGGAATGCCGGAGAAAAAGCTTCTTTCATTTTCACCAGCTGGATCAGGGAGGTGGATGTTGCTCTGGCAGGACTGGACCTTGTTTGCCTTACTTCTCTTAACGAAGGAACGCCTGTGAGTCTTATTGAAGCGCAGGCCGCCGGAAAATACGTTATAAGTACCAATGTTGGCGGTATAAAAGACATTCTTCTCCCCGGAGCGGGTATACTTTCTGAGTTGGGCGAAGACGCTGTTTACAAGAAAAACCTGCTTAATTCGGTGAACAATTTTGAGAATCTGAAAAATGCTTCACAAAGTATACAAACCAATATTATCCAGCGTTTCAACTACACACGCTTGTGCGGCGATATGGATAAATTGTATAAAGAGTTGCTAAAAAGGTAAGTGCTTGAAAACTTCGCGAAAGTAACGGCTAACTACTTATGAACTTTGGCAAAGTCCAGTCAGCCTTTAATCATACCCCGGAAAGTAAACATTGGAATTATTTCCTCCGGCGCGTTTACGGTGCATCATGTAAAAATCTCCAAGGATCTCGTTGATGTTATCCTCTTCCGATTTCTTAGGATCCACAAAGTAATTTACGTTAACAATCTCAATGGAAGGATTGATCGCCAATTTTGAATTACTCACAAAAGCAACTGCCCATGTTTCATCATCTCCTTTCGATTTCTGAGGCTTGTAGATGTACAATTTCCCTTCCTGGTAACGGTTCTTCGCAGGAATTGTTTTAATAAGAACGAGACTGTCTTTTTGTTTTTTGTCTTTTTCGTAACTGTAAATTCCTGCTAGTTGTTTCTGACTGGTAATTACAGATTCAACAAGACTTTCCTGGCTGAGGTATTTTTTATTGAATTTTTCCGTGAGTTTTTCCTTTTCAAGTTCGCTGTAGAAATACGCTCTTGTGTTTTTATTTCTTGCATAAAAATTCGCCAACGTGTCATTGAGCACAATATTCTGTTTCATGAGATTGATAAGAACCGGCATGGTAATGCTCTGACTCTTGATCTTAGCCAATTTTGTAAAGAACTGTTTCGCTTTTTCATCGGTTTTATAGAACTGGGAAATGATATAAGCGTAGTTAACAAGCTCCGGACGATTAAGCGCCTCAATACTTTTTAAATAACTGGTTCCTTTGTAAAGATTATTGTTAGATAAACCTTCCAGGCTTTTCTGAATACTTTCAGCGAGATCTTTCATGGTCTTATCCATATAATCGTATTCACCGGCATAATCTGAACCTCCCGATTTGTTTGGATTGAAACGTTTAAGTGCAAGATTGGCATCTGCCAGAATAGCTTCTTTCTGCGACGTAAAAGCCGCTGGAGCAATGATCTTTTTGTTAATGAGGCTTGCAAGTAAAGAATAAACAGCCGGTTTATACTCATCGTATCTTGTTAACGACAGCATGCCCGGGAAGAAGTTCTTACAAAGTTCAAGAGAATCGTTAAGAGCAGCAAACACATCACTTACGGTAGATTCGTTTCCAACCAATGGAACTTCGCTCATTAAAAGACTCTGGAACGTATTAAATGAATTCTGTGTTTTAAGATATGCTAATCCCTTGAGCAGACATAACTGCAGATAGAAACTGTCGGTATACTGCTTATAAAGTGTTTTATAAGGCGCAATTATTTTTTCGTTTTCCAGGGTTCCCGCGTTAACGAACAGTAATGCTTTAGTGTCTTCATTGGCCTTATCAATTCTTTTATCAGAAATGAACTTAATAATATCATCAGCATAAACTTTTTGCATGCTTACTTCTCCCTGGAAAGAAAGATTAGCCTGCTTACGAACCAACGTGTCGTTACTTACCAGGTCATCAAGCAATTTACTGAATTTGTTTTCAAAGATGTTCTTGCCAATAACTGTATCTTTTGGAACGAAGGAATCCATAAATCCTTTTGTCCAGTTTTTCAGGCCTATGGTTGTGTCGTAAGGCGCGCTGATCTCATAGCGGATACCATTCTTTACAAAAATGCGAAGATCGATCGCTCTTCTTGTAGCGGTATCTCTTACAATGGTTGTAAATTTATAAATGCCGTCTTTAGTAGAAGTTTTGATCTGCGTAGGCACCATCGAATTCATATCCTTAATGTTATTGATAATGAATTCTTCGAAATCTTTTACCGTTCTGTAATCATAATCGTTGAATTTCTCGTAGGAAATATTTACATATTCATTGCTTGATGGAGAGAAATACGCTTTGGTTGAGGCTTTATAATTATAGTCGAAATACTTTTCTTCTTTTTTTTCTTTCTTCACCATCGCTTTATTGTACTCTTTGGCGTAAGTTTCATTGAAACGACTCATCGCATTATCTGAAACCTCGTCCATGGCTTTGAACGCATAATCATGATCACTGACTTCCTTTACTTTGTTCACCAGTTCAAAATCTGAAAGTTTAAATGAAGAAAAATAATCATTAGTGAAGCCGCTTTCCTTTTCCGAAACAAAATACACTAAATAATAATGAACGCCTTTGATGTAAACTTTACCATAGAAATTATTCCCCTGCTTGTTCTTTGAACTGATTTTGATGCAGGGGAAACCAAGATCCTGAGTAATTTCTCTTTTTACATTTTCCTTATATCCAAAGTTATTAGTGATATGTCTTGCGAAAAGATTAAGCTCTACGGTATCTTCTTCGAGGTAATCAAAATCATTGAACACGGCATGTTTCATCCCATAAAACTGTTTGGTGGCCTTCTGGTAAGCATATACATCTTCAACTAATCCTTTCATAGATGAACCTTCGTTCTTCACATAATTGTAGTTGCCGGGAATTTTTATACTGAAGCCTTTTGTCTTAGGAGTAAAGTCTACAAGATTTTCATTTTTATTAAGAAACTGAATGGAGTTAAAAAACTGTTTAGCATCGTTACCTGTTGCGTATTGCTGTTTTCCTCCGAGTTTAAAAAGTATCATTTCCAGGTCAGAGAAGAACACCTGGTAATGCTGCTCGTCGCCTCTTCTTGTTTTACTAACGAGTTCAATGCCTTTCATTCCGTTATTTGAAGTGATTTCCTTCTTAGAAAGAATTTTTCCCGGAATGTATTCAAATAACATACTATCCAGTTTCATTTGCATTTGTTGTGGACTATAATTGAAAAGCGGACCAAAATATTTTAATCTCACGATCGTGTAGAAATTTCCATTCGCCATATCGGCATGAATATAATATTTTACATTTTCGAGACTCACGATCTGAGAAAGTTTACCTGGTAATGAAACTGAGAAAATAGAATCAGGAACAAACTGTTTACTGAATGTAACCGGCTTTACTTTCGCATCAAGCTGATCTTTTTCTTCCGCGCTTTTTTTCGAGTTCTTTGGAATGACAGGTTCTAGTGTATATCCTTTTTTCCTCAGCATCTCAATCACACCTTCTTCTCCGGGAAGATGCGCCGCCCCTACTCCACTGAATAAGGTTTTAGTCTTAAGAACCGAATCGATCGTGTTTACAAAAAAGACGTTACGGTCGTTGATCAGAAATTTCTGGGTATTCTTGCTGCTGGTTAATTTACTTAAACTGTCAAGCATGTCCAGATTTCCATCACGGTACGCGTCTTCAATTTTCTGAACATTGAGATAGTAATCCTTATATTTTCCATAACCCTCTTCTTCTCCTTCCTCGTTTTCATCAGGCAATGCCGAAAGTCTTGCTTTGATCTCCGACTGAACAAAATCTTCAAGACTTATCACCTGCTTATTTAATTTAGAGGCCGACTGAAAAATAAAAAGATCGATATAAGTATTCTCTTCAAAATTTTCTTTGCTTCGGTTATGACGATAAAGTAAACCATTGATGATGTCGGGATCGTAACTGAGGATTCCCTGTAACATTCTTTTATCAGGAAACGAAACATTAAAGCTCGATTTGTAAAAGTTAGGATTATAAGCGTAAGGATTACTGAACTGATTCACCTGGCTGAGCTCCCCGGTTTTCTCCATGTTCGCAAGCCATTCGCCGGGATTGGTTTCTAATCCAACCACATCTACGCTTTTTAGGGCGTCGAAAAACTGTTCGGATAGATGGTAAGCCACGCGGTTACTCACATGCATGGTTCCGTAGAGATAAGAAGGCTTTTTTAATCCATTACCCGAAATTTTCCATAACAGGGTCGGATACTTTTTTGAAGTTTGTGATAAAAATAAAAAAGGCGAAAAAAGAAATATAATGAGAAGTCGCTTCATAATAATAAGTAAGTACAATATAACTATATAAACTTACTTATATTATTTTGGTTACAAAAGTAAATCCGTCGATTTTAGAAAAATTTGTGCTTGCGGATTCCTTTAGTGAACACCTACCGAAGCAAGATATCTTTCTGCATCGAGAGCGCCCATACAACCTGTTCCGGCTGCGGTTACAGCTTGTCTGTATGTTTTATCGGCACAATCGCCAACTGCAAAAACGCCTTCAATATTCGTTTTCGAGCTTCCGGCCTGAACCTGGATATAACCAAGTTCGTCCATAGTGATCTGTCCCTTGAAAATGTCGGTATTAGGTTTGTGCCCTATTGCCACAAAAAATCCTTTTACATCCAGTGTCCTGGCTTCGCCGGTCTTATTGTTTTTTACCACAACACCTTCCACGGTTTCCTTACCAAGAACATCATGGGTTTCGTGGTTCCAGAGGATTTCGATGTTTGGGGTGTTAAGCACACGGTGCTGCATGGCCTTACTGGCACGCATTTCACCGCGACGAATAATCATGTAAACTTTTTTGCAGAGTTTCGCGAGATAAGTTGCTTCTTCAGCAGCTGTATCACCAGCGCCAACAATGGCAACGTCCTGCCCTTTGAAGAAAAATCCGTCGCAAACCGCGCAGGCGCTAACCCCACCGGCATTCATACGAAGACGATTCTCATTTTCAAGTCCAAGCCATTTCGCGCTCGCGCCTGTAGAAATGATTACCGAGTCGGCTGTAATTTCGGTTGTATCATCAACCCAGACACGTTTAGGATTAGATTTCAGATCGGCTTTGGTTACCATTCCAAATCTTACCTGCGTACCAAAACGCTCGGCCTGTGCCTTGAGATCATCCATTAAAATAGGACCAGTAATTCCTTTAGGATAACCCGGAAAATTGTCAACCTCGGTGGTTTCAGTCAATTGCCCTCCTGGTGTGAGTCCTGTATAAATAACAGGTTTCATATCCGCTCTCGCTGCATAAATTGCCGCAGTGTATCCTGCAGGCCCTGATCCAATGATTAAACAAGTAACGTGTTCTGTATTCGACATAAAAAATCCGGTTTAAGGTGCAAATTTAGCGGATGTTAAGGAAAAATGAATTTTAAGCGGTTTGTTTTTTGCACAATTTATGAATGTTCCGAACAATGGAAGACTTTTCCCCAATTTACTTATGGATGAAAGAACTTTATCCAATGATACATTCTTTTTTTGGATGATGATTATTTCATATTTTTAGAAAATAGATTTATTCCTCAAAATTTAGATTTATTCTTTTTGTATGAAGACCTTTGACACACCTAATTTTGTAATGAATGTACACAACGACGGCTTTATAGAGTTTCGGATAAAAAAAGGCATCTCTCTTTCGGCTGCCGACGTATGGTTATCAAGAGACCTTTCCTGCGCGCATTTGCCCGGAATGAAATTTGTGGTTCTAACCGAGACTGAAGACGAATTCAGGCTTACACAGGAAGCAAGACAGGCAGGAGCCTCCGAAGAATATGCAAAACACGTTGCCGCTCACGCACTCTACACCAACAATCTTACATTAAAAATTCTCAGTAATCTTTTTATTCGTGTGAGTCGCCCCGTTGTTCCTACCCGTTTTTTTGATGAAAGGGATAAAGCTATAGCATGGTTAAAATCATTTCAGAAAAAATAATGATTCAAAAACTCTTTCTCATATTTCTTTTTTTTACTCTGGGTGTACGCTCACAAAATCTGGATTTCAGAATTGTGCGCGACCTCAACAAACCAATAATGCCTTTATGGGATAAAACCATGATGGGAGTGTCTCATTCAGTCTACGGGGCCATGCCGGTTGTTGCGGGCGGCGTTTGGCTCGATGGTTACATTCATAAGGATGAAGCTATGATGAGAAACGGATATAAGAGCGCCATTGCTATAACGTTTGCCGTTGCTACCTCAACCGGTTTAAAATATCTTGTGAATCGAAAACGCCCTTTTGCTCAGTATCCGGGAGAGATCACGCAACGAGATTCGCATGTTGGTCCGTTTTCGTTTCCTAGCGGACATACCACTTCTGCCTTTGCGAGTGCAACAGCGCTTAGTCTCAGTTATAAAAAATGGTATGTCACCGTTCCCGCTTACATCTATGCCGGATTTGTTGGTTACTCAAGAATGAGATTAGGCGTTCATTATCCAACCGATCTTCTTGGTGGAATTATCATTGGCGTTGGTGCTGGATTTCTTACCTGGCAACTTGATAAGGCCATTAATGGAAAATGATTAGTCTTTCAGAAAATCCTCTATAGCCTTATAGATTTTATCGAGTTCTTCATTGGTAATGATATAAGGCGGAAGTATGTAAAAAATATTTCCAAGCGGACGAAGAATAATTCCTCTCTGAAGAAAAAAATCGGCAATACTTTGTGAAGCAGAATTGAGATAATGTGTTCCCTCTTCTGTTTTTAACTCGAAGGCAATGATGGTTCCTTTTACCCGAACCTCTTTTAGTCTTTTTGAAGAAGTGATTCTTTTACTGAAAGCTAAATGACATCCATGAATGCGCGCTAAATTTTCCTTAGTTGCAATATTCTCCATAAGATCAAGACTAGCAAGAGCGGCCCTGCAGGCAGTAGCATTGGCAGTGTAACTGTGTCCGTGAAAAAAAGTTTTTGTTTTATCAGAACTCAGATATGCATCATGAATGAACTTTGCGCAGCTTGTTATTCCAAGAGGCATGTAGCCACCTGTCAATCCCTTACTAAGACAAATAATATCAGGTTTATTTTGTAATTCACCGCTCGCGAAAAAACTACCCGTTCGGCCAAAGCCTGTCATCACCTCATCTGCAATGGTTACAACATCATTTTGTCTGCACAGCGAAATTAATTCGTCGAGGTGTTTTGCTTCATACATGAACATGCCCGCTGCTCCCTGAACAAGGGGCTCGAAAATAAATCCTGCCACTTTTCCAGAAGAAATTATTTTTTCGAGTTTTCCTTTTACCTCTTTTAAATTAATTTCATTGGGAATAGGGATGTGAATGACATCAAATAATAATTTTTCGAAAGCGTTATTGAAAACATTTCTCGCACCTACACTCATTCCTCCGAAGGTATCGCCATGGTATGCGTTTTCGAAAGATATGAACGTAGTTTTATGTTCC
>JAJONO010000078.1 GCA_021323535.1 Bacteroidota bacterium
AATTGAAGTGCAACACGTACTAGGAAAAACCAAAGAATATGTGGGCCATGTGAGCCTTCTCAGATAAAAATTAAATCTCCAAAAGAAATCCCGAAGTATAACACGCTTCGGGATTTTTATTTTATGTAAGTAATTATTCCAACAAATTTTATTTCTGATCAAATAAACTGATATAGTAAAGCTGCTTTTTGAAATTATAAAAGAGTAGATTGTATCAGAAACAAAAAACCCTGAAGTAGCTTCAGGGTTTTATTTACATATGCTTGATCACATCCGGCAAGGGGTAGAACGTTGGATGTCGGAATACTTTATCGTTGCTTGGTTCAAAGAAAGAGCCCTGATCTTCGGGACTGCTTGCTACGATTGCGGCAGTTGGTACCACCCAAATGGCCATACCTTCTCCACGACGGGTATAAAGAAAGCGCCATTTCCTTATCAAACGCATGAAGGTTTCCGCAATGAACAAAAGGCTGCCCTGCTTTTTTCTGTACAAATACTTCCCATAAAGGGCCTTGAGAATCACTCATAATATCTAAGTCAAAAATTTTTAAGATTAAAATTCAAAAGTTATGCGGCTAATATTTCTTCCATCTGTTTCTTTCCGTAAGCTGCTGCCGCCGCGCGAACCCACTCACCATTTTTATGAGCTTTGTTGCGTGCCTCAAGACGCTCCTTGTTACAAGGGCCATTTCCTTTGATCACATTTTTAAACTCTGCCCAGTTTGGTTCAGAAAAATCGTATCCTTTTTTAGCTTCGTTCCATTTCAGATTTGGATCAGGAATAGTTAAGCCCAAATATTCGGCCTGTTCCACGGTTTGATTTACAAAACGCTGACGAAGCTGGTCGTTGGTTTCACGTTTAATTCTCCACTTTATGGCGTTTTCGCTGTTCGGACTTTCAATATCCGGCGGACCAAACATCATTAAGGTAGGAAACCACCAGCGGTTCATGGCATCCTGCGCCATTTCTTTCTGTTCAGGTGTTCCAAAGGCCATGTGTGTCATTACTTCGTAACCCTGTCTCTGGTGGAAACTTTCTTCTTTGCAGATACGTATCATAGCGCGGCTATAAGGGCCGTAGCTTGTACGTTGGAGCATCACCTGGTTCATAATGGCGGCTCCGTCTACCAGCCAGCCTACCGCGCCAATATCGGCCCAGGTAAGAGTGGGATAGTTAAAAATAGAGGAATATTTTGCTTTTTGAGTATGAAGGGCGTCAAGCATTTCATCGCGGCTGGTACCAAGGCTCTCAGCCGCGGTGTATAAATAAAGGCCATGTCCGCCTTCATCCTGTACCTTTGCGAGCAGAACCAGTTTGGAGCGCAGGCTTGGGGCACGGCTGATCCAGTTTCCTTCAGGTAACATGCCAATAATTTCGCTATGAGCATGCTGGGAAATCTGCCTCAATAAATGTTTACGATAGTTATCAGGCATCCAGTCCTTTGGCTCTATCATTTCATTTTTGGCAAGTTTACCTTCAAAAATATCTTCAAGGGTCTTATTATCCATTTTTGGGAATTGTAATGTACAAATATAGTGTTTATGAGGCTTTTATCAAAACCCCGTGAAGCAGCTTAACTATATTTACCGTTCATTCCGGAAGCTGTTTTTTGCATTTTATTGTTATTTTTGCAATCCAATTACTAAAAATGTCAAAGTTCAATTCTCTAAAAGTTAAAGATATAAGAAGAGAAACAGCAGAAGCGGTTTCAGTCGCATTCGATGTTCCTCCAACTTTACAAATTGCTTACCAGTTCAAACAGGGGCAGTATATTACATTAAAACTGAATATCGATGGTGAAGAAGTTCGTCGTAGTTACAGTTTGTGTACTTCTCCGCACAGCGAAAACGAACTCCGAGTGGCTATCAAAGAAGTGGCAGGCGGAAAAGTTTCTACTTACATCAACAGGACTTTAAAAGTAGGAGATACGCTTGATGTAATGACACCAATGGGAAGTTTTTATACTTCACTCAATGGCGGGGCAAAACGCAATTACGTGTTGTTTGCAGGAGGAAGCGGCATCACACCAATGATGAGTATCCTGAAAAGTACACTGTACATAGAGAAACAAAGCAACATTACTCTTTTTTACGCGAACAGGAACGAAGACAGCACTATTTTCAAAGGAGAAATTGATAAGCTTGCCGCTTCAAACAAAAACCTTAAAGTGGTGTATGTTTTTGACGCGCCACAGCAAAAGCTAAGTGATCTTCAGACAGGAGTTATTACCAAAGAAAAAGCCAAGGCTCTGATTGAAAACTTCGGTGGTGTAGGGGCAGATGACTATTTTATCTGTGGGCCCGGACCAATGATGGAAAATGTAAAACAATCCCTGGAAGAGCTTAAAATAGCGAAAGAAAAAGTTCATATTGAGTATTTCAGCGCTGTGATCGACGCCACTGCAGGGAAAGAAACTACTGCCGGCGAAAACGTAAACAGCAAAATTACTATCATTCAATACGGAATTGAAACACAGCTGGACCTAAACACAAATGGTTCAAGCATTCTTGATGCTGCTATTGATGCTGGTGTTGATGCCCCATTCAGCTGCAAAGGCGCTGTTTGCTGTACCTGCAGGGCCAAGATCCTGGAAGGCAAAGTGAAAATGGACGCAAACTTTGCCCTTACCGATGATGAGGTGGCGCAGGGTTTTGTGCTTACTTGTCAATCGCACCCGATCACTGAAAAAGTGGTGGTCGATTTCGACGCTATATAATCTGATTTCATTTATTGGATTTCTTATTTGGTTAACGCAGAATCGTACTTCGTTAATCGATGTCTTTTTTGGTTCCTTTCTGGAGTAGCTTAGCTATACTATGAAAAAAACTCTACTTCAACTTTCAATTTTATTCGCGGTTATGGCCCCGTTTGTTTCAAAAAGCCAGGCTGTGCCTCTTGTTACCACGGAGGTCATCGATAGTTTAACCACTCCCTGGGAAATAATCTGGGGGCCCGATAACTGGATCTGGTTCACAGAAAAACTGAACGGGCAAATAAGCCGCGTTAATCCTGCGAACGGAAACCGGGTAGTTTTAAGGAAAATCCCACAAGTAACAACAGCAGTCCAGGAATCGGGCTTGCTTGGAATGGCGCTTCATCCCAGTTTTTCGGCTACGCCGCATGTGTTCGTTGCTTATAATTACAATTCAGGAACACCTTATCTCAAAGTAGAACGCTACACTTATGATCCAATCCTTGATACGTTGATCAACCCATTTAAAATTGTGGATAGCATTCCTACAGGAGGGAATCACCATGGATGCCGCTTATTAATTGTAGGTGATAAATTATTTATGACAACAGGCGATGCCGGGACAGGTTCTACTGCTCAAAACGATAACAGTTTGAACGGAAAAACATTACGTGTAAATCTCGACGGAACCATTCCTTCGGATAATCCGATTGCCGGGAACCGTTTATGGAGCAAGGGACACCGGAATGCGCAGGGATTAATTTACGTCTCCTCTTACAATAGAATTTATACATCAGAGCACGGTGGCGCTGATGAACTCAATATTATTGAAAAGGGAAGAAATTACGCGTGGCCACTCGGTAGTGGCGTTTGCGTAACAGCTACTTGTCAGGCAAATCTCGTGAGACAACCGCTTGTCCCGAACCTGGCAAATTTCAATCCTGTTTTTGGCGCACCTTCAGGAATCGACTACTATAACCATCCGGCTATTCCGCAATGGCAGAACAGCATCCTTGTGGGTGAATTGTCGAGTACCGATTTAGTTGCTGTAAAATTAAACACGGCCGGAGATTCGGCTTTATCGGCGCAGGTACATTATTCAGGCACATTCGGAAGGATAAGAGATATTTGCGTTTCTCCCGACGGACGTGTTTTTATTTCAACGTCAAATAAAGATCAGCTTGTAGGAAGTCCTTCTAATACGGATGATAAGATCATTGAAATTAAAAACCCTTTATTTACTTCAATTACAGAAAACGTACAGAAATATTCAGGAAGAATTTATCCGAATCCAGTTTCGTCAATGCTTACTGTTGAGCTTAACGCCTCAGATCTGAAAGACGCTTCGTTTCTACTTTACAATGCAGTGGGAGAAAAAGTGATGTTCAACAAATTGGAGTTCGTTAATAATCAGATAAACACGAGTGTGCTCTCAAAAGGAATCTATTATTACTCGGTCTCGAATCTTGAGGCTACGTTGTTCAACGGAAAATTAATTGTGGAGTGAGTTTTGGTCGCTAACAAAAAGGAAAAAGAGATGAAAGGTATGGTGGTTCTTTTAGGATCACTGTACTCTTTTTCCGAGTATGATCAGATCCCTTTCTATACCATCCATATTGGCCACCTTCGGAAGATGCGCCCACTTTTCGAATCCGAAATTATAAAAGAGTTTAAGACTTGGTTCGTTGTGTCCGAATATAAATCCAAGAAGAGAATTGACTTTATATTGAACACAGGAATCAATCGCTTTTTGAAGACACATTTTTCCTAAGCCTTTCCCCCTGAATTTTCCTTCGAGATAAATGCTTACTTCAACGGTTCCATTGTAAGCAGGTCTACCATAAAAAGAGTTGAAACTCATCCAACCCGCATATTCATTTTTATAATGCACGCACCAGAGTGGACGTTTATCGTTGGAGTGAGAATTGAACCATTGCAGTTTCTGTGAAACAGATACCGGTTCAAGATCGGCTGTAACCAAACGTGAAGGAACTGTAGAGTTATAAGTTTCTACAATCTTTGGCAGATCATGTAAAGTAGCGAAGCTGAATGTTACCAGCGACATTAAAAATCGTTGCTTAACTGGTTGGTTGTTTTCTGAAGGATCTCAAAAGCGTTTTCAGCCATAAGATTTTCTTTATCAAGCGTAGGATTGATCTCAACCATTTCGAAACAAACAATTTTTTTGCTTCTCATGATATAATAGATGAGATTGCCGGCTTCTTTTTCAGTGATTCCGTTTGGAACCGGCGTACCTGTTCCACTCGAAATTCTTGAATCCATACTGTCTACATCGAAACTTACATAGATAAGATCGCAATGGTCGAGATAGTTTAAAGAGTCAATTGCAACTCTTTCAACTGCCTTTTTGCGGATCTCCTGAAGGTTAAAAATGCGAACTTTATTCTTTTTAATAAGGTAATCTTCCTGCGGCTCGAAGTCACGTAAAGCAATGAAAACCAGATCACTATAGTGTATTTTTGGGTAAATCCCCCCTAAATTCTTCAATTTTTCCCAATATTCAGTTGTCTCGTCATCAGGTTTATTTTGTTGCTTATCGCGGTTATCTTCACCTAAAACACAGGCCAGCGGCATGCCATGCATATTACCACTTGGGGTAGTGTAAGGACTATGAAGGTCGGCATGGGCATCGATCCAGATCACCCCGAGTCGCTTCTCAGGGTATGCCATACGAATCCCACTTATGGTTCCAAGGGCCGAACTATGATCACCGGCCAGTACAATAGGAATCTGATCCGCCTTTAATGTCTTCTGAATTTCTTTGGCAATACGCTCATTCAGGTTATATATCCCCTTGATCCTCTTGGCATAATCATGAACAACAGGCTCAAGGAGTAAATTGTTTTCGCTTGGGATTTCAACCGTTTTATAGCGTTTAAAAAAAGGACTTCCGAAATCCAGGGCAGCAATTTTAATAGCGTCTACCCCCATGCTGGCACCACGGGTTCCGGCCCCAATTTCGCTTTTAACTTCAATTATTTTAATAGGTTTGATCATATATAAAGTACAATGTATGCGATTATTCAAAAATACCCAAGTTTACTGGCATGGATATTTAATTAATCATAATTATTTTACAAATAAAGACTTACTTTTGTGCAGGTAAAGCAGTTACTTTGCTTAAAATGAGCCAATCTAACTCACTTACATTTTGAATTATGGATAATTTGTATTCAACGCTGATCAACCAGACCTTTAACTTCCCGCAAGAGGGCTTTGATGTTAAAGACGATGAGCTGTATTTCAATGACATACCCTTGATGGATGTCATTAAACAGTACGGCACTCCTTTAAGGATCAGTTACTTACCCAAAATAAGTTCCCAGATTCAAAAAGCAAAACGTTTGTTTAATGTGGCCATGGCCAAGGCTGATTATAAGGGAAAGTACGTGTATTGCTACTGTACTAAGAGTTCCCATTTCAGTTTTGTGTTGGATGAAGTGCTTAAAAACGACGTTCATATCGAGACTTCATCGGCGTTTGACCTGCAAATTATCAAAGAACAATTTCAAAAAAAGACCTTAAACAAAGATACGTATATTATTTGTAACGGATATAAGCGCACTAACTACAAACATAACATCACGGAGTTAATAAACGATGGGTTCAATGTTATTCCTGTGCTCGACCATCTCGAAGAAATTGATCACTACAAAAAATACACAAAGGTCGATAAGGTTAATCTCGGGATCCGCATCAGTACAGAAGAAGAGCCTTCTTTTACGTTTTACACCTCGCGACTAGGTATACGCAACAGTGATATCATGAAATTGTACAAAGAAAAAATTGAGCCTAATTCTAAGTTCAGTCTTAAGTTGCTTCACTTCTTTATCAATACCGGTATCAAAGACACCATCTACTACTGGACCGAACTCAACAAATGCCTCAACATTTATAAGGAACTCAGAACAGTTTGTCCATCACTTGATTCGCTGAACATTGGTGGAGGAATGCCAATTCGTAATTCGCTGGGCTTTGAATACGATTACGAATACATGATCGAGGAAATTGTTTCCCAGATCAAAATTTTCTGTAATGAAAACGACATCCCTGAACCAAACATCTTTACCGAGTTCGGGTCGTTTACCGTTGGAGAAAGCGGAGCAACGCTCTATTCCATCATTGATCAAAAGCAGCAGAACGACAGAGAAACCTGGTACATGATAGACAGTTCGTTCATTACTACATTACCTGATACGTGGGGGATTAACCAGCGCTTCATTCTATTGGCGGTAAATAACTGGGACAGGCCCTATGTACCTGTAAACCTTGGGGGACTAACCTGTGACAGCATGGACTACTACAACACCGAGGCTCACACTAACCAGGTGTTCCTTCCAAAAGTGGAGCGTACAGATAAAGCCCCGACATATATAGGATTCTTTCACACCGGAGCTTACCAGGAAGCATTGAGTGGTTATGGCGGAACACAACATTGCCTTATTCCAGCGCCGAAACATGTGCTAATCGACAGAGATGAAGACGGAGAAATTACAACGCGTCTCTTCGCAAAAGAACAGAGCTATAAAAGCATGCTTAAAATCCTTGGTTATTAGAATCTACTTCGAAAACGCAACCACAAATTTGTTTCTCACGTACAAATTCTTGTGTTGAAATCTTTTGTTAAAAATACTTTGCAGCATAGTTATTGCGGGCCTTTGTTTCTAACTTTACATCATTCAATTTTCCTGTAACATTTTATGGCTTTATTCGACTTTTTAACCCAAGACATCGCGATTGATTTAGGTACAGCAAACACAATTATTATCAGTAATGATAAGGTTGTTGTTGACGAGCCTAGTATTGTAGCGGTTGACAGAACTAACGGTCGGGTGATTGCCGTAGGTCGTTATGCTCAGATGATGCACGGTAAAACACATGAGAACATCAAAACCATTCGTCCTCTTAAAGATGGTGTGATCGCGGATTTCCAGGCAGCTGAAGAAATGATCAAAGGAATGATCAAAATGATCAATCCGGGTAGTCGTTTTTTTAAACCATCATTGCGAATGGTAATTTGTATCCCAAGTGGCATTACTGAGGTAGAGAAACGCGCGGTTCGCGACAGCGCTGAACACGCCGGAGCAAAAGAGGTTTATATGATTCACGAGCCAATGGCTGCTGCTATCGGTATGGGAATTGATGTAGAAGAGCCAATGGGAAACATGATCATTGACATCGGTGGTGGTACATCGGAGATCGCTGTTATTGCGCTGGGTGGAATCGTCTGCGATAAATCGATCCGTATTGCGGGCGACGATTTTAACGCCAACATCGAGGAGTACATGCGCAGGCAACACAACATTCTTATTGGTGAAAGAAGCGCTGAGCGAGTGAAGATTGAAGTAGGGGCCGCTATGACCGAGATAGAAAATCCTCCTGCGGATTTCGCTGTACAGGGACGAGATCTTATGAGCGGTATTCCGAAAGAAGTTTACATTAGTTATGTAGAGATTGCTCACTGTCTCGATAAATCCATTTCCAAAATTGAAGAAGCGATCCTGAATGCTCTTGAGATGACTCCGCCTGAACTTGCAGCCGATATTTACCGCAAAGGTATTTACATGGCAGGTGGTGGTTCGTTACTCCGTGGGCTCGACAAGCGTATCTCAATGAAAACAAAATTACCTGTTCACGTATGTGAAGACCCTCTCCGCGCAGTTGCACGTGGCACAGGAATTGCACTTAAAAATGTTCATAAATTCCCGTTCCTGATCAAGTAAAAAAACGCGTCCAACAGTAGCTTTACTGTAGGCAGACGAGCGGTTTCGTCAACCATTTCATTCAAATTTCGCCGTGAGAAATTTATTCGCATTCGTAATAAGACATAATTTTATTTTTGTGTTTATCTTATTACAGGTGATTTGCGTATTACTCATGGTGCGCAACAAAGGTTTGCAAGGTTCTCACGTTTTAAACTCTTCCAATGCTGTTGTAGGAAATGTTTACGAAGCCGCATCTAATACAAAAGAATATTTTTCGCTGAAGCAGGAAAATGATATTCTTGCTAACGAAAACGCCATTCTCAGAAACTTATTAAAAACAAACTACAACATTATTCCTCTTACCGTTTACGAAAAGCTGGATACGCTTTATAAACAACAGTATTCCTACATGAGCGCTAAGGTGGTAAACTCTTCGGTAAACAAACGCAGAAACTATTTAACGTTAAACATTGGCTCGGGGCAAGGTATAAGGCATGACATGGCCGTGATGAGCAGCCAGGGAATTGTAGGAATTGTTACCGACGCTTCCAACAGCTTTTGCAGTGTAATGAGTATTCTTCACAAAGATGTGCGCGTTAACTGCCAGTTAAAAAAAGATGGAAGTTATGGCCCGCTGATCTGGGACGGAAAAGATTACCGTTATTGTTTGCTCACCGACATCCCAACACACTCGAAAATTAAACGGGGAGATACAGTTATTACCAGCGAGCTTTCGGGAATTTTTCCTGAAGGGATCATGGTTGGTGTTGTAGATACGTTTGAAAGAAGACAAAACGAAGCATTTTTTACAGTTAAAGTAAAATTGGGGGCCGATCTGAAGAAAGTAAATCATGTTTATGTTATTAAAAATAAATTTAAAGGAGAGCGCGACTCTCTAGAAAAAGCTGCGCAGAAACAAATTGACGACTGAGATTGCTAAAAATATTTTCCGGTTCATTTTTCTCATCCTGTTACAAGTGCTGATCGTTCAGAACATTGAACTTGGTCCGTACATTATTCTTTTACCTTATACGCTAGCTATTATTCTTCTTCCTTTCGAGACACCGAAAATGGTTTTACTTGGCACCTCCTTTTTACTTGGTGTGGTAATCGATTATTTTTTCGATTCTTCCGGATTACATGCCTCGGCCTGTACCGTTATGGGATTTTCGAGATACTATGTTCTTAAATTTATTTCCCCACGAGAGGGATACGATGCAGGTGTTCAGCCATGCGTTGAAGATATGGGACTAGCCTGGTGGTTGAGTTACGCGGGAACACTTGTACTTATTCACCATATTTTCTTTTTTTTCCTGGAAGTATTTCGCTTCACAGAAATGCACAGGATATTGTTGCGGGTGGTACTTAGCAGTATCGGAACTTTCGGATTAATTTACCTGATCCAGTTTCTTTTTTATTACAAGAGGAGGAGAACATGAGCAACCCACAATTAGGCGACAGGAAATTTATCATCGGAGGATTTTTCTGCCTTATTATACTCATTTATATCTGCAGATTATTTTATATCCAGATCATTGATGAACAATATAAAGACGAAGCCATTAATAACGCCCTTCGCAAACGAACCGAATATCCGGTTCGCGGTTATATTTTTGACAGGAAAGGAAGATTGTTGGTGCAGAATGAGCCGTCGTATGATCTCATGATCATTCCTAAAGAAACAAAGGGTTGCGATACCATGGGACTTTGTGAAGTACTCCAGATAAACAAACAGGAATATCTTCGTCGTTATAAAAAAGCCATTCAGGCGCCAAACTCTCCACGTAAAGAAAGTATTTTCGAAAAACAGATGTCGGCACCAGTATATGCCGCGCTCCAGGAAAAAATGTACCGGTTCAAGGGTTTTTTCGTACAAAAGCGAACCGTTAGAAAGTATCCTCGTCCGATTGCAGCCCACCTTTTGGGATATGTTGGTGAGGTAACCAAAGAGAAGGCGGAAAAAGACCCTTATTACCGTGAAGGCGATTACATTGGTGTTACTGGAATTGAAAAAAGTTACGAAGAAGCACTACGCGGAATAAAAGGCATTCAGATTGCAATTACCGATGTGCACAATAAAATGGTGGGAAGATATATGGAAGGAAAATACGATACACTCGCCATTCCCGGTAAACCTTTGTATTGCAGTATCGACATAGACCTACAGGAATATGGTGAAAAATTGCTTAAAGGAAAAAAAGGCGCCTGTGTTGCTATTGAACCCTCCACGGGCGAAATTCTTGCCGTAATTTCTTCACCTTCTTATGATCCCAACTTATTGGTAGGAGGTAAAGAACGCGCCAGAAATTTTACAAAATTATATTATGACACCTTAAACCTCCCACTATTTAATCGTGCGCTAACAGCTATGTACCCACCGGGCTCAATTTTTAAATTGATAGGAGCTTTAATCGCCCAGGATGATGGCCTGATTGATCGTAACACAGTTTATCCATGCGCGATGGGTTATCCGCCAATGGGAGGAAAACCAAAATGCCACGCTCATGGAGGCGGAAAAAATTTACCGGGGTCAGTTGCTGCTTCCTGCAATTCTTATTACAGTTATGTGTTCAGAGAAATTGTTGATCAGAAAAAATATCCTGTGTTTAAAGACGGGTATAATCACTGGAGAGATCAGGTAAAAACATTCGGCCCGGGAACACGTCTCGGAACAGATCTTCCTTATGACAAACCGGGGAACGTTCCATCAACAGAATATTACGATAAAGTATTCGGTAAAAACGGATGGAGAAGTAATACGATTGTTTCTCTTGGAATTGGCCAGGCCGAATTATTACTTGTTCCATTGCAGATGGCGAATGTTGTAGCAACTATTGCGAACCGTGGTTATTATTATACACCGCATTGTATCAAAGGAGTAGGAAACGAAAAATACCTTGATCCTAAATTCAAAGTGAAGCATTATGTTGGCGTGCAAAAACAGGAAGCGTATCAGAACGTAATTGATGGTATGCAGGGAGCTTTAGAACCTGGAGGTACTGCCTTCACAAACAGAATTAAAGACATTGTGGTTTGCGGAAAAACAGGAACAGCACAAAACCCTCATGGAGACGACCACGCTGTTTTTCTTGCATTTGCACCAAGAGATAATCCAAAAATTGCCATCGCGTGTATTGTAGAAAATGCAGGTTTCGGAAATACCTGGAGTGCGCCAATTGTAACCCTGATGATCGAAAAATATCTGAAAGGAAAAACCGATCGTCCTGAAGTTGAGAAGAGAATGATGGAAGCAAATCTCATCGATAAGAAAAAGCCTGTGGCAGAAAAACACCGTTAATGAGCCGCGATCAGAATAACATATTCGCCGGAGCAGATCGTTTAATAATTATCACTTACGTGGTCCTTGTTATTCTTGGCTGGTTGAATATTTATGCGGCGGTATACGATGAGGACCATCAGAATATTTTAGATACTTCACAAAAGTACGGTAAACAGTTGATCTGGATTTCGGGAGCGGTTATTATTGCTGTAAGTATTCTCTTGATCGACGCTAATTTTTACACGGCCTTTGCTTATGGTTTTTATGGAATAGTTCTATTTATAAACATCATGGTGCTTTTTCTAGGAAAAGAAGTTAAAGGAAGTAAGTCGTGGTTTCGTTTTGGTGATATTGGGATACAGCCTGCAGAGTTTATGAAGTTTGCTGTTAATCTCGCGCTCGCAAAATTTCTGAGCAATACAAACATTGTAGTAAGTCAGCAGTTCAGATTGAGGCTGAACGATCTTATTAAAAACTATAAGAATACTGTTTACGCACTCGTATTCATGGTTGTTCCTGCGCTTCTGATCATGAAATTTCAGAAGGAAACAGGTTTAGCAATTGTATTTGTGGCATTCATCATTGTATTATACCGCGAAGGAATGTCGGTTAATTTTCTGATTTTCGGATTACTGGCGGCAACGCTGTTCGTTGTTACGCTGGTGGTAACACAAATTACAAGCCTGCTTATAGCGTTAGCTGTAATTGGCGGCGCGGCAATTCTTTTTATCAAGAGAAGCAGAAAAAATCTGATCATTCTTGCTTTAATATTTGTTTGCTCTGCGGGAGTGGTACTGGCTACAAACTATGTATACAATCACCTGGAGCCGCATCAGAAAGATCGTATTGATATTTTACTTCAGAAGAAAGTGGATCCGAAGGGGAAAGGCTACAATGTACGTCAGTCTAAGATCGCGATCGGGAGCGGAGGTTTTTTAGGAAAAGGATATTTACAAGGTACCCAAACCAAATATGATTTTGTTCCGGAGCAGGATACCGATTTTATTTTTTGTACAGTAGGTGAGGAGTGGGGCTTTGTGGGAAGTACAACCATCATCTTTCTTGAACTGTTTCTCATCTTAAGGGTTATTTTTCTGTCAGAACGGCAACGATCCGATTTCAGCAGGATCTATGGTTACGGTGTAGCCGCTGTTTTGTTTTTTCACGTGGCGGTAAACATAGGCATGACCATTGGTCTAATGCCGGTAATTGGTATTCCTTTGCCGTTCTTCAGTTATGGAGGTTCTTCGCTATGGGCGTTTACGATCCTGCTTTTTATTTTTGTGAAGCTTGATGCGAATCGATTGTTGATTCTGCGATAGTTTTTGTGCCTGAGTTTGCCGCGAATTTCGCGAATGACGTAAATCTGTGTAAGAATTTATTTTTCTAGTAGAGAAACAGAGTGCGTGGAGTTTTAATAGTTCCCTGTTTCTTTGTGTCCTCTGTGGTTAAAAACTAGGAGGGCTTACAAAACTCCAAAATGATTTTCGCTAAAATTTCTGTGTTCGCCGCTTCCAACTGGTGAGGTGTATTTGGCAACATATACATTCCGGCGTTAGGCAGACTTTTAAAAACATTAAAGGTTTCTTCGTAAGTCACCATTTTATCTTTGTCGCCAAGGCCAATAAGAACTGAATTTTCGATTTTTGAAAGGTGTTCGTGGGTCAGATGCTGAACACTTCCTATTTCTCTCATGAGGCCGGCAGTTTTTGTAAGAAGCTGGTCCCATGAAGGCCCATGCTTCTCTTTCAGAACGCCTGCATAACCTGGTATTTTCTGCATCATCACATCCGCATTAAGGATCTTTGTTTCTTTTTCGATCACTTCCGTTGTCCATTTAAATTTAGTGCCCAGAGTTATGATCTTGTCTATGAGCTGAGGTTTTTTTCTGGCAAGATTTAAACTTACAAAGCCTCCCATGCTGTATCCGAAAACATGAGGACAAGAAAGCTTGTTATTCACTATATAATTTTCCAGTTCGGCAGAAAACTGATCGATGCCGAAGCCTGTTTCAAAAGATGTATGGTTATGACCAGAAAACGAAAACAGATGTGTTTGAAAACCGTCCTGTTCCAATTTTTTTGAAAGAGGTTCAAGATCGTGATGTGAACCAAGAGCTCCGTGAAGCAGGATAATGTGTTGCATGAACTAAAATTAAATAGAAAATTCCTGTTTTATGTTCTTTATGATAAAAAAATAATAAATACAATTAATAGATATAGTTATTTTATAGAAATAGGTAATTCTACCTATTTATGCTAAGGTTTAATTTGTATTTAAGGTAAACCATTATTGAATCCAGGAACTTTTCAGGATAGGTCAGAGTAAATTGAGGAAGGATCATTTCTTATTGTTTAACTAAAAACACATCCAATGAAAAAAAAATCATTTCAGTCGTTATTGATTTCACTGACACTGTTGTCAGTAACCATCTCTGCTCAACCTCATCCGGGATTAATGGTGAAGGGTCAGGATCTCCCGACCCTAAAAAATAAAGCGGTTAGTAGCAATCCTTATTTTAACGCGCTAAAACAAAAAGCCATAACCGCTAAAACGGAAATGGATACTTACATGCCGGCAGGCGATGCTGGCATCAACGCTTACACAGCTTATCCGTGCGAAATGTATTCGCAGCTCTTCGCTTTTATGTCTATGATTACAACCGGTGCCGATAGTATTGACTATGCTACACGAGCAAGAACCTTACTCATGCACGTGATGAACATCGCTCAATTGGGCGCACAACCTTCGACTCCTTTCCGCGACCCGGGTTTTATGACAGGAGATCGTTCACGCTGGTGGGGACATGGATTTCCGCTTACGGTGGATTGGATATACCCACATCTAAGCGCTGCTGATAAAACAACGATACGCACCGTGATGTTACGCTGGTGTAAGGAAAACATGAACGCCACCACAACCACATACAATCATCCAACACCAAAAAATGTTCTCGTTAATCCTTCGTTACTGGTAAATGATAGTCCGAATGATAAATCCCGAAGAAAAGTACGTTACTCAGCTAATAATTATTATCTCGCTCACTTAAGAAATCTTCTTTACATGTCTTCCTGTATGAATACAGCAGACGATCCGGGACAACAACTTCATTCTTATATCGACAGTGTTTCGGGTTCGTGGTTATATGTAACCGATAATTTCTTAAACAACGAAGGTAAAGGAGGGTTATCGGCTGAAGGGTTTTTATATGGTCCTTCTGCATTCGGGCGTTTAATGCAGGCAATGCTTTCATTCAACTCCCTTGGAGAAGATAATACTTCCAATCCTTTGAGAGGAACATGGTCCACTTTATCAAATCCATTCTGGAGCGATATTATCCCGGGATTATTACATTCTATGAGTCCGCAATCGAGAACCAATCACGATTGGCCATGGCTTGGAACGTTATATTTCCCGGCAAGTTATGGCGATATACAAAGGTTCCGTTCCGAAGATTTTATTGAACTGCTCGGCCCATTAGGGTATTACGATGCAGTAAATGGCACAAATGCACAACGTCTTAATGCAATCCGTTACATTCAAACACATCTTGTAGAAGGCGGAAGCAGCCAGATCTTTAATCGTATGGAAGATGATCCTGATTTCCAGGTGGCAATTTTCTATTTCTTATTATTCAATCCTAACGATCCCGCGCCAACTGATCCGCGCCTAACAATGCCAACCAATTATTATGCAGAAGGCATAGGAAGAATCCTCGCGCGTACCGACTGGAGCCCAAATGCTTCATGGTTTGCCTACAAATGCGGATTTAACCGTGTTGATCATCAGCATGGCGACGGAAACGCATTTATGTTTTACCGCAAAGGAGAATACATGACTTCTGAACTGAGTGGTTACGGTTATGATATTGCTGTTTCTCCCTGTAAAAACACTTTGGCGCTGGAAAACAATAATCCTGCCGGAGGAGCCGGTAGTCCGCTCACGATTGCATACCAGAACGGATCGCAATGGTTTTTAAATTGCGAAACAGATGGCACCGTTACAGCGAAAAGCTTTGATTCGAAATACGTTTACGCAACTGGTGATGCAACAGGATTATACACGTATATTAATCCATGGGTTCCGGTAACAGGAAATGATATTACTCACGCAAGCCGTTCGATCGTATGGTTAAAGCCCGATGATATTTTTATTTACGACAGAGCCACTTCAACTACATCGAACAGATACAAACAATTCTGGTTGGGATTACCTTCTACGCCAACCGTTACAGGTAAAAATGCTGTTAGTACAACACCATCAGGGCAACAACTTTTTGTTTCATCATTATTACCAGCAGCATCTTCGGTTTCTGCGGTGCCTTACGGAAATTATGTTGAGCCAGCGGAATATGAGCAAATGACGGCACGCTTAAGAGTGGAAGCAACAGGAGGGCCGGCAGACGTGAGATTCTTACATGTGCTTCAAAGCAAAGATCAGTTTGCATCGGCCCAAACCACTACGCTTATTCCGTCTGTTGAAGGAACTTACGAAGGCGCCAACATGGGCAATGTAACTGTTATGTTTAAGAAAAACATTACAACTCCTTTTTCTTCTTTCACATTCGAAGTGCCTTTAACGAACCAAAGTGTTTTATTAACCGGTTTATCTTTTACCTCGGGATACAATGTGAACGAGCAGATACTTGCTACAACTAAAAAATATACTGTAACCGTAGGAACAACTTATACAAGTGACGCGGGTGGAACATTATGGATTGGCCCTCCGGTTGGAATAAATGAATCGGTTAAGGATAAAGTGGAGATCAGCGTGTTTCCGAATCCAGGAAAAGACGAATACAACATCCGTTCCTCTTCTGAAATTATTCTGATTACAATAACAGATGTTACAGGACGTAAAGTTCAGGAGCATGCAGTAAAGAATGAGAAGGAAATAAAATTAAATACAACACAATTACAGGAAGGTGTTTACCTGGTAAGAATAAAAACCGAAATGGGTGAATACACAACTAAATGGCTTAAAAAGAATTAGTCTCAGAATAAAATCCCCCGAAGAAATCCCTTCTCTTTAAATGGAAGGGATTTTTTTATACATAATGTAAGCATTCACGCATCCCAGATCCTTGTGATCAAATGCATCCGGAATCTCACCAATGATTTCAAAGCCGCTTTTTATCCAGAGCTTAACGGCGTGATCGTTTGTTTTTACAACAAGGTTGAACTGAAGCGCTTTGTATCCTAAACGTTTTACTTCCTTCACAGAAAAATCTGCCATGAATTTACCAACTCCTGAATTTCTGTTTGAAGGAGAAACGGCGTAGGCCGCGTTGCCAATGTGCGAGCCTCTTCCGGGCTGATTGTCTTTCAGTATAAACGTTCCCACAACAACTTCGTGGAGTAATGCAGTGTAAGAATGTGTGTGAGTGTTGCACCAGTAATCAAGAATGTCTTTTTTTGTCCATGATTCAGGATAAGCAAACGAATCGCCATTTGAAATCACAGCTTTGATAATTTCGCTGATGGCGTCGTGATCTTTTGTTTCGGTTTTTCTGATCGTAAGCATGCGTTCAGAAATTCATTTCCATTTTAATATTGGCGCGAATAAATTCTGAAACGCCCAGCGGAACTTCTGTGAAGCCCAGTTTGCGATACATGCTTATAGCTACAGCCGAACCTTCTGTGTTGGAAAAGAGAATGATCTTTTTTGCACCAAGCTCTTTTATTTTTTGTATGGATACTTCCCCGATCTTCCTTCCGATACTAAGACCCCGGAATTTTTCATCTACCGCCATCTTAATCATTTCATACACATTGTCGCCCATGTTCAGGTAAGCGCATGTTCCTACGGGATAATTATTATGAAGGGCAATATAGATTTTGCCACCATTACGCAGCACATAGCCCTCGGGATCATCAACTGTTTTTTTGTCTTCCTCTTCCAGCTCGTATAAACGGGTGATCCATTGTACGTTTATTTCCTTAAAGCGCGTACGATGTTCGGCAGTATATTCAACAATACGAATGCCGGTTTCTGTTTCTTTTAATTCCATGATCATAATTGTTTTTGAAAATGATATCCAAGTATTTTGTAACCCTGGTTTTTCCAGAACTCTATTCCTTTTTCGTTTTGGAGATAACAATTTAATTCTGAAGCGATGCAGCCTTGAGTCTTTCCATAATCGCAAATCCATTGAATCAGTTTTTCGCCCACGCCTTTGCCTCTGTAAGCAGGATCTATAATCACATTATCAGGTTCAATATGTTTTCCAACATACAGTTTGTTGAGTATCCAGATCCCTGAAATGCCAATGAGTTTTTCATTGTCATAAGCCCCAATGCATTCGTAGTTTCGCTGAAGCATGTCGTCAAGTCTTTCCCTGAGAATTTTTTCTTCAGTATCGGGATTAAGTAATTTCACAAGTGGAAAAATACTTTCTAACTCATCTTTCGGAATAATTTTTATTGTATACATTTTACCTGGAAGAAGATAATTTAAGACACATTATTTTTTGAGTGCGTTTAAGTATATGCATTTCTTTAGTCGATTTTTGTTCTGAGAAGCCAAGCTTATCGTATAATTTATGGGCGTCCTTCAGGGCATTAGTGGTTTGAAGCCAGAGTTCGGAAGCGTAGTTTTCTTTACAGCGGCTAATACATCTTTCAATTAATTTTGTAGCAATGCCCTCTTTTCTTATTTCGGGATGGACATACAGTTTGCAGAATTCAAATTTATCTTCGCTTAAGCGCTTAAGCGCCACACAACCCACCACTTTGTTTTCAAGTAAAGCGAAAAAAACAAAACCGCCTGTTTCCAAGTAAGCTTTATCGGGGTTTTTGAGTGAGAACTCATCTTCTTTTTCAAGCTTGCCATCAAGCATATCCAGCAACCAGTTGCCGGCAAGCTTAAAAAAATGACTTTTTAAAGTGGGTTTATAATCTACAATGTTTACAGAAGATTTGTTTCCTTCGGCGATCCTTTGAACAAGAGAAATCTTTTCAGTTTCTTTTTCGATGCGCGCAATAATATTGATAAAATCGGGATGACCCGAGGTAAGCATTACTTCCAGCGCATTTGAAATGGATTGCCATACCGGTTGAAGTTTTGGGAGAAGATTTTGTCCTTTTGTTGTAAGCGCTACATGTTTTGAGCGGGCGTCACCGGGATTTGGTTTTATTTTTACGATTCCATTTTGTTCCATTTCCCGCACAATATTTTTAACGGTTATATGGGTAAAGCCAATGGCGGCTGCAATTTCCTGCATAGTAAGCGGCTTTATGGCTTGCAAAAGTGTATAGTACGTAGCAAACCAGGTGGCTTTAAAATCAATACCCAATTCGGCGTATAATTTATCTCCTTCTCCCTGCAGTTTTTCGCCTATGCGTCGTAAACGCGTGGCGCCTGCAAGAAAACCGACTCTGGAAATATTATCAATCATTTTATGAAATATGTTTTGCAAATATATGAAACATGTTTCATAAATACAAATAGCATAAAAAAGGACCCCGTAGGGCCCTTTCTGTAAGAGAGAAATAAACGGATCAGTTTTCCAGAACAATTTTTTGTGTAAATATTTTGTTTTCTTCTTCGTAGATCAGAAAGTAAACGCCGGGAGCATATCCTGAAAGATCAATCTTTTTAGATACCGGACCAGCGGGTGCTGATTCGAAAACGGTTTGACCAATAAGATTGGTGATCTTTAATTGACCACGTAATTCTTCTCTCGTATTAAGGATCACAATTCCTTTTGTAGGATTTGGAGAAACAGAAAATTTATTGTATTTAGAATTCTGCGACAGTCCTGTAGGTACAGATACGTTATAGAATAAAGTGTCGGTGTCATCCGAAACTATTCCGGGGGTGCACGATGGCTCATATCCCGAGTCGAGTGTGAAATAAAACGTGTAAGAACCAGCGGCATGCGGAGGGTTGATCTTAATCGTATCCACATCTGTACACAAGGCGCTTAACATGCCCATACAATGCATGGCGTTGGCATAAACCGAATTACCACTTACCATAAAGTTAGCGGTTCCAAAACAGGAGCTGCTTGGGAAATCGTTAGTGACGTAGATTTTGATGGTGTCAGTCGTTAAAGGGTTAGCCGGACTAATGGTCATTGAAGTGATTTGCTGCGAATAAGAAGCTGAGGTTATCGCACAAGCAAAGAAT
The DNA here is from genome assembly GCA_021323535.1 of Bacteroidota bacterium. Taxonomy (GTDB): domain Bacteria; phylum Bacteroidota; class Bacteroidia; order B-17B0; family Aurantibacillaceae; genus Aurantibacillus. The sequence continues at coordinate 19,830 of JAJONO010000078.1, forward strand.
AAAGTAAATAATGTTTTCATAGTATTTTATTTCCTGGAAAACTACAAGAATCAGGCCATATTTACCTTACAAAAAACAGGTTGAGTAAAAACGGGTTAGTACTGATTAAATACGCTGGTTAAAATGATATAGTCATGGATAGTTCGATACCCGCCGATGTTAAAGCAACGACGTTTCCACCTGTTTTAGAATTGCTTCAAGAAGCCCTTCCTCATCAAATGATTCGGGCATGGCAGCTTCTTTAACACCGTAATTATTTAATTCACGTAAGGTGGAAGTCCCCATGGCCACAATAATTTGTCCCTCGGCCGATTTATATTTTGCAAACCAAGCCCTTACATTGGAAGGACTGGTAAACACGAGCATATCGGTTTGAGGAAGGTCAAAATCGGTGATAAGAGTTGTTTTATAAACGTAAAGATTAGAGCTGATGTTATTAAAAGCAAGATGTTTCTGAATGGTTTGTAAAGAATCGATGGCTTGCGGAAACAGCACAGTGTCGTTTTGTATACAAGCGGCAAAATCTTTTGCAATTTTAGCCGTGTCTGTTCCTGTGCCAATGAAATCGGCTTTTTTTCCAAACTCTTCGAGATAAGCAGCAGAACTTTGACCCATAACACCGAATTTTGTTCCGGGATCAATTTCAGGATTTTGTCCGAAAAAATGTGTGATCGCATTTTTGCTTGAAAAAAAGATCCATTGGCTTTTTGGAGCATAGGAAAAGCGGATAGGACTGATTTTAATCAGGGACTGGTGAACCACTTCAAATCCTTTCGCCTTTAGCGTGGTTAGAAGCAGATTGTCTTCCTTTAAATCCTTAGAAATAAAGATAGTTAGGTTGTTTGCAGGGGAATGCAGACGTTTTTTCATGAGATGTTCGGCATTACTGCCGGGAGTTTTTACTAATGGGGCTGCAAATATAGTGCTTTTATAGGGATCTGTAAGGTAATATAGACGGAAACGCTTAGAAAAGTGACGGGAATAGTGGTTTATTGATTTTAGTAAATTTTTACTTTAAAAAGCTGAAATTGTTCTTGAATATTAAAAAAATAGTATATTTGCAATCTCAAATTTTGAGACACCTCCCTGAGGTGAAAACTGAAGGGAAGGACGGGGTGTAGCGTAGTCCGGTATCGCGCCACATTTGGGATGTGGAGGTCGTCAGTTCGAATCTGGCCACCCCGACAAATATCAAAAGCCTCTCGCGTAGCGAGGGGCTTTTTTGTTTTAATGCGTCAAAACCTTCTTGCTTTTGTAAGCGGAAAAACAAAAAAACCCTTCTTTTTGAGTAGCAAAAAAGGCTTTTGATATATGCAACGCTTCCATACCAGATCAGCGAAGATAATCTGGCCACTGTGCTAAAAACTTTGTGATTACAAAATGCCCATCCAAAATCAACGAAGTTAATTTGGAAGTAAAACCATTCACCCTTCATTCTCCTTCACCCACCGATTTTTACCCCACAGAAACCTAGTTCGCAG
>JAJONO010000011.1 GCA_021323535.1 Bacteroidota bacterium
TTAAAAAAGAGAAGTATATAAAATGTCAGCAAGAACCTCATTTAACGAACTACTTGAAACAGGTGCTCACTTTGGCCACCTTAAAAGCAAATGGAATCCGGCAATGGCTCCGTATATTTATGCAGAGAAAAACGGTATTCACATTATCGACCTAAATAAAACCGTAGCGAAAATTGAAGAAGCTGCAATAGCTTTAAAACAAATCGCCCGTTCAGGCCGTAAAGTATTGTTCGTAGCAACTAAAAAACAAGCTAAGGATATCGTAGCAGAAAAAATCAAAGCATTAAACATGCCTTACGTTACAGAACGTTGGCCAGGTGGAATGTTAACTAACTTCGCTACTATCCGTAAATCGGTTCGTCGTATGACGCAGATCGACAAAATGGCTACCGATGGTACTTTCGAGAACATCTCTAAACGTGAGCGTTTACAGATTTCCCGTGAGCGTGAAAAACTCGAGATCCAGTTCGGTTCTATCGCTGATCTTTCACGTCTTCCGGCTGCATTGTTCATTGTGGATATCACTAAAGAACACATCGCAGTTGCAGAAGCAAAACGTTTAAATATTCCAACATTCGCAATAGTTGATACTAACTCAAACCCTAATCAGGTTGATTTCGCTATCCCTGCTAATGACGACGCTTCTACTTCAATCGCTTACATTATCGAATTAATGGCTGGCGCTATCCGCGAAGGATTGGCTGATCGTAAAATGGATAAAGAAGCAAATACCGAAGAATTAGACACTAAAGAAGAAAGCATGCACGAAGCTGAAGAGCTTGCTGCAGGAGCTAAAATCAAAGGTGGCAAAGATAGCGGAGAGGAAAAAGGACCTGCTAAAAAAGGACCACGCAAGAGAGTGAGCGCAAAAAAATAATTAAGCATTTAATATAAAAAGCGGTCATTCTGGAAACAGGCTGACCGTTTTTTTTGGTTGAAGCAGAACATCCCGATAATTATCGGAACGATTCATTCCTGGACTAACAAAGAACTATAAACTAATAACATTAAACTATAAACTAAAAATGGCTATCACAGCAGCAGACGTAAATAAACTCCGCCAGCAAACAGGTGCGGGGATGATGGATTGTAAAAAAGCATTAGAAGAAAGTAACGGCGATTTCGAAGCCGCAGTAGATTACCTTCGTAAAAAAGGTGCAAAAGTAGCCGCTAACCGCCAGGATCGCGACGCTAAAGAAGGTGTTGTGCTTGCAAAAACTGCAGCTGATAAAAAATCAGCAGTTGTAATCAGTGTTAACTGCGAAACTGATTTCGTTGCTAAAAATGCAGATTTCATTCAGTTCGCTGAATCAGTAGCAAACATCGCTCTTACAAAACAACCGGCTTCTATCGATGCTTTAAAAGCGCTTCCTTACAACAACGATATCACTGTTGGTGATAAGTTTATGGAGCAGGTTGGTAAAATCGGTGAGAAAATCGATATCGGATATTATTCAGTTATTTCGGCTGAGCAGGTTGTTGGTTATATACACCCTGGAAACCGTTTAGCTGTAGCTCTTGGATTCAACAAAGCAGTAACTGATGAAGTTGCTAAAAATCTTGCTATGCAGGCTGCCGCTATGGCTCCTGTAGCTATCGATAAAGATGATGTTGATGCTGCAACAATTGAACGTGAATTAAACATTGCCCGCGAAACTACACGTGCCGAAGGTAAACCTGAAGATATGGTAGAGAAAATTGCGCAGGGAAAAATAAACAAGTTCTATAAAGAATCTACTTTACTGAACCAGGAATATTTCATTGATAATAAAATGACGGTTCGCCAATACCTTCAGAGTGTTGAAAAAGACCTCACGGTATCAGCGTTCAAACGCTTTTCGTTATCATAACATTCAATCCCGACTAAATTAGTCGGGATTTTTTTTGATACTTTGTTCAATTAAAAAATTTGCAGTGTCGCTTTAAGTGTTGACATTGCGTCCGTACAGAAAAATATGAAATACAAACGTATACTTTTAAAATTAAGTGGAGAGGCCCTGATGGGGGCAAAGGGTTTTGGAATTGATCAGACCCGTTTAATGGAATATGCACAGGAAATTAAGTCCATTTATGATGCAGGCTGCCAGGTTGCAGTTGTTATCGGCGGTGGAAATATCTTCCGTGGAATCCAGGCAGAAAAAGGCGGAATGGACCGCGTACATGGCGATTATATGGGCATGCTGGCAACAGTTATCAATAGCATGGCTATTCAGAGTGCGCTTGAAGGATTAGGTGTGCAGACACGTTTACAAAGCGCTATTAAGATGGAACAGATCTGCGAACCATTCATTCGTCGTAAAGCTGTAAGACATTTAGAAAAGGGCAGGGTAGTGATCTTCGGAGCAGGAACCGGGAATCCTTATTTTACAACAGATACAGCCGCAACACTTCGCGCTATTGAAATTGAAGCCAATGTGATCCTCAAAGGAACACGTGTCGATGGTATTTATACAGCAGATCCTGAAAAAGATCCTAAAGCAACAAAATACGAAACCATTAAGTTCGAAGAGGTTTATGAAAAAGGATTAGAAGTAATGGACATGACCGCTTTCACACTTTGTAAAGAAAATAAACTTTCTATCATTGTATTCGACATGAACAAAAAAGGAAATTTGAATAATCTTGTGAAAGGCGATAAGGTGGGAACGCTAGTAGAAGTATAAATTAGTTTATAGTTGATGGTTTATAGTTTATAGACTTAAACCTATTAAAAATTAAAAGCCCGATATCCTCGGGCTTTTTCTATTGACTATAAACTATTAACTATAGACTAAAATATCGATCCGATAATATGCATCAATTTTTCAACCTGGCTCTGCCATAAACGTTTTGAGGATTCTCTCTCAGAAACTGTTTCGGCAAAATCGGTAATGATCAATGAAATATCATTGGTAAGATCGTCTTTCTGAATGCGAAACTCAAAATAACTTCCGTCGGTTTTATCTACCCATTGAAAACGTACTAACTGATCATCAACTGTTTTAAGTAAACGTGCCTGCTGTAATTGTCCATCCCATATGAATGTATAAATTCCATTCCGAATATTAACATCATCGCAAAACCATTCGCTTAATCCGCTTGGTGTAGAAAGAAATTCGAAAAGCATCTCAGGTGATGAACGCACCACCAGTTCAAGTTCAAACTTTCCATTCGGTTCTTTTTCAGGTTTAATAGAATAAGAATCGTTCTTCTTAATTGGATTTGTAATAGAACTTGAAATAGAAGCTATCTTATTAGCTGAAATCGCTTTTACTTCGGCTTTAGGAATTGTATTGGTAATAGCAAGTACTTTTGAAGGTTCCGCTTTTGATTCGCTCTTAGCACTCGTCTTTTCAACTGGTTTTTCTACCTTAGGTGAAACCACTTCTTTTTTAGGAAGCGACTTTATTTCGGGCTTAGATGCAACCGGAGTTTTTGCAGCTTTAACTTCTTTTTTAGCGGCAACTTTCTGAGGCGCTTTAACAACTGCTTTTTTTAATTCAGGTTTTGCTGTTTTTTTAACAGGTTTCTTTGGCGCGGCTTTTTTCGCTGGTTTTTGGGCAGGTTTAGGCTTCTTAGCCACAACCTTTTTAGCTGGCTTTTTTGGTGCCGGTTTTTTAGCGGACTTAGGAGCTTTTTTTGCTCCTTTTTTAGAGGCTGAGTTTTTAACAGGCTTCGTCCCTTTGTTTTTTTTATCCTTCTTTTTACCTGACGAACCTTTACTTTTTTTCGACATATCCCAAAAATTTTCAGAAATGTATTAAATTTTATTTACAAACCAAATAAAAAAACAAAATATATTTCTGCCAAGGCAATACTCTAATCAATTAAGGCTGAGAAATAGAGCTATTTCATGTTTTGACATCTCGAAATCGTAAAATGAAATTTAACTCTTTAAAAGCGGTCATTTATCAAAATAGTCTGAAAACCAGTATATTGACAATGAAAAACAGATTCGCATGACCTGATTTATGAAAATAAAAAAAGTCCCTCGACTTTTAGGGACTTTTTTAGTAGCGGAGACGGGAGTTGAACCCGTGACCTCAGGGTTATGAATCCTGCGCTCTAACCATCTGAGCTACCCCGCCATTTTAGGGCTGCAAATATAGCTACTATTAGTCAATAATTACAAATTAAAATTCAAAAAGATAAAATGGGGTTGAAAAGGACTTTGGCGAAGTCTCTAATTACCTCCCATTCAAAACAAAGGCACCCCAGAAATACGGCTCAGGATAAACCTTTTTTACTTCCATTTGTGCGTCGCGGAATGAATTGTAAAGATCACCGCTAACTGACCATTTTTCGTAGAACGTGGTCATTAATTTCATAGTGGCATCATCGCTCACCGGCCACAACGACATGATCACCGATTTTGCACCGGCCATTTTAAAGGCGCGCTGCAATCCGAAAACACCTTCGCCGTTCTTCACTTTTCCTAAACCTGTTTCGCAGGCGCTAAGCACAACTAACTCCGTACTGTCGAGTTCAAGATTCATGGCTTCATAAGAGGTGAGGGTGCCATCTTCAAACTCTTTAATACGGTTCATATTGGTTGTGTTTAAAGAGTAGGTATTATTGGCGCCGCTAAAAAATATTCCGGAGCGAACCATCGGGTTTTTATAATAAGACTGCTCTGTTTGTGATAGGGCCGACATGGTTTCATCATCAAAGTCCTCCATAAAAAATCCGTGTGTTGCAAAGTGTAATACGGTTGGATTTTTCAATCGTTTTACTTCCGCTTCATTTGCTTTTTCTTCGGTGAGCAGAATTGTATTTATTGATTTTTTTACGAGCTGACCTTTAATTGTTTCTACTTCTGTTTTTGTTCCAGGAAGTTCGGTGAGCATAAACCCAAAAGATCCACGTACAGCCAACGCGCTTCCAAAATTATCTTTGTTCTCTTTTAATTTACTGAGATCATAACCAAAAGAAGGATTTCCAACAAGAACAGCATCTTTAGGCTCCTTGAATTTGCTTGTTTTTACAGAAGGAAGATCGGCCAGGGTGACCAGGTAATGCAATTTCTTTTCTTCGATCACATATTTTTTTGTTTCAGCATTGAAAATAGTATTCAGATTAACCTGGTTATAAATTCCATCGGGCGAAATATACACCGTATGAATATCCTTAAGCATCTTATCTAAACCCGACCAAAGCGCAAGATAAAGATCCGCATCTTCCTTCCTCGAATTAATAAAGGTTCTGTATTTAGAAAGTATATTCGATTCCCATTTTAAGGATCTGTCTTTATAAAAAAATACTGGATTACCCGTATTCTTCACAACCATATAGGTATAGTTAACGCCACCACTGTCATTTTGGTAAATAAGATTGGCCTGCAGTATCTCAATGGCGCATTCTCCCGGCGCCAATTGTTTCTGGATGTCTTTCCATGAAAGTTTTTTCTGATCAATTAAATTCGCTGTTGAAACTTTTAATGAAATATCTTTTTCTAATTGATCCGCTTCTTTCTTTAATGCTGCTACTTCGCTTAGGGCCGCAGGATATTCGTCGGTGTTTAGCGACATTAATTTTGAAATATTTTCCCTGTTCAGTTTCATGTTTTCAAATTTCTGATTCAGTTCCGGATCATTTAATTTGTTAACGCCTCGTTTTATTTTACTGATATTATTTAGGAGAATTCCTTTTGTACGAATTCTGAAATCGAGAAGCATTTGAATAAGATCGGGACGTTTATCCAGAAAGTTCGTAATGGTTGTTACAAATTCCTTTACATTTTGTTCAAGACTTTCGAGGTACTGAAGCTTTTCCATTTCTGTCATGTAAGAAAAATTGTTTTCAATCTCGGCATACTTCATGTCCATGTATTTTTTGAAATATTCCATTGCAGCATCTATTTTATTGAGCATGGCTGAGATCTGCGCTTTTTGTAAATACAGATCGGTAATCTCTTTTTGATTGGTAACCTTTTTCGATTGTACCATTTTTAAAGCCTGATCTATTAAAGGCTCGGCCTGTTTAGGCTGGCCAAAACGATTAAGCATCACCGCGTAATTTCTAAGAAGGGTAAAGGACTCAGCCACATTCACTTTCACATTTCCATCCAGTATTTTCTGAACTTTCTTAACAGAGTTTAAAGCGTCCTCGTATTTTTTTTCTTCCCAATAGAGTACGCTGAGAGCAATGTACATTTGTCCCATTAAAATATTATCGTCGCCATAAATGCTCTTCGAGTAATTAAGCGCGTCGTTGTAATAATTCCTGGCTTTGATATACATCTTATTTTCGCTGTACCACATCGCCAGATTTTGTGCAAAATCCATACGTTTCAATGTATCCTGAAATTTTGGATTTACCATTCCTTTCTCCAGTTCGTCTATCAATTCTGTAGCTTCCTGTTTTCTTCCAACTGAATGATAAAAAAAGATCAGGTTATTAAGCGCGTTCAGATAATTTTCGATTCTCACACCGGGATTTGCTTTTTTAATTTCCAGCGCTTTTGTATAAAATTGTTCGGTTTCCGTTAATCGCCCGGTTTTTTCATAGGTATATCCAAGGTTATTTAAGATGCCAGCATACTCCAATGATTTTTCCCCGAACAATTTCTGATACAAAGCTTTTGAACGAAGCAGGATGGGGAGGGCCTTTTCGTATTGATACGTATTGGTAAGAAAAGTCCCGTAATCCATCAGAAAAGCGGCGTATTGTACCACGGCAGTATCTTTAACCGAAACAAAAATACTCTCGGCCTTTTTATAATTTTCGAGAGCCTTGGTTTCAAAGAACATGTCCACATACAACAAAGCAATATTGGAATGAAAGAACGCATAATCAGAAGTGTTCTTAAGATTTTCTTTTTCGCAATACGAGATGGCTTCTTTAAATAAAATTTCAGCATCCTGGAAACGGAACAGGTATTGGTTGCACTCAGCGTATGACGCAATGATGAGCGCCACATCTTTTTTTTCGTAAGAAGTGGTTTTGCATAATTCATAGGTACGCTTGAATTGTGGAAGAGCGTCGGCATACAATCCCATATTTTTAAGAACGGCCCCAAACTGAAAACGCACATAAATTTCGGTAGAAGTCTTTATGGCCCTGGTTTCTATCTCCGAAATAATTCCGGCGAGAGCAGTAATGCCTTCATCTACTTTATTGTTAAACACTGAATACACCGAATGATCAGCTTTTATTTTATAAACATCGTCACGCTCTGCTTTTTTATCTGCTTCAACAGCCCTTAAAGCCTTAGTCGCCAATTGCAAGGCAGCTTCGAAATTAGAATTATCAAATTCTTTTTCGGCCTGTTCTTTCAGGCTTTTATAATTCTGTGAAAATGCGGCAAGACAAAGAAATGTGAATAAAAAAATGAAGGTATATTTCATAACTATCAAATTTGACAGTATTTGTCCTGCAATCAAATACGAAGAAGTACGTATGTATTAATGGAACGTGGCAGAAGGCGGCGTGCCATAGCCGTTTAATCATGCTGTGATGCATTTCGGGAATACGCGAAAATAAATGGCCATACGCTTTTAAGTTGTTGAAGAAATAAAGAACATATGAGGTGCGAAAAATAAAAAATGGCAAATGGAGAGATTCGCATTTGCCATTTTGTATCTTATATTCTCCATTAATTTGTAGTTGGCAGTTTTCTTCTTTTACCGTATGCAATCCCAATATTGATACTGGTTTTAAAATGAGGAATGGGAGCTTTTAAACCAAGTTCAACTTTTGTAGGTTCAACTGTTTTAGTGAGTGGCAGAAATTTCTCGGCGTTGAGCGTTGCAGCCTTAATATCTTCGCTGTAATTATTAAAATTAAAATTACCAGAAGTGTTCGTAGCTTCAATTCCACCTGTAACGCTAAGCATATTAAATCCGATTCCAAGAATGGTCCAGTCAATAGCTACAACATCTTTAATAAGCCCTTGAACACCGATCTGGAGCCCACCGCCGCCGGTACTTACTTTTACAAATTGTACCACATCAGCGTTGTATGCCACTTTGTTTTCATCATGAAAAGTAGCCGCAAAAGGACCCGCTTCTAATTTATAATACATGAAATTAAGATATGGCCCCCAATAGAAACCTTTAAAAGATTGTTTTTCTTTACCGTAAATGCGTAGTTCGGTGGTATTTCCAATACCAAAAAGTTTTGCGTTCGAGAATGGATCGTAAGTTCCGTCGCCATATTTTATAGTATTGGGAAACTTAAATTTTGTGGGAGGCATTGTTTTAACTGTTGTGTTTAAAGTCAGGCGATCTGTCAGCACCATTTCTTGTCCCACAGAAAAAACACGGTTCAATGGCCCGGGAAGTAACGTGATTTTAGAGATGTACTTTTTTTCTGATTGGGAAAAAATGCTGGTTCCACCAACAAGGAGAGTCATTAAAAAAAAGAATTGTTTCATAGTTTATGGGTTATGTGTAAAACAAATATTCTAAAAAAATCGATAAAAAGCAATCCCTATTTCTTTGGAGCAGATCTTCGGTAAATACGTACCTGTAAACAGGGATATAAATTAAGCGATGTTTTTAATTTGTTGATTGTCAGTGTATTTAAAATAAAAAAACACTGTAACTTTTTACCAGTACCTTCGTCTTATGATCATACAAATTGGAACTAGCCGATTATAATAATTGTGTAGAAAATCACGCCGATGGTGCTTACCGTTTTGTGTTAAAACACATTAGGGATAAGGATGCCGCAAAGGATATTGTACAGGATTCATTCGAAAAAATGTGGCGGAAAATAGATTCGATCGATGCCGCCAAGGCAAAGACCTATCTTTTTACTACAGCCTATCATACCATGATCGATTACACCAGGAAAGAATCGAAAAAAACGAAACTTACGGAAGTTGATCATAATTCGCACTCACACTCTAAACAATACAGCGATCTTAAAGAGGTACTGAATCAAGGATTGGAACAACTTCCTGAAATTCAGAAAACGGTTTTGTTGCTACGCGACTATGAAGGCTATGATTACGCCGAAATTGGGAGCATTACCAATCTGAATGAGAGCCAGGTAAAAGTTTACATTTTCAGGGCACGTACATTTTTGAAAAATTATATTGGTAAGGTGGAGACGGTAATATGAGCAGGATCAATTTAAATAATTACGAAGCATTTTTGCTCGATCATATCGAAGGAAATCTTTCAGAAGAACTCACAGTGGAGCTAAAAGCCTTTGCTATGGGACATCCTGAACTTGAGATAGACCTTGACGATAAGGACCTTCCTGTTTTTACAAAAGAAGAAATTTATCCTGATTTTAAAAATGACCTTCTTAAAACAGAGAACGATCTGCCCAATGAAGATCTCTTAAATTATATTGAAGGAAATCTTTCAGTTACCGATAAACTCGATTTTGAGAATAAACTATCATCTGATGCTGAACTGGCAAAGGATGTAGATGCTTTAAAAAAAACTATACTTTCGCCTGAGGCTGATCAGGTATTTGCGGACAAGCAGAAACTAAAGAAAAACGAAGATGAACATGTTCTGAACTCTGTTGTTATTTCTTATTCGGAAGGACTTCTTTCAGGAAAAGAAAAATCGGAATTTGAAGCACAATTATCTTCCGATAAAAAATTACAGAAAGAACTTTCGTTAATACAAAAAACAAAATTGGTTGCCGACACATCCATTGTTCATCCTGATAAAGAAAGCCTGAAAAAAGAAGAAGCAAAAGTCATTGTTCTTTTCAACTTCAGAGTAGTTGCCGCCATTGCCGCCGCGGTTCTATTACTGGTAGGATTAGTGATCATTTTCAGAAACGGAACAAATTCGCCGGTAGTTACTCCTCAAATTGCCAATAAGACACAAGACACAAGAAACAAGAGACAAGAGACAAGAAACAAGAGACAAGAGACAGGAGACAAGAAGCAGGAAATCACACCTGAAACCAATAACAACTTTGTTGCTGATAAAACTTCTTTAAACCAAAAAACCAACGTCGTAAAAAAAGATTCTTCATTCTCTGAGAAAAAACAAGAAGTAAATATTGCAAACAATATACCTGTAAACGAAAATAAAAATAACACACCGGTTGAAATTATTAAACCTGATACAACTGCCTTAGCCACCAACACAACACCTGCCGAAAATAAAACCGGTGTTATCCGTTACACTAACATGAATGCCCTGGCTGTGGCAACCGATGAAGAAGAAAAACCGGTGGCCCCTGAAAAAAACACATTCTGGAAACGTGCTGTGCGTTTTGCTAAAAACGTAAACGGACTAGGATTAAAAGCTGTGAAAGGTGAAGAAAAACAAAATGACAATTATTCATTAACGTTTAACGCTTTAAACATTGAAAGAAAATAGGGTATAACCCCGAAGTGAATTTTTTTAAAAATTTCTACTTCAGGGTGTAACTTTTCAGATAGCATCCACGTCTTACTCTCAAATAACAACAAGCAAAATCGTGATAGCTATCGATCGCTTCTATAAAAGAAATAAAAAAATGAAAACACAAATATTATCAATCCTGTTACTTGGTTCGGTTCTGAGCTTTAATGCACAAACGTCCCAATCCCGTTCTGTTGGCGCTTACAACAAAATTATTGTAACCGACGCCGTAAATGTATTTTACACCAGCTCCGATTCGCTCGAGGCAAAAGTAAATGGCAACGAAAACGAAATTCAGAATGTAGAATTAAAAGTCGAAAATTCAACTCTTATTATTTCAGCGAAAGGAAAATTTTACAATCCTGTAAATGTATATCTTAAAAACAACCGGCTCACCGAAGTGTTCTGCAGTGGTGCCAGCGAATTCCGCACCAGGGGTCTTGTAAAAGCAGATACAATTTTGTTCAGTATTTCGGGAGCTTCACACGCTCACGCTACCATTGAATCAAAAAATGTTTCGGTAAAAGAAGCAGGTGCCAGTGAACTTATCCTCAAGGGAAGCACAGATCTTTTAAACGCCGAAATTTCAGGGGCCGCGGTTATGAAAGCCTACGATCTTATTGCTAAAAACGCAAACGTAACTACGAGTGGGGCCTCTACCGCTAAGCTTTTTATTGTAGAAAAACTTACGGCCGGAGCCAGCGGAGCCAGTAACATTAAAGTAAAAGGCGAAGCAAAAGATATAAGTGCCGAAACTTCAGGAGCCGCAAGTATAACCCGCATTATTGAAGAAAAAAAATACAATGGCAAAGACTCTACGTCCTTTGAATGGAAAGGCAGAAAAATTATTGTGATTGGAGGCGACAAAGATAACCGTACTCACGACACTACTATTCACATCGGAAAATACAGATATTCGTCTGCGTTTCAGCACTGGACCGGGTTTTCGGTTGGTGTAAACGGATTACTTACTCCGGGCGGAGCATTCAACCAGCCAAATAAATACAATTATCTTGATCTTAATTACTCACGCTGCATCAATTTTCAACTGAATATTTTTCAGCACAACTTCCACATCTATAAAAATTATGTGAACGTGGTTACAGGATTCGGATTAGAGTGGAGGAGATACATGCTCGATAATAAGGTTACCTTAGATCCTGACAGTTCCTTTACACATGGTGTAATTGATTCAAGCAATACCTTTGCTTACAATAAAAACCTTTTCAAGTCTACTATGATCCAGGTTCCTTTACTTCTTGAATTTAACACGCACCGCAAAAACAGCAAATCTTTTCACATTGCAGTGGGAGCAATTGGCCAATTTATGATCAATAGTAAAACAAAACAGATCCTTGAACTGAAGGGTGATGAATATACCAAGATCCGTAAAGACAATTATAACATGAGTCCGTTCCAGGTTAAAGCACATGCCTCTATTGGTTATTCCGATTTCACCGTATTTGGAGAATATAACATAACACCGTTATTTGAATCAGGTAAGGGAGCCGAAGTTTACCCTTTTGTTGTGGGAGTAAGGCTTGTACCTTTTACCGACTGATTACTATGAAACATACATGGACAAGCTCCCTCAACAGGGGGGCTTTTCGTGTTTTAAGCGATTTAGGTCGTATTTAACAACACCTCCGACTTATTTCCCGAAAAGGTGTTCTTATTTAATGTACATTTGTATATACCCTAAAATGAAAGACGTTTATCTCGTTCATATTACCTTACCGGATGTGTTTACACCAAGATTTTACAGTCTTATTCCGGCCCAGCGTAATCTCATTAACGATCTTCTTGAAAAACGTGTTATCCTCAGTTACTCTTTAGATATGGACCGTAAAAATATATGGGCCTTTATTGAAGCGGTAAGCGAGCAGGAGGTTATGGATATTCTCAGTACTTTCCCAATCATTAAAGAAGTAAAAGTCAGCATCCACGAACTGGCATTCTTTGATAGCGCTCCTATCAGTTTACCGGATGTGATCCTTAATTAAAATTCCCTTTTTACTTCACTTTTTTTGCCACAGATTCCGCGGATTTCGCAGATTAATTTATTTAATAATTAAGGATCGATCTGTGGGAATCTGTGAAATCTGTGGCTCCAAAAACATGGATGATCAGAATTTATAACTCAATCCATTCTTCAAAATATACGTCAGCTCCGGAATTCCTGGCGGTTGTCTTGTATCGTATAAAAGATTGAATCCTACTTTGAAATTAAGGTTCTTATTAATAGGAAGATCCAGAGATGAATCGTTAGCTATACGGTGATCGTTAAAATCGGCCATATTAGGTTGAAAAAAAGTGGTGCTCGTAAATTCCAGTTTATTAAATCCTATACTTAAAGTCACATACGCGCTTAACCGATGATTATATTGTTCAATGGAATCGGTGTTTTGGCTCTGGTATTCGTACATGTAAAGACAGGCCGTGTACATTTTGACATTCTCCTTTTTTAGAACACGAAAGCGCGGACCGGTACCTGCCAGGTAACGCCTGTCGAGCAATAATACCTTGTTATACTGCGCCTGCACAAAAGCTTCCCAAGTTAGCACACTCATTATCTTATAATTATAACGCATATGCTGATAGCCCGCGTTTACAAAATCCTTATCGCCCGCTTTAATAAAACCAATATCGCTGATAGCAAGAAGGCGATGACGATTATACTTGTATTGAATATGCTGATTAAGTCCGAACGTTAACACCTGCTGCGTATTCTGATTTATATTGAAATTAGCGCTGATTGTTCCTACAAAACCGTTAGTATCTTTAAGGAAACGCTTGCTCTCAATATTTATGATCTGAGAAAACAGAGTAGAAGCAAGGCCCATAAGGAAAACTATGATCAGTTTTTTTTTCAAAATGTGATGCAAATGTAGCATTCCCAATAGTATATTGTAAAAAGGTTTTTAATATTCCGTTTTTTAATGCGATATTTAGATTGTAGAAAATTATAAAAAGTTTAAGCTTTATGAGAACTCTGAGTATTATTTGCCTTTTTCTATTATCGGGACTTTTATCGGTTGCCCAGGTGACAGTTCAAACCAATCTTCCGGCCAGCCTGGCTCCAAACACGAACATTCTTTTCGAAGTCAAGATTACTAAAGGATCGATTTCTAACTTTTCAAAATACCAGGTAGATGTACCAGCAGGCGTAACCGTAACTGAAGGAGATAGTAAAACCGGGAACTTTACATTTGAAGACAATCGTGCTAAAATAGTTTGGGTTAGTATTCCTGCCGAAGCAGAATTTGTTGTTACATTTAAAGTAAACACTGGCGGTGCTTCAGGTGCGGGGGTTTTTAACCAGAAATTTTATTTCCTCGATAACGGTTCTAAAAAAGAAGTAGAATTTGAACCTGTAAACGTTACATTCGATCCTTCGGGAGCTACATCAGTGGCCAGTCTTGGAGGTACAGCCGGAAACCCATCAACTTCTTCAGAACCAAAAGGAAGTGTTACTTCTACAGAAAGTACCGGCTCAAATACAACCACTACACCGGCCTCATCAACTACATCAGAAACTCCGGTTGCAACCACTACCGAAACCAAAACAAACACGTCAACACCTTCTTCTACCGAAACAAAAACCACTAGCACAACTAGTACTTCAGGTTCTGCTTCAACTGAACCCGCAGTTACAAAAACTACTCCAACCGAGACCAAAACTACCGAATCAACAAGTAGCAGTTCTGCATCCACGGCTAAAACAACAAATACGAGCGCAACAGGTTTAGTATTTAAAGTTCAGCTTTCGGCTTCAGCAAACGATCCTGGAAAGGCTAAGTTTGCAAATGCAGGAAAGGTGACCATTAGTTTTGAGGACGGCCTTTATAAAGTATTGGTAGGTAGTTTCAGTACAAAAGAAGAAGCTATAGAAAAAATGAACCAGCTAAAAGGTTCGGGCTTCAACGGGTTTGTGGTGAGGTACCAGAACGGAACCCGCGTTAAATAAATTCCTTCAGAAACTTTCTTTGAAATTCACTATCTTTATGTAGTGAAAAAATTACTTCTTATACTCTTTCCCGTTCTTATTGTACTTTCATGTACTAAGAAGAAGGTCCCTGAAAATGAATCTTTATTAGGATTAGATTATTATCCAACCAACCAGGGCAAATACGTTATTTACGATGTGGATAGCACTGTTTATGGAGATCTTAATAAAGATACTACCCAGGCAAAATACCGCATCAAGGAAAAAATTGCAGATAGCTTTACAGATAACGAAGGCAAACCAGCCATCCGGCTCGAACGTTACGTAAAAATGTTTAACCCTAACAAACCTTACGACAGCATTCCCTGGACGATGAAAGAAGTATGGATGTTAAACGCCGATAAAAAAAGCATACAACTTTCGGAAGGAAACACCCGTTTCACCAAACTTGTTTTCCCGGTACAGAAAGATGCAACGTGGAACGGAAATGCCCGCAATACAATAGGTGAGTGGATGTACATGTATGATTACATTGACAAAAAAGAAACTGTTAATGGCATTAATCTTTCAGAAGTGCTTTACGTGAAACAACGTTATTTCAGAACTGAGATCTCATTCGAAAACTATTATGAAAAATACGCCAAAGGGGTAGGACTTGTTTACAGGCAGATCACCGACGTGTATTCACAAAATGTAGTGAGCGGTGTTCCGGTTGAGAACCGAATCGTTCATGGCACCATTTACAAACAAACTTTAGTAAGCTACGGATATGAATAAAAAATTAGTTCTTACAGCTCTTGTCCTTGTTGCAACGGCATTCACTTTTAAGTTAAAGGCCCAACAAATTAAATACTGGGTAAAATTCAAAGACAAAAACGGAACGCCTTACTCGGTGAGTACGCCTACAGCGTTTCTTACTCCAAAATCGGTTTTAAGAAGAACAACTTATAGCATTGCGGTAGATCAAACCGATCTTCCTGTAACACCTTCTTATGTTTCAACAGTGGATGGTGTAAGCGGCGTAACGGTTCTCTACGCTTCAAAATGGATGAATGGTGTGGTTGTAGCTATGACAAACACAGCCGCTGTGGCAACTATCAATTCGTTTTCATTTGTTCTAAGCAGCGCCCCCGTAAACAAAGTTAAACTCAATATGCCCGACCTTACAAAAACAGAGAATATTTCGGTCAATAAAACTGCGGCAGTTTCTTCGGCAACGTTTAACTATGGAGGTTCTTACTGGCAAACCAAGCAAATGGGCCTCGACTGTTACCATAAAGATGGTTACCGCGGACAGGGAATGACCATTGCCGTTTTGGACGCAGGCTTCCAGAGTGCTAATACCAATCCGCTTTTTGATAGTTTGTTTAACAGGGGAGGGGTTTTAGGAACCAGGGATTTTGTTGCTGGAGGAACCAATGTGTATGACGATGATTCGCATGGCGAAATGGTATTATCATGCATGGCCGCTGTAAAACCCGGAGTAATTATGGGATCGGCTCCAATGGCCGATTACTGGTTATTAAGAACAGAAGACAATGCTTCGCCTAATCCGTTCAACGAATCTCCTGTAGAAGAATACAACTGGATAAGAGGAGCCGAATTTGCCGACAGTGTTGGTGTAGATATTCTTACAACATCACTTGGATACACCACATTCAACAAATCACAATACGACCACACCTTCGCGCAACTTGATGGAAAAACCATTGACATGAGTATTGCATCCACCATGGCGGCACGTAAAGGCATGTTCGTACTCAATTCTGCTGGAAACGGCGGAGGAAGCGCCTGGCCAAAAATTGGTTTTCCTGCCGATGCCGACAGTATCTGCACTGTTGGCGCCATTGACAGTTTATCTAATGTAGCCTTTTTTAGTTCGCAGGGACCAACAGCCGACGGACGTATTAAACCTGATCTGGTAGCGAGAGGACAAGGTTCATGGGTAAGTAACCCTAACGGAACAACTACGCAACAGAACGGAACGTCGTTCTCTTGTCCGATTTTAGCTGGAGCCGTGGCTTGTTTCTGGCAGGCGCATAAAACCTGGAACAACATTAAGATATTGGATACATTAAGAAAAACGGCTACGAATGCGGCTTCTCCAAATAATTCGAGAGGATGGGGCACTCCGAACCTATGCTCGATTGCTTCCGGCGTAAAAGAGTTTGCAAACAACAATAATCAGCTTATTATCGCACCCAATCCTTTCGCGACAATTTTCAGTATTAAACTAGGAAATTATCCTTCAAGTGATGCTTCAATGAAAATTTATAACAGCCTGGGAGCCATTGTAAAAATCATGCAATTAGAAGGAAGTAAATTAACGTATGAGTGTAATCTCTCAGAAATGAGCGATGGGGTATATTTCGTGAAATATTATAATGGAGAAACATCCATCATTAAAAAAATTGTGAAACAGTAATTTATGAACTCCCCGTCACGCTCCTCCTTAAACAAATTAATTATTGTTGCGGCCCTCGGTTATTTTGTAGACATCTACGATCTTGTTTTATTCAGTGTTGAGAGAAAAGACAGTCTCACCGAAATTCTAGGGTCGGGCGCAACTCCTGAATCTTTAAAAAATATTGGCATCAATCTCCTTAACTGGCAAATGGGCGGTATGCTTGTGGGCGGTTTGTTCTGGGGGATTCTAGGAGATAAGAAAGGACGATTATCAGTTCTCTTCGGGTCCATTTTAATGTATTCCATTGCTAATATTCTCAACGGAATGGTAACAAATGTAGAGTGGTATGCAGCGTTACGATTCATTTCAGGGTTTGGACTTGCAGGCGAACTCGGAGCAGGAATTACACTTGTTAGCGAAAGTATGAGTAAGGAAAAGAGAGGAATAGGAACCATGATTGTGGCCACGGTGGGCGTGTTTGGCGCTGTAGTGGCGGGTTTCATGGGCGATATAATTCCTAACTGGCGATGGAGTTTTTACATTGGCGGAGGAATGGGATTGGTGTTATTGATCTTGCGTATTGGCGTTTTTGAATCGGGGATGTTTGAAAACGTAAAAAAAAGTACAGTCAGTAAAGGAAACTTTTTCGATCTCTTTAAAACGCGACACCGGGCATTTCAATACCTGAGTATTATTATGATTGCTGTTCCTGTTTGGTACGTTATGGGAATTTTAATTACGTTTTCACCTGAAATTTATGCTTCAATAGACGTTAAACATTTTAAACCTGATGCTGGAAAGTCCATCATGTGGGCCTATCTTGGAATTACAGCCGGAGATTTGGCAAGCGGTGTTATCAGTCAACTGTTAAAGAGCAGGAAAAAAGCCTTAGGACTTTTTCTAGTAATGACATTCGCCTCGGTATTCCTTTATTTTAAAGTGGGTACTATTTCCGAAACGTATTATTATATAGTGATAAGCATTATTGGTTTTGCAACAGGTTACTGGGCCGTTTTTATGAGTACAGCCGCAGAATTATTCGGAACAAACATAAGAGCAACGGCAACCACTACGGCTCCTAATTTTGTAAGGGGATCGGTTATCTTTTTAAGCTTAGGGTTCAGATATTTTGAAACCCTTTTCAAAACAGATGAAGGGAAGCCCGATTCCCAAATGGCAGCAATTGCAGTTGGCACCATAGTTGCTGTTTTATCCATAGCATCTCTCATTAACATTAAGGAAACCTTTCACAAGGACCTTGACTATACAGAATAAACCATGGATAAACCAACAGTAGTCATAGGCGCATCGCCCGATCCTTCGCGATACAGTTACAAGGCCATCAGAAGTCTGCAGGATCACAGGCACACCGTTTACGGAGTAAGTATTAAAGAAGGAACCGTAAACGGACTTGTCATAGAGACAAAAAAATCGCATTACCAGAACATTGATACGGTAACATTATACGTAGCTCCCAGGAACCAGGATTACTGGATCGATTACATACTTAGTCTTGAACCAAAACGGATTATTTTTAATCCCGGAACCGAGAACCCTGATTTTATTAAGAAAGCAGAGGACAAAGGGATTGAATGTGTGATTGGTTGTACGCTTGTGATGTTAGGCATTGGAGCCTATTAACAAAACACCACTACCTGTTTATAGGGATTAAAAACCCGGGAGATGTTAAAGTTTTCGAAAACAACACTGCTTAAAGCGTAACTTCAAGTAAAACTTTAATTATAGAGTTATAATGGCATGTTATTTGATAAAATGTCATTAAAAGCATTTAAATATATTGCATAATTTTAATAAATTTGATATATAAATGATTCTTTGCAGAAAATATAGCTTTTTATTCTTATTCAGTTTAATTACCGGAATAGGTTTTGCGCAGCGTTTTTCTGATCAGGTACCGCAGATACGCCGTTATAATCAGATGGATATTGTTGACAGTCTTGATGGAATCAAAATGTACAACAAACTTCTGGAGGCGATCGGGGGAGATTCTATCACTTACAATAAAGCAGGTTACAATTTACAAGGCTGGAACGAAGATTATTACTTAAGCGGAAAACTTCTGCACAGAGGATATTATATTGACGGAAAAGCAATCGTATTTAAAAACTTCTTTGAGAATGGACAATGCGAACGTACTGTAATAAATCCTGATCCGCTTCATTGTAACATTGATATTTATTTTGAAGACGGAAAACAAAGAAGACAGGTGAATTACTACAATGGCCAGCCTCAGAAGCGTTACGACTTTTACGTAAACGGTTTACCAAAGTATGCCGAAGAGAATGAAAAGGAAATGAAGTATCTCACCTTAAAGAAAAGCTGGTACAGTAATGGTCAGATGCAAAACATAATGGAGCTTACTGATCCTAAAAGCAAAAAATATACGGCCAAAACCTTTTACACAAACGGACAGGTAAAAGAAGAAGGAAATATGGTTTTACAGGCCGACGGAACATACGCTAAGGATGGAACCTGGTACTCATACGATAATAACGGAAAAAACAAAAAAACAGAAAAGCATAACGCTGCAAAGCTGACCGCTAATTGAACGGCTTATTAACATTTGTGGCTGTTTTTTGTTATTAAAAGAAGTATGAAACCTGTGATTTAATAGATAAACAAATGAAAATTTAATTATATTTACAACCTATTATAACAAACATGAAAAAGTTAATCGCATTATCAATCGCAGTTATTTTTGCCTCAGGAGTTTTAGTATCATGCAAGAGCCATGAAAAATGTCCTGCTTATTCAAAGGCAGATAAAACGGCTAAAGCACGTATTTAATCTGGCGGCATCGTATGATGCAGTCTTATAACATATTGTTTCATAACTGAGAACTTCTGTTGTCTCGTTGGAAATTTAAGCGGCTTCTGGTCGCTTTTTTGTTTTGCAAGGAATTCATTTTTCTCTTAATACTTTCAATAAATCGCACATAATTTTAGTGCGCTTTTGGAGTGATTTTTTTACTGATCCAATAAACAACCAGCAGTATGAGTATAGATAGAATCTTCTTCAATATAGAGTGAATTGAATGATTTAATTAATTGATATACAATATAATAGTACTTAACATAATGTTAATTATGTTTAAAATAGAATCTTTAGAATATACTAATCTCATATGAATAATCTTTTCAGAACACAGAAAAAAAAGCCAGGTTTGAAAAGAAAATCAATAGTTATGAAATCATTTAACGAAAAGATATTTTTACCTGAATTAAGCTTAGTTTTACACCAAAATCCCTATGCACGCCGGCAAGAATTTTTCTTTTAAAGAAGTCGTTCTCTGGACAAGACGCGATATTTATGTCCTTCTTTTAATCTCCTTCGTTCCCACTTTTTGTTATGAAGTTCTTGGCTATAAATGGCTGGCCATTCCCTGGTTACCCATTGCCCTTTTAGGTACCGCTGTAGCTTTTATTGTTGGTTTTAAGAACAACGCATCCTACGACCGCATGTGGGAGGCCCGCCGTGTTTGGGGCTCTATTGTAAACGCCAGCCGTTCCTGGGGCATTATGGTAAAGGATTACATTTCAAACACCAATGCACCCCGACAATACAGCGATGAGGAAATCCGGAAATTCCAATACAAACTACTTAATTACCATTTTGCCTGGCTCGCCGCACTTCGCTTCGCCCTGCGTGAAAAACGCGTTTGGGAAGGCATCAATAAACCACATAACACTGAGTATAGAAACAAATGGTTCAAAGTAGCCGAACACAATAGCAAACTGGAACACGAACTTCAGAAATATCTTTCGGAAGATGATATACAACGGATTCTTTCCAAATCCAATAAGGCCTCGTATATCATGGGTCTGCAGTCTGCACACCTAAAAGAATTACGCGAACTTGGATTGATCGACGATTTCCGTCATGTTGAACTCGAAAAAATGCTGACCGAATTTCTGACCCAGCAAGGCGCTTCTGAACGTATTAAAAACTTTCCTTACCCGCGTCAATACGCAACACTTAATCTGTATTTCATACGAATTTTTGTTTTTCTTGTTCCTCTTGGAATGTTACAGGAATTTGCCAAGCTTGGCGGCTGCATGATATGGTTCGCTGTGCCGTTCAGCGCGCTTTCTTCCTGGATTTTTACCACACTCGAAAAAATTGGTGAAGCCACCGAAAGTCCTTTTGAAGGCAGCGCCAACGATGTGCCTATTACCGCCATCAGTCGCACCATTGAAATCGACCTTCGTGAAATGTTCGATCAAACCGATATCCCTGAAGCAATTCATCCTGAAAACAATATCTTAATATAATTATGAAAATAGAACAAGTTTTTAAAAACAACCAGAAATGGATCGAAGAAAAACTGAGTGTTAACCAAAACTATTTTAATGACCTTTCTAAAGGACAAGCGCCAGAGTTTCTTTATATAGGTTGTTCCGACAGCCGTGTAACCGCCGAAGACATTATGGGCGTTCAGCCGGGTGAAGTTTTTGTGCACAGGAACATCGCTAATGTTGTAAACAATATCGATCTTAATGTACATTCAGTGATCAATTACGCAGTACAGCATTTAGAAGTAAAACATGTTGTTATATGTGGCCATTATTACTGTGGTGGCGTTAAAGCTGCCATGCAACCAACCGACATGGGAATTCTGAATCCATGGCTCAGGAATATCCGCGATGTTTACCGTTTACATAAAGAAGAGCTAAACTGCATTAAAGATGAAGATGCCCGTTATAACCGCCTCATTGAATTAAATGTACAGGAGCAATGTATTAATCTTATAAAGATCAAAGCCATTCAAAAGGCGCACGCCGAAAGAAACCTGCTCGTTCATGGCTGGGTGTTTGATGTTAAAACCGGAAAACTCATTGATCTGAAAATTGATTTCAAAAAAATATTAAAAGGTATTATGGACATCTATAAATTGACCTGACAGAATGTTAAAGCCCTATGACCTTTCGTTTTTTTTACTATTTTAGCTAACCAAACATTTTTAATGAGAAAGCTGTTATTTCTTCTTGCATTTTTGCCGGTTCTGGGTTTTGCCCAGCATTACGAACTTAAATTTAAAAAGCTTGTTACCACCCGTGCCGAAGACTTCCGCGAGCCTTTATCTGAAAAAAGACTTTCGGGATGTATGATCAGTATTGATACGCAACAAGGAAAAATGATCATTAAAGAAGGTGAAAAAGAAACCGAAGTAAAGATCAAACAAGCTATTATAAACGAAGAAGATGTTTTAAATATCACCTTCGAACACGAATTATATATCAAAGGTTTTCTGTCAAAGATCAATGGTAAATATTCTCTTATTCTCACCATTAAAGACTATACCTTTTATTACTACGTATAGGCACATTTTTTTACGCTTATATTCTAACAGCATCTTGTTTCTTGATTCTTGTATCTTGACTCCGGAACCAGAACAAGATACAAGAGTTAAGACGCGCTTAAAATTACACGATGTTAACCAGCAATATACTCGATGAAATAAACGATCTCCGCGCAGAACCCACTCACAGGGCTGCTCTCAGGATATACAATCTTCTTGAACACAATAAAGATTTTTTCGTGAAGAGTTTCGATGATGATTTCTACAATTATATTTTCAGGAATTTTGAAGCACTCGCCAATTACAGGGCCATTGATACCACTACTTCTGAATTTAAAGAAGAATACAATAAAATTTACCAGATGCTGTCGTATCGGATCGATAAACTCATTTGAAAGGATTAATGATTAATCCAATAAAATTGTATTGTATTCAAAAAAAATGTCAAAAAAAGCGATTTATCGTGTTTCAAATGAGGTGTTTTCCAGAAACAAACCTATTTTTACCTTCATGAATTCATTTAAAAAACCGGCGCTCATCGCTATCCTCCTTTCTTGTTTTGCTTTTGGTTACTCACAAAAACAAGCTTATATAAGTCTCGATTCATTAGTATCAACAATGCCTGAAACAAAAGTGGCACAGAAGGTCCTTACCGATTTTCGTACGGTTCTTGAACAGGAAGTTATTGCCATGCAGGCCGAGTTTGATGCCAAATACAAAGATTATCTCGAAAAGAAAGATTCGTATAGTGAAGCCGTTCGTGTTAACAAGGAAACTGAATTACAACAACTCAATAAACGCATCGAAGATTTTAAAGTAAAAGCTAATGAAGATATTCAAAGAAAATATGCTGAGTTAAGCGGACCAATTGTTGCAAAAGCCAAGAAAGGAATTGCTACTGTTGCAAAAGAACTTGGTTACAAATCCGTTCTCGATTCAACACCCGGAAATGTTCTTTATATGGATCCTTCCGACAATATTTTTACTCAGGTAAAGAAAAAACTGGACTCCATGCCTGCTGCCGAAATTCCTGGCGCGCCTAAAGACACAAAAGGCCCGGAGAAAAACCCCGAGCCTTCAAAAGGTAAAAAACAATAATATGTTTAAGCTGTAGCGGCCACCATTTTTGGTCCCGATAGTTCAGCTACTCCAAACCAGTAATCGAGAAAGAGATTAATTTTTTTCGACTCTTCTTCCCCCGAAAATGGTTTATTGATGAATGTATTGGCGCCTTCTGAATAACAACGTTTCACCATTTCCTCATGCGTGTTTTCACCAAGAATAACCACCGGAATGTGATTAAAATAATCGCTGTACTTAATTTCCTGCAATACGAACAAACCTGTTTCAGGCGCCGAATGCAGACTCAGAATAATAACTTTAGGTAAGGCCTGATTATCGATCAGTTTCCTGTTCAGAAAAGTCATTACCTCGTTACTGTAATTTAAAAAATCGTGTGAGATCTTACGTGCCTTAAAATATTCGCTACTAAGTTCCCTGTCCTGGGCATCAGCCTCAAGCATTAAAATGTACCCGTTTTCCATTTGAAGTGTGTGTGTTTGTTAATAGATTCCACCAAATATAGCCATCTAAATCGATCTACCTAAGGATTCCGTCGAAGAACCAACGAATTTAACATTTCATTTCAGGTTGAAAAATATATCAGAAATTTTTAGTTAATTAGGGTCGTACATGGAAACAATAACTCCCCCACCCTATGCAACTGAGACCGGAAATTTTTTCACATGGATGGGTACCGACGGTATATGTCGCACCATTACAAAACCCGCCGCGGAAATAGATCTTGAAAGCGCTGTTGAAAATTCGAACATTGTTACAGCTCTTTACAAAAACAAAAAGTTCCCTCTTCTGGTCGATTCCAGGAATATACGCTCCATGACCAAAGAGGCCCGTAGACATTTTTCCACCAACGGCCGTGATACCAAGATAACCAGTATGGCCATTCTTGTAAAATCACCACTGAGTCGCGTGATAGGTAATTTTTTCATGGGTATCAACAAACCACAGGTTCCAACACGCTTATTTGATAGCGAATCGGAAGCTGCACAATGGCTCAAACAATATCTCTGATGATATTATCGGGCGACAACATATCTCCTGAAAATTCTGAACGGATAAGTACCATTCTTGACGTTATCATGTCCTATGCCCGGCTCGATTTTTCGAGAAAGACCTTTATCTCCGGAAACGGCGATTCCATTGACGCTTTGTGTGCCGGTGTTAATATGCTTGGCGAAGAACTTGAATCCTCTACTCTCTCTTTACGTGAAAAAGAACAGTTACTGAAAGAGATTCATCACCGGGTAAAAAATAATCTTCAAATTGTTTCAAGTCTTCTTAATCTTCAATCCGAAAACATTAAAGATCCTGCCTATTTAAACATGATAGTTGCAAGTCGTAACCGCATTAATTCAATGGCCCTGGTTCATGAGATGCTTTATGCCTCGAGGGATCTCACAAAAATTGAGATCGGTGAATACATTAAACGGCTCAGTAATAACATCTATCTTTCGCTTTCAAAACCCGACGCCTCTATTCATTTTGTTTATAATATAGAGAAGAGTTATTATTTTGAAATTGATAAAATGATCCCGCTTGGGCTCATCATCAACGAAGTGATCACCAACTCCATGAAATACGCTTTTCCGGATAACAAAGGCAGTATTGGGATCGGGATTTCAGACTCAGACGGTACAACTACACTTTTAATTTCAGATTCAGGTGTTGGCTTTCCGAAAGGATTTAATCTTGAGAAAGACTCTAATCTGGGACTTCAGCTCATAAAAATGCTAACCGAACAACTCAGTGGCAAATTAAATATTAATTTTGAGGGCGGAACATCTTACAATATCGCTTTCTGATAATGCCCATGCAACAAATACTGATCGTGGAAGACGAGCTAACACTCGCCAACACGCTCGCGCTTAATCTTCGTCTCGAAAAATATGAAGTATTAGTGTCGCATACGGGCAGCGATGCTCTCGCTAAATTCATTGAACACTCCTCTTCTATCGGCCTGGTGTTGCTGGATGTGATGCTTCCCGAGATCAACGGCTTTGATCTTTTTAAAGAGTTCAAAAAAATTGATCCCTTGGTTCCGGTTATTTTTTTAACGGCCAAAGGACAATCATCCGATAAAATTTCGGGGCTGAAATTAGGTGCCGATGATTACATTGTTAAACCTTTTGAACTGGAAGAATTATTGTTAAGGATCAAAAATGTGTTGAAGAGAAATGCTACTCCGGAATCCTCTCTTTTTACGTTTGGCAGCAGCAGTATTAATTTTGATACGTTTGAAGTGAAAGATGTAAATGGGAAAACCATTAGTTTATCGCGCCGGGAAATAGGCTTGCTTAAATTGCTTACATCAAAAGAAAATAAAGTCATTTCGCGCGACGAAATACTGGAAGCTTTATGGGAACCCAATGAGAATGCTTCTTCGCGCACCATAGACAATTATATTCTTTCTTTCAGAAAATATTTCGAAAAAAATCCGAAGGACCCCCAACATTTTCATTCCGTGAGGGGTGTTGGTTATAAGTTCACGCTTTAGTCTTTAGGCTGTTCTCTTATAAACTTGCTCAATTCATTTTTTGAACTACTGAAACTGAGGTTATCATTTACTTTATAGAAATTCTTTTTATCAATTGTGTTTTTATATGCCCATTTGGCGAAAGACACTTTATGATCTTCAAATGAAAACGTTTTCATAACATCGCTCACCTGCTGGCTCGAAAAATATTCATCGGCAAAAACATCTTTACAACGAACAAGTTTATCCTTGTCAAAACTTTCTTTTTTGATGGCGCTTAACCTGTTTCCAAAATCTTCAGGTGTCATACAACTATAAGTGTAAGTAGTAGCAACGGTTGCCACCGGAACAACTACTACCGTGTTGGTAGGAATATTGACAACCGTTGTTGGAGTTGTAACAACATCTTCCGATACAAGAAGTGATTTACTTTCCAGGATAAGAGAATAATTTCCGTAATTATCTTTATTTAAAATATACTTCGAAATGTAGTTGGGTTCGCTGGCCAGTACGAAAGATAAAACCTGTGTTGAACCAGCCTGTAAAATTTTTATCCTGTACTTTTGTTCATCAAGATAATTAAACGACACCGTTGTGTTGTAATCGTTATTAAGCCGGATTCCATTCAGAGAGGCTATAAACTTAGGGTTGGTGTTTGCTCCATTCCTTATTACCACTTTACCAAAATCCTGCGCCATTATTCCGGAAAGGAAAGAAATTGCGATTATGAATTGTAAAAATATCTTTTTCATACGGTAAAAATAACTGTAAATAGTTTGAAGTAGTTCAAATAGTTTAAAACCTTTAACTCTGAATAGCTTTAATCCTTTAATCAAATTTAAACTATTTTTAATTACATCATGTAAATCGTATCCCTATAACACACATATCATCTACCTGCTCCAGGTTGCCCATCCATTCTTTCATCTCGTCGTCCAGCTTTTTCTTTTGTTCATCAATTCCGAGTTGGTGTATTTTAAACAACAGATCTTTTAATCTCTTGCTTGAAAATTTCTTTCCGTTCTCACCCCCAAACTGATCATGATAACCGTCGGTAAAAAAGTAAAGTATATCGCCTGCCTGGTAATTGATACTTATTTCTTCAAAGTTTTTTTCGCCTGAAGTTTTCATTCCTCCTAAAGAGAAACGGCTTCCTTTCATATCTCTTACTTCGTTATTGCGGATAAATAACACCGGCCGTTTTGCGCTGGTTATTACAATTTCTTTCTTTGCTTTATTCACCCTTAACAGCGAAATATCCATCCCGTCCTGCACTCCGTGGAAGGCATCAGCATTTTGTTTCAATGTCATGTTAAGAAGCTTATCTACTTCAAGAAGAATAGCGGCAGGTTTATCTATTTTATTATCAATTACTGTTTGATTTAAAAGATTACTGCAGATCACCGTCATTAGAGCGCCAGGCACACCATGTCCCGTACAATCGGCGCATACCAGTATATAATTGTCTTTATCAATTTCATGGAACCAATAAAAATCGCCGCTCACAATATCTTTTGGTTTGTAAAAAATAAATGAAGCTGGTGCCGAACGGAAGATCGTTTCGGTATTGGGAAGAACGGCATTCTGAATTTTCCTGGCGTAATTTATACTGTCGGTTACATCTTTATTTCTTGATTCCAGTTCTGTACTTTTTATTTCAAGTTCGTGTTTAGCAAGAACAATTTCTCCAAGATATTTTTTCTTGTTCAGGTAGCCTCTCAAAATAAAAAATACAAGAATTAACACAAGCGATAATCCCGCAACCAACATGTACAACAAAGTACTTTTCTTTTCAGAGGTCGATTTTTCTGAAATAAGTTCCTTATCTTTTTTTGCCGATTCATACTTTGCTTCAAGGTCGGTCATTTGTTTCATACGTGACTCAGACATAAGCGAATCGTGAACCTCAATATATTTGGTTAAATATTTATAGGCTTTATCATATTTGCCCCAGCTGTTATAAAGACGGGCAATAACGTGGTAGTTGGCTTGCCGTCCTTCCAGGGTACCAAGTTTTTCAGCCAATTCAATCGCCATTAATGAATAACGTTCCGACTCCGGATAATTTTTTCTGCCGTAACTGATCTGCGCAATATTTCCGAGCGAAGTAAACAACTGGTAAGCGTTTCCTGACAAACGTGAATAGTGTTCGCCAAGTAAACTGTATTTCATGGCGCTGTTGGTGTCTCCTTTTAAAAGATAAACTCCGCCCATGTTTCCATATCCATCGGCGAGACCAACTGTATCTTTATCTTCTTCCGAAATTTTAAGCGACATGTGAAGATACGCGATAGCAGAATCGTATTGTTTCTGTTCGGTAAAAACCCCTCCCATGTTGTTGAGGTTTGAACACTCGTTAGCCCTCCGACCCAATTTACGTGTAATGCCGAGAGATTTTCTGAGATATTTTAAAGACTGGTTGTATTGTTTTTGTTGCCAGAACGCAATTCCCAAACTACCATAACAGCTTCCAATCTGCGCATCATCTTTTCCTTTTTCAAATACAGGGAGAACCTGCAGATAAAGTACAATGGAGGTATCATAATTTCCAATTTTACGGTATGAAATAGCAAGATTAAAAAGTGCTCTTGCCCTGGCGTTTTCATTGTTCGTGCGCCTACTCAGTTCATAGGCTTCCCAACAGGAAGCCATCGCCTTTGCCGGATCATTTAAACGATATATTTTGATTCTTTCGTTAAGATTATCAAATTTCGCACTGTCTGTTTTTAAATTTAGATAGGCCGTCTCCATGGAGTCCAGCGACCGCACTTTCTGGGCGCTTGAAGCGAAAAATATAAAACAAAATATGAGAACGACGTTAAAACGCATGAAATGGGTAGAGTAAAATTTTAATGGAAATAAAGATAATATTTTTCCTTAAACTGCTCTTTAAATTTTTATTAATCCAATCGGCGATTCAGATACATTTTCCTATATTTATATCCCTCGATTAAAGACTAAATAACAATGAATACACTCAATAATTACGCTTGCGGCCAATGGGTTGCAGGCTCTGAAAAAGGACAGGAACTATTTAATGCCATTACAGGCGAAACCATTGCCACTACCAGCAGTAAAGGACTTGATTTTGCAAGAATGTGTGATTACGCAAGAACTGTTGGCGGACCAAAACTCCGAAAAATGACTTTCCAGGAACGTGGACTTATGCTTAAAGCACTGGCCATGCATCTTCTCAATAAAAAAGAAGAATTTTATAAAGTAAGCTGGGCCACCGGCGCCACACGTGCCGATAGCTGGGTGGATATTGAAGGTGGTATCGGAAATTTATTTGCATACGCGTCGCTTCGTCGCCAGTTTCCAAACGAAACATTTTGTTACGACGGCGACACTGCGCGACTTAGTAAAAACAATACGTTTATTGGTCACCACATTTGTGTTCCCAAAGAAGGAGTTGCAATACACATTAACGCTTTCAACTTTCCTGTATGGGGAATGTTGGAAAAAGTTGCGGTGAACTGGCTTGCAGGGGTTCCTGCTATTGTTAAGCCCGCCACGGTAACATCGTTTCTTACCGAAGCTGTGGTGAAAGAAATTATAGCCAGTAAAATTCTTCCTGAAGGTGCATTGCAGCTTATTTGCGGAAGCGCCAGTGGAATTCTTGACCATGTTATCAACCAGGACGTTGTTACGTTTACGGGTTCCGCTTCAACTGGAAAAATGCTGAAATCACATCCGCGCCTGCTCGAAGAATCGGTTCACTTTAATATGGAAGCCGATTCATTGAATTGCTGTGTTCTCGGAAGTGACGTTACTCCTTCCATGCCTGAGTTTGATATTTTTATTAAAGAAGTTTCAAGAGAGATCACTACTAAAGCAGGACAAAAATGTACAGCCATACGCCGCATCATTGTTCCTGAAAACATGGTAGAAGATGTTCATATTGCTTTAGGAAAACGTTTATCACAAACTATTATTGGTGACCCGAGTGTGGAAGGTGTGAGAATGGGGTCACTTGCAGGACAATCACAACTTAAAGAAGTAAAAGAAAAAGTAGAAATACTCAGTAAAACACAAAAGATCATTATTGGTGATTTTGAAAAATTTGAAGTAAAAGGTGCCGACAAACATAAAGGAGCCTTTATGCCACCGATCATTTTCCTCAATGAAAATCCGTTCAAAAATATAGATTGCCATAACATCGAAGCATTTGGTCCTGTTAGTACCATAATGCCTTACAAAAACATTGACGAAGCTATTCAGCTAAGTAAAATGGGCAAGGGTTCGCTCGTTAGTTCTATTGTAACCGCCGATGATAAAATTGCAAGAATGTATGTTATTGGCGCGGCGTGTATGCACGGACGTATTCTTGTTCTTAATAACGAATGTGCTAAAGAAAGTACAGGACATGGTTCACCAATGCCAATGCTGGTTCATGGTGGTCCGGGACGTGCCGGCGGCGGCGAAGAAATGGGAGGGAAACGAGGTGTGTTCCATTATTTACAACGAACAGCTATACAGGGTTCTCCGACAACCATCACCAACATTTTAAATAATTACCAATACGGAGGAAAATATATTGAGAAAGGAATTCATCCATTCAGACAACATTTCGAAGATCTTGAAGTTGGAGAAACGCTTATAACTCCAACTCATCTCGTAACAGAAGATGATATTATCAACTTTGCGAATCTTAGCGGAGATAAATTCTACGCGCACATGGACCCAAATTCTCTCGATGGAACAATCTTCAAACGCACTGTTGCTCACGGATACTTTATTTTATCAAGAGCAGCGGGATTATTTGTTGATCCGCCAAAAGGCCCGGTTCTTTTAAATTACGGGATTGACGAGTGCCGTTTTACGAAACCAATTTATCCGGGAATGACCATTGGGGTTCGTTTCACTTGTAAAGAAAAAATCGATCAGGAGAAAAAGAATGCAGAAGATATCGCAAAAGGAATTGTGAAATGGGTAGTTGATGTTTATGATGCAAGTCCGCAGGAAGTTCGCGATAAATATGGCCTCGAAGGAAACACCGGCGATACCGCAGCTATTGCTACCATTTTAACAATGGTGAAAAAGAAAAATCAGAATTAAAAAAACACGACCTGTTTCGCATACCCATTCTCAATTGGCAGAAAGTAGTTTAGATAAAGAAGATATTATTAAGTGGATCGATGAGTCTAACGACAAACTATGGAACCTTCGTTCTTCACCTGAAGTGGATTACGATCCTATTAAACTTGGCGTTGAAACACTTGAGAAATCAATCCAATTAAATTATCGTTTTGGAATTGCGCGTGGACTTCTCAATAAAGGAATGGCGGCATTTATTATAGATCATAAAGCATCTGACGCTATTCATATAAGCTCCCAGGCCCTTGAAATTTTTAAAGAACTTGATGATAAAAAATGGATCGCGAATGTGTTGCTCACACAAGCTATTCTTTATACAAGTACGGGAAGAGCTGAAACAGCTTTGTATAATGCGTTGAAAGGAATTCCATACTACGAAGAGAACAAAGATGATCCCAAAGATGCTGTCATGGCATTTTACGTAACCGGCACCGTATTTAAAGACCTTAAAAAGTATGATGAAGCGGAGTCATATTATCTTAAAGGCATTAAAGTTGCCGATCATCTCAGCTGGAGCGGAAGAATTTTCACAGGGCTTTCAAACATTTACAGTGAGCGTGGAAACAACGAAGAGGCTCTTGAGCTTGCATTAAAAAGTCTGGACATACTTAAAACAGAAAAAAATCTGGTTGGCGTAAGCCGCGCACTTACCGACATTGGTGGTATTCATAAAAAAATGAACCATCCGGATATCGCATTAAACTATTTTTTCGAGGCACTAAAAATCCGTGAAGACAAAAACATGCGTCATTTTATACTCGGCAGCTATATCGAAATTGCCGGCGCATACGAAGAAACCAGTGATACAAAAAACGCGATAGATTATTTCATTAAGGCCGAAAACCTTGCAAAAGAAATTTCGCACGAAGTACGACTATCAATCGCGTATCTCAAACTCGCAGGTCTTTACAAGCGAACCAATAACCTTTCCCAATCCATTGATTATTTCGAAAAGTATATTGCACTTTCGGGAGAACTCAACAGAAAGGAAAGAGAAAATAAAGTCGCCACCTTACAAAACGCTTTGCTTCTTGAAAAAGAACAGGAAATCGAACGTTTAAAAAATGTAGAATTAAAAAACGCTAACACTCTTATCTCTGAAAAGAATAAAGAAATCACTGACAGTATTCATTACGCCAAACGCATTCAGAAGGCTTTGATGGCCTCTGATTTTATTCTGAAAGAAAATCTCGCCGAATATTTTGTCCTTTACAAACCTAAAGATATTGTGAGTGGGGATTTCTATTGGGCAACCAACATCGTTCAAAATGGTTTAAATAGTTTAAAAATTGATCAAAGCTCTACTCCTGATGATTTAAACAATCTTAAACAACCTTTAAACCTTTTTTATCTCGCCGTCTGCGACTCCACCGGTCATGGTGTTCCAGGAGCGTTTATGAGCTTGCTTAACATCACCTTTCTGAATGAAGCTATTAACGAGAAAAAAATTACAGAGCCCAATGAAGTGTTCAATCATGTAAGAGAACGGCTGATCAATGCTGTATCACAGGACGGAGCCCGCGATGGAATGGATGGGATTCTTGTTTGTTTTGATAAAGAAAAAAACACTCTCACCTACTCTGCCGCCAACAATGGCCCTATTTTAAAAACAAAAAAATCCCTGGAACTACTTCCCGCAGATAAGATGCCTGTTGGGAAAGATGAAAAGACGGCTCCTTTTACTTTACATACTATAAAAGCCGAACCTGGCGATACTCTTTATTTAATCACAGACGGTTATGCCGATCAGTTTGGAGGACCTAAAGGAAAAAAATTCAGATATAAACAACTCGAAGAAACGATTTGCAATATAGATTCACTCCCGCTTCACGAACAGGAAAAAGCGCTCGATAAAAAATTTGAAGAATGGAAAGGCGAGCTGGAACAGGTGGACGATGTTCTTATAATAGGAATTAAACTTTAAAACAGAATAATATGAGTTTTTCCCGTTCTCTTCCGGTTGTTTTGTTGATTTTGTTTTCAGTTTTTGGTTTTTCACAAACAAAATTTAAAAAAATTGACTCGCTTCAGGCAGTTGTACTAAAAGCTCCGGAAGACACAAATAAAGTACTCCTGCTAAATAAACTGTGTGCTTCCATTTCCAGACTCAATGGTGTTGACAGCGCCAGTTATTTTAAATATTTCAGAGAATCGATTGATCTGTCAAAAAAATCAGGATATTACCGTGGTGAGATAGAGGCACGAATCGCAGCCGGAGGATATTGTACTACAATTGGTAAATACAGCTATGGTAGAAATATTCTCAATTCAGGACTTGCAAAAGCTGAACAGATGCGTGACTCTTCCAACATACTGGCAACTCTGACACGAATCGGCACTCTTTACTGGCAGGAAGGTTATTACTCTATCGCGGCTGAATATCAATACAAAGCTCTTGTTTATGCTGAAGCTTTAAAAGATAAGAGCAGATTATCGAGTGTTTACAATGTGCTCGGTAATATTTATATCGACCAGAAAGATTGCAGGAAAGCAGTATTGTATCACATCAAGGCGTTGGATATCCGTACCGGATTAAAGGATTCTCTGAGAATATCTCATAGCTATGTCAACCTCGGAATATCTTATTGCATTTGTCACCGTTATGATTCGGCCACGTTTTATTACAGCAACGCTCTGGCAATTCAGACAAAAAAAAGAAATAAAATCGGACAGGCCTACAGTTACGACGGACTTGGAAACTGTTATCTTTTAAAAGGTGATTACCAATCGGCCATTCCATATTTTAAGAGAGCTTATGTTGTTTTAAAGGAAAGTGACGATATAAACGAACGCATCACTAACCTGAACTTTCTTGGAAAATCAAATCTTAAACTTGGAAATCCTGATGAAGCATTGCCTTATTACGAAGAAGCAAAAACAATGGCTGAAAGCTCCAATAAGTTAATTGAGTTGAAAGAATCCTATGTTGGGTTGTCGGAATTGTACGAGCTAAAAAATGATTTCAAAGAAGCGCATAAATACCATAAGCTTTATACTGCTATTAATGATACGATAAACAATAAAGAAACGATCAGGAAAGTATCATCGCTTGAATACAACAGGCAGATTGAACAGGAAGAAAAGATACGCACCCTTGAAACTGAAAAAACAAGAATAGCGCATGAGGCCGAAGTAAAAAAACAAAGAATGATTATCTGGCTGGTTTCTATTGTGGTGGTCATGGTTCTGATACTTTCTCTTTTCATTTATCGCGAATACAAAGCCAAAAAATCAGCTAACGAAATTATCACCTTGCAAAAACAGGAAGTCGAAAACCAGAAACAGATAATAGAAGAAAAACAAAAGGAAATCCTGGATTCTATTAATTATGCGAAACAGATCCAGAATGCTTTGCTTGCTCATCATGATTTTGTGGATGAACATCTCCCGGAAAACTTTATTCTCTTCAAACCAAAAGACATTGTAAGTGGAGATTTTTACTGGGCAACGGAGGTTAAAAGCTATTCGTTAGACGTTCAAGCTTCTGAACCTATAACTAATAACCCACAACTTTTTTACCTCGCCTGCTGCGATTCCACTGGTCACGGTGTCCCTGGCGCGTTCATGAGTTTGCTCAACATTGGTTTTATGAGTGAAGCTATTAACGAAAAAGGGATCATTTCTCCTGAACTTGTGTTCAATTACGTAAGAGGTCGTCTCATTAGCTCCATCAGTCGTGACAACCAGAAAGATGGTTTTGATGGTATTCTGATGAGATTTGAATTCGGACAGGATAAAATTATTGTGGAATATGCCGCCGCAAATAATGCTCCATTACTGATTTCTGATGGAAAATTAATTGAACTGGAAAAAGATAAAATGCCTGTGGGTAAAGGCGAAAAAACTGAATCGTTTAAGCTGCATAAGGTTAATCTTAAAAAAGGCGATATGCTTTATTTGTACACCGATGGGTACGCCGATCAGTTTGGTGGAAGTAAAGGAAAAAAGTTTAAGTATAAACCATTAAATGACCTTCTGTTAGAAATCCATTTATTATCTTTAAAGGAGCAATCATTGATCCTGAACCAAAGATTTGAAGAATGGAAGGGCGAGTTGGAACAGGTTGACGACGTTTGCGTAATCGGCATACGTGTATAAACTTCTTAAATATGGATGTTATATCCTGTCGTTTTTTTTAATGACAGTTAACACCTGTTTCGCCAATAAAAGTGATTCTCTTCTTAAAGTTCTTGAGAAATTTCCTCAGGAAGATTCTATCCGTGCACGAATACTTTACCGGGTGGGTTCGGCCTTCATTCAGGAAGATAATTATACATCTTCCATCGACTATCTTAACATGGCCAACAAACTTGCACGAAAGCTCAATTTAAAAATGCTGGAAGGTTTATCGTACAATAAACTTGGAGATGTTTACTCGGCCATTGATGAAAATGAAAAAGCGAAAGAGTATTATTTAAAAAACATGGTGGCTTTTAAGAGTATTAATCATGCTCACGGAATTGCCCTCACCTATAACGACCTGGGAAATCTGGAAGAAGTAGAAGGAAATTATAACAGCGCTCTCAAACATTTTTTCGATTATCTGAATTACGCCGAAAAAATACACAGCGAATCAGATATGGCTATTGCCTATAACAACATAGCCATTATCTACTCCGACATGAAAGATTTCAAAATGGAACAGGCTTATAATTTTAAAGCTCTGAAGATCCGTGAAAAACTAAATGAACCCTGGCAACTGGCAGCGTCCTATAACAATATCGGCGTAGCATACCAAACTGTGAACAACTGGAATTCGTCCATTCTCTATTACAACAAAGCTTTAAAGATCAGAACCGAACTCAATGATATAGATGGTATTGCCGCCTCTTATCATAATCTTGCCATCTGTTACAAACATCTTGGCGATTTTAAACTGTCAGAAGAGTACTATCTTAAAGCCTTGAAAATTCAATTGGACCTGAATACGAAGGCGGATATTGCACTTACTTCGATTAATCTTGGTAAATTTTATTTTGATACTAAACAACATAAAAAGTCATTTGACTATCTGAATAATGCTCTTAAAATAAGTAATGAATTAAACCTGATAGAATACAGAACAGATGTGCATATGGCCTTATATGAGATTTATAACGAATTGAAGCAATCCGACAAGGCACTTATACATTACAGGAAATACGTTGAACTCCGCGATTCGGTAAGTAATGTTGAACAGAGCAAAGAGTTCACAAGAATTGAAATGCAGAATAAGTTCGACAAAGAGCTTTCGGAGCGCCAACTGGAACAGACAAAAAAAGATGCTATAGCAAAACAGCAGCAGAAACAACAACGCATTGTCACCATCTCGGTAAGTGTTCTTCTTTTAATCATTACTGTATTTTTATTTTTTGTGTACCGTAGTTATAAGCAGAAACAGCAAGCCAATGTTATTATCACAAACCAGAAAAAGGAAGTAGAGAGCCAGAAACACCTGATCGAAGAAAAACAGAAAGAAATCATTGATTCTATTAATTACGCTAAACGTATCCAAAGCGCTATTCTAGCAAAGGAAGAAGACATTCGGGTTCACTTTCCACACAGTTTTCTTTATTATAATCCGAAGGATATTGTGGCAGGTGACTTTTATTTTTTCGAAACTACAAAGAATCATGTGTTTTACGCTGCAGCAGATTGTACCGGTCACGGCGTTCCGGGAGCCCTTGTAAGTGTGGTTTGCTCAAATGCTCTTAGTCGTTGTGTAAAGGAATTTAATCTTAGCGACCCTGGAAAAATCCTCGATAAAACGAGAGAACTCGTATTAGAAACTTTCAAAAAAAGCGGACAGGATGTGAAAGACGGAATGGATA
Organism: Bacteroidota bacterium; assembly: GCA_021323535.1. Lineage (GTDB taxonomy): Bacteria > Bacteroidota > Bacteroidia > B-17B0 > Aurantibacillaceae > Aurantibacillus. Next base: position 36,432 of record JAJONO010000011.1, read on the forward strand.
TTTCTTTAATAAGTATCAATTTGTCAATTCAAAATTCAAAAGGGAAGCTTATTCAATGGAGTGGCGCAAATAACCCATTATGGTATGTTCAGAATAACGAACTCAAAGAAATAACGGCAAACAAACAACCGATTGGACAAGTGGACTCTCCTACTCCATTTACAACTCACGAAATAAAACTGAGCGAGGGCGACAGTGTATATTTATTCACCGACGGTTATGCTGATCAGTTTGGCGGGGCAGCAGGTAAAAAATTCAAATACAAACAATTTTCAGAACTACTATTAGCAACAAATAATATGGATCCTGAAAGTCAGAAAGAAAAAATCGTAAAAACATTCGAAAACTGGAAAGGAACTCTTGAACAGGTAGACGATGTTTTGTTAATTGGAATTAAAATTTAGAACCGTGCGCAGAACTTTACAAAATATTTTCATTTTATTATTCGTGTTTTCTCTTTTAAAACTCGGGGCTCAATCCGTACAACGTATCGACAGTTTTCTGAAACTATTACAGAAAGGCGGTCATGATACAGTTCGTGCGAAGCTTCTTAACAGGATTGCTGGTAATTACGAAAATCTGGGTCTTTACGACTCAACTTACAAATACGCGAAGATGAGCCACGCCATCTCTAACCGTGTTAATTATATAAATGGAATTACAAATTCTTCTAATCTCATGGCGCATTACTTCATCTCTAATGGTTCGTATGATTCCGCATATCGTTATTACGACATCTGTATGTATCATTACAAACTCGCAAACGACAAGGAAGGAATGGCAGGGCTTTATAATAACCTTGGCGTGTTGTATAAGAGAAAAGGAAACACTTCTAAGGCGCTTGATTACTACTACAAATCACTCAAACTAAAAGAAGAGATCGGCGATTCTTTAGGTATGGGTAATTCCTGCTCTAACCTTGGAAGCCTGTATGTTGATAACGGAGATACTGTTAATGGACTTAAATATAACCTCCGTGCTCTTCGTATAAGGGAACAGATCAGGGACAGATCAGGAATGGCAAGTTCCTACATGGCCCTGGGATTATATTACTCAAAGCTTCCCGATTTTATTAATGCCGAAATTAATTTCAGGAAAGCGTTAAGAATTGAAGAGGAACTTGGTGATGAAGAGGGAATTGCTATTGCAAGCTATAATATCGGTGGATTTTATTTTAAACAAAAGAAATTTACAGAAGCGGAAAAACTGTTTCAACGGGCCCTTGATATATCAATTAAAAATTCGGATCCCGAAGGACTAGCTGTTTGTTACAAAAGTCTGGGTGAAATAAAATATCTCAAAGGCATGAAAAAGGAAGCGCTTCAGTATTATGAAAACTCCTACAAAGCCGCGAGAGAATCTAACTCCATAGAAATTATATACCCCGCTGCTGAAGAATTGAGCAAGCTTTATGAGGAACTGGGTGATTATAAAAAAGCGCTGGCCATGCAAAGGGAAAGTATCCTTTTAAAAGATAGTGTCTTTAATACCGAGAATCTGAAAAAACTGGCAAGTACCGAATTAAAATATCAGCACGAAAAAGAAACTCTCCTACTACAGAATGAACAACAAAAGAGGGAGGCTTTAGCCGAGGCTGAAAACCATAAGAAGAATATCATCATTATTTGTTCTGCCTTGTTTCTTATAGCGGTTGGATTTTTTGCTTTTATCCTATATAAACGACTGCAGGAAAATAAAAAACAAAAATACGTCATTGAACAACAGAATAAAGAAATTGTAGATTCAATTAAATACGCTCAAAGGATACAGAACACTTTACTTACCGGCGAATCATTTATCAGCGAACACGTTTCTGAGAATTTCATTCTATTTAAACCAAAAGATATTGTTAGTGGCGATTTTTATTGGGGCACAGTCTCACAGCATCCTACACTAAACACTCAACTCTTCTATTTAGCCGTGTGTGATTCTACGGGTCACGGGGTGCCGGGAGCATTCATGAGTTTATTAAATATTGGTTTTCTTAACGAGGCCGTCAACGAAAAATCAATCAGCGATCCTGATAAGGTCTTTAACTATACACGCGAAAAACTAATCAATAGCATTAGTAAAGAGGGTCAGAAAGACGGATTTGACGGCATTCTTTTACGGATAGAAAAAAACAATGATGGCGCTAAGGTACATTATGCTGCCGCTAATAATAAATCTATTGTTATTTCTGATGGAAAACTGGTTGAATTGAAAAACGACCGTATGCCTGTTGGAAAGGGAGAAAAAGAAGATTCATTCTCTCTTTATGAAATAAGTTTAAAGAAAGGCGACATCATTTATATGTTCACCGATGGTTTCGCGGATCAGTTCGGAGGGTTAGAAGGAAAAAAGTTCAAGTATAAACAACTGAATGAATTACTTCTCCATTGCAGCAGGGAAGAAATGAGCAAACAGAAAAATATGCTTGAAACAGAGTTTACTATCTGGAAAAATAACCTTGAACAGGTAGACGACGTATGCGTTATTGGAATCAAGGTTTAATAACCCCAATAGTGATTGGTGAGCTGCTTTCCTGATAAATTTTACGTTACGAAGGAACATACAGCTCCAGAAACCTCCAGGTTCTTATTTTTGATCCCTGAACAAATTCTATTCAAATTGATATAAATTCCTGGCCAATACAACAAAAATTAAGTTATATTAGTAAGATATAATTTAATTGAGGTCCAGGTTTGTCATATTGATTTCCCTATTTTTTTTGTATGGTAATTTTTTTGCTATCAATAAAGATTCACTTATTAAAATTATCAATAATACTAATGCGCCCGATACAACACGATTCAGCGCGTATTATGAACTTGGCTGGGAAATGATATACACCAGCTCCGATTCAACGTATCTTCTCGCAAAAAAAGCTTTTGTCATTGCCAGAGCCTCTAAATTAAAAATTCATCAAACCAAAGTGCTCAATCTCATGGGAGCATATTTTCAGATAAAGGCCGATTATTTACAGGCCATCGATTATTATCAGAAATCATTGAAGATAGGTGAAGAGATTAATAACGTTGACGCTGTACTTGTAGCTAATGGCAATATAGGCGCGCTTTACCTTTTGCTTGGTCAGCATAAAAAAGGACTGGAATACCAGATGAAAAGCCTGGCACTTGCCGAGAAAAGCGGAAAAAAACAAAAACTTGGTTCCATCTATAACAATCTTTGCCTTGCTTATTTCAATTTCGGTGAATTACAAAAAAGTGTTGAGTTTGGATTAAAAAGTCTTGAGAATTATAAAGAGTTCTCAGATAAGAACGGCATCTGTTCGGCCACGGGTAATCTTGGTAATGCTTATACTGGTTTGAAGGAATACGATAAAGCTCTTGAAAATTTCATGACCTGTTATACACTCGCTAAAGAGATCAGTAACACTTATGAGCAAAGTCGCGCCGCTCTCGATATAGGCTATATTTACATTGAGGAAAAAAAATACCAGGAAGCGATCCGTTTTTTTACAGAGGCGCAAAAACTGGCATCTGATAATGAAGATGAAGTAAACACCCGTGATTCCCACCTCGGTCTTTACAAATCCTACAAAGCCATGGGCGACAATAAAAAATCGCTCGAGTGTTACGAAAAGTACAACGAACTTAATGCAGCTATTAACAAGGAAGAAAAAGAAGAGGCCGTTAACCGCAAGGAAATGGAGTTTGAATTCAACAAACGCACCGTTCGCGACAGTATTAAAAATGCTGAAGAAAGAAAAGTGCAGGACGTTTTACTAGAGGCTAACAAAGCGCAGATCGAAAAAGACAAGATCCTTAAAATTGTTCTTACTGTTGGGTTAATTCTTGTGATCGGCTTCGGTATTCTTATTTTTAACCGTTTCCGTATTACGCGCAAACAAAAGATCATTATCGAATTAAAAAACAAACAAACCGAAGAACAAAAGGAGATCATTGAAAACAAGAATAAAGAAATTCTCGATTCTATTAACTATGCGAAAAGGATACAGTATACTCTTTTGGCACACGCAGAATTTTTAAGGGAAAATCTTCCGGAACATTTTGTGCTGTTCCGGCCAAAAGATATTGTCAGCGGAGATTATTACTGGGCCGTAAAAAAAGATCATTTGTTTTATCTGGCCTGCTGCGATAGTACAGGTCATGGGGTTCCGGGCGCATTCATGAGTTTGCTCAATATCGGATTTCTTAGTGAAGCCATTAATGAAAAAAATATACTTGATCCTGATAAAGTATTCAATTACGTGCGGGACAGGCTAATTAATTCTATAAGCAAGGAAGAACAGAAAGATGGCTTCGATGGAATACTTATGTGTTTCAATAAAAAAACAAACAGGGTTACTTACGTTGGCGCCAATAGCGAACCGGTCTTTGTTTCAAATGGAGGGCTTGTGGAACTTCCGTGCGACAAAATGCCTGTAGGAAAAGGTGAGCTTGAAAAAAGCTTCAGCCTTCATGAAATTAATGTGAAACCAGGCGACAGCATTTATCTCTTCACCGATGGTTACGCCGATCAGTTTGGCGGACCAAAAGGAAAAAAATTCAAATACAAACAACTCGAAGAGTTATTACTCAACTGCCATACACTTTCAGTTGATGAGCAGAAAGAAAAAATTGATACAGCTTTTCTTTCATGGAAAGGCGATCTTGAGCAGATTGACGATGTTTGTGTTATAGGAATAAAATTCTGATGAGAACAATTATACTGATATACTTTACCTTCTTTTGTTTGTCAGTATTCTCACAATCACGTAAATCAGATTCCTTATATTCCATTTATAAAAACACATCACTTGCCGATACAACACGGTTAAGGGCCCTTCAGGATCTCGGCTGGTCATTCGGTAAAAGAAATCCCGACTCTGCCATTACTCTTACCAAAATACTTCTGAAAGAGACCCGGGATAAAAAGCTCATTCGTTATGAAGCCGCCGCGCTGAGTAATCTTGGCGTTTTTTACAAAAATAAAAATGAATATTCCATAGCAAAGGATTATATGGAAAAGGCGCTCGATATTCGCATGAAGCGAAATGATCGTAAAGGAATTGCAGCCTCCTATAATGGGCTAGGTAATTTATATTCCCGCATGCTCGACTTTCCAAAGGCCATCGATTATTTTCTGAAGAACATTCAAATCTACGAATCCCTTAACGAACCCGAACAACAGGCCATGGCCCAGGGAAATATAGGAAACATTTATTTCAGACTTAAGGATTACCGCCAGGCTGTGAATTATCACCTTAAATCGCTCCTTATTAAAAAAATGTCCGGCCTCGATCAATCGGCTTCAACCAATTATATTAACATCAGCTCGGCCTATTATGGTTTATCAAAATTTGATTCTGCCATGTATTATGTAAAAAAAGCAATAACCATTAACAAGAAAGAAAATAACGAACGCGACCTGGGGCTCTGTTATCAGAATATGGGTGATATTTATTATTCCCTGCGACAATACGATTCGGCTTTGTTTTATTTCGAAAAAACACTGGCGTATAGCAAAAAAAGTAAAGACATTGATAACGAAGCCCGAACACTGATCAGTCTTGGTGATTTATACTATGTACTCGATAAACCAGTTCTGGCTAAACAAAAAGTTGAAGAGGCTCTTGTTATATTTAAAAAAATTGAAGATAAAATAATGATACAGGGTTGTTATGAATTTCTTTACCAGCTCTATAAGAAACAAAACAATCATAAAGAAGCTCTGAAGTATCATGAACTATATATAGGCACACGTGATAGCATGCGCACCGAAGAGAACGAAAAAGCGGTATTGCAAAGATCGTTTCAATATGAATTTGAGAAAAAATCACTCGCTGATAGTCTCTTATTAACTGAAGAAAAAAAATTAGGTCAGGCAAAGCTCGAACAGGAAAAAACAAAGCAATGGGCTCTTTATGGAGGATTAGGATTATTTGCTCTTTTCGCCGGATTCATGTTTAACCGTTATCGTGTTACTCAAAAGCAAAAGAAGATCATTGAAGCCAAAGAAAAAGAAACACATCGTCAGAAAGAAATAATCGAAGAGAAACAAACCGAGATCCTTGACTCCATGATATATGCTAAACGTATCCAGGGGTCATTAATGGCAGGTAAAAAAATAATGGATGAACATCTGAATGATTATTTCATTTACTTCAGACCAAAAGATATTGTTAGCGGTGATTTTTACTGGAGTACGATTGTTCAAAATAGTTTAAAAATTGATCAAAGCGACACAACTGTTACTTTAAACAACTTTAAATCACCTTTAAACAATGACAAATTATTCTATTTGGCAGTATGTGATAGTACCGGTCACGGCGTTCCCGGGGCCATGATGAGCATGCTCAATATTTCCTGTCTGAATGAAGCTGTTAATGAAAGAAAACTAACCAACCCGGCTGAAATATTAAATTACGCGCGAACAAAAATTATTTCTTCGCTGGCCGGAGACGGAAGCGATGACGGAGGAAAAGATGGAATGGATGGTGTGGTGTGTTGTTTTGATAAAGAAAAAAAGACGCTCACCTACTCTGCTGCCAACAATTCGTTTTACATTATAAGAAAAGGAAACCTTTTAGTGTTCAAGGCTGATAAAATGCCCGTTGGTAAATCACCAAAAGAAAGCCAATCGTTTACAAGCCATACGATTGAACTTGAGACGGGCGACATGATTTATATTTTCACCGATGGTTATGCCGATCAGTTTGGCGGACCAGGAGGTAAAAAATTCAAATACAAGCAAATGGAAGAACTATTGGTAAAACATCACACTTTGCCCCTCGCCGAACAAAAGAACAAAATTGAGGAGGTATTTAATAACTGGAAAGGTAATCTGGAGCAGGTAGACGACATTTGCGTAATAGGAATACAGATTTAATTTGCAAACAAAGTGGCTTTCCTGCCTATAAGAAATATTTGGCTTATCAGAATAAAGATATTAACAGGTCAGGTATTTTCGAAAACCGGGAATTTGAACCTTTTTTTGACATCCCGGCAAAAATTCGTCGAAAAGTTGCTACCTAAACGATGTCTTATCTTTAAACGCTTAAAACGTTTGCCAGAATCGGAATTCAAATCTTTGCTTATATTTGTTATGCTTAACAATTCATTCAGAATCAAGCCCTAACTAAACAAAACATAAACAGCATGAAAAAGATCATTAACACACCAGACGCACCGGCACCCATTGGCCCTTATAATCAGGCAGTTATAGTGGGAGACTCGATGTACATCAGTGGAACCATTGCTATGGACTTACAAAGCAAGCAGTTAGTAAAAACAACTATCAAAGAAGAAACTAAAATGGTAATGGATTATATCGGCGCCATTTTAAAAGCCGGAGGGTGTAATTTTGAAAATGTGGTTAAAAGTACCATATTCCTTAATGACATGAACAATTTTGTACATGTGAATGAGGTTTACGCTTCCTATTTTAAGGCCGATTTTCCGTCGAGAGCTACAATTCAGGCGACGAGACTACCAAAAGATGCCAACGTAGAGATTTCTGTAGAGGCCAAAATATTTTAGATTTTATTTGGAAACTTAATTATTTTGTCTAATTTTACTCTAATTTCTAAAAAATAATTATGAACATTTTTGTTAGTAACATCAGTTTTAAAGTAAGAGAACAGGCACTTAGTGAACTTTTTTCGCAGTATGGTGAAGTATCGAGCGTGAGAATCATTAAGGACAAGGAAACCCGTCGCAGTAAAGGTTACGGTTTTGTTGAAATGCCTAACGACAATGAGGCTAACGCAGCGATTAACGCCCTTAACGGCAGCAATCACTACGAGCGTAACATTGTTGTTGCTGAAGCCAAGGGCCGTAAGGAACCTTCTGGTAACGCTTCCGAAGCTTAACTGATTAACATAGAGTAAAACACTCCCAGACTTATATACCCCGGAACCAAAAGTTCCGGGTTTTTTATTTTTAACAATTCATAGGCTTTAGTCAATATCTTTTGCTTTAAAAACCCTTGCTTTCGTCGTATCTTTGCCGAGTTTGTTTTTTTGGATCGTAATCCTCTGACGAACTTTGAACTTTAACCTTAAACTTTGAACTAATTCGGTATGCCTAAAGATACATCCATAAAATCAGTCCTCATTATCGGCTCAGGTCCAATCATCATTGGCCAGGCCTGCGAATTCGATTACTCCGGCTCACAGGCCGCGAAGAGCCTTCGTGAAGAAGGAATCGAGGTCACACTCATTAACAGCAACCCGGCAACCATTATGACCGATAAGGTAACCGCCGATAACATTTATCTTCTTCCCCTCGAAGTAAAATCGATCGTAAAAATTCTTGAAGAAAGAAAAATTGACGCTGTGCTTCCAACTATGGGCGGACAAACAGCTTTAAACCTGGCCTTAAAATGCGAGGATCTTGGTATCTGGAAAAAGTATGGTATCCGGATGATAGGCGTTGACATCGATGCCATAAAAGTAACCGAGGACCGTGATCTTTTTCGTGCACGCATGGTAGAGATCGGGGTGAATATGGCCCCTTCAAAAATTGCCAAATCCTTTCTCGAAGGAAAAAGTATTGCCCAGGAATTTGGTTTTCCATTGGTGATCCGTCCTTCGTTCACACTTGGCGGAAGTGGCGGCTCGGTTGTTTACGAAAAAGAAAATTTTGACGCGCTGTTAAATCGCGGATTACAAACTTCACCTATTCACGAAGTATTGATTGATAAAGCGGTTCTTGGATGGAAGGAGTTTGAACTCGAACTTCTCCGTGATAAAAATGATAATGTAGCCATTATCTGTTCCATTGAGAACTTTGATCCGATGGGTGTCCACACCGGCGATAGTATCACTGTTGCACCGGCAATGACACTCAGCGATTCAACTTACCAGCGCATGCGGACCCTGGCCATAAAAATGATGCGCAGCATTGGGAATTTCGCTGGAGGATGTAACGTTCAGTTCGCGGTAAGCAACGACGATAAAGAAGAGATCATTGCTATTGAAATTAATCCACGCGTATCACGTTCTTCTGCTCTTGCCAGTAAGGCAACAGGGTATCCAATCGCCCGCATCGCAAGTAAACTGGCAATAGGTTATCAGCTCGACGAACTCATTAACCAGATCACAAAATCAACATCGGCTTATTTTGAGCCAACACTCGACTACGTTATCGTAAAAATTCCACGCTGGAACTTTGATAAGTTCAAAGGCTGTAACCGCGAATTGGGTTTCCAGATGAAATCGGTTGGCGAGGTAATGGCAATTGGACGTTGTTTCCAGGAAGCTCTGCAAAAAGCATGTCAGAGTCTCGAGATCAAACGTAATGGTTTGGGTGCCGACGGAAAAGAAATTACGAACCAGCAGGAATTACTTGCAGCGCTTGAGCGCCCGAGCTGGAACAGGTTATTCATGATCTACGATGCCATGAAACTGGGCATCTCCATCAAAACCATTCAGAAACTCACGAAAATTGACATGTGGTTCCTTGAACAGATCGAAGAACTTATCGCTCTTGAGAATGAAATTTCAAAATACAATTTAAGCTCACTTCCCAAAGATATTTTATACGAAGCAAAACAAAAAGGTTATGCCGACAGGCAGATTGCACACCTGGTTCGTTGCCTCGAAAGCGAAGTGTACGCAAAACGAAACGACCTTGGAATTAAACGCGTGTATAAATTAGTGGACACCTGCGCGGCTGAGTTTGAAGCAAAAACACCTTACTACTACTCTACTTTTGAAGATGAAAACGAAAGTGTTCGCTCTGATAAAAAGAAAGTGGTGATCCTTGGAAGCGGTCCTAACCGTATTGGCCAGGGAATTGAATTCGATTACAGTTGCGTTCATGGTGTGTTGGCTGCGAAAGAATGTGGTTACGAAACCATTATGATCAACTGCAACCCGGAAACCGTTAGTACAGATTTCAGCACGGCCGACAAATTATATTTTGAACCTGTGTTCTGGGAGCACATTTACGATATCATTCTTCACGAAAAACCGGAGGGCGTTATTGTTCAGCTGGGCGGGCAAACAGCTTTAAAACTTGCAGAGAAACTCGAGAAATACGGTATTAAAATTATTGGTACAGATTTCAAATCGCTGGATCTTGCCGAGGATCGCGGAAGCTTCTCTACCCTTTTAAAAGAAAACAATATTCCATACCCTAAATTCGGAGTGATACAGGATGCCGAAGAAGCCATCGCTTTATCAAAAGAATTAGGATTTCCTTTACTTGTTCGTCCGAGTTACGTATTGGGCGGACAAAGCATGAAGATTGTGATCAACGAACAGGAGCTGGAAACACATGTTGTGAAATTACTGAACGATCTTCCGGATAATAAAGTTCTTCTCGATCACTTCCTCGACGGAGCGATTGAAGCCGAGGCCGACGCCATTTGCGACGGAAAAGACGTTTACATTGTTGGAATAATGGAACACATTGAACCGGCCGGAATTCACAGCGGCGACAGTTACGCGGTTCTTCCACCATTCGACCTCAGTGAAAATGTGATCCGCCAGATCGAAGAACACACTAAAACCATTGCCCTTGCTTTAAAGACTGTGGGATTGATTAACATCCAGTTCGCTGTAAAAAACGAAACTGTTTATATCATTGAAGCCAATCCACGCGCCAGCCGTACGGTTCCTTTTATTGCAAAAGCTTATGATGAGCCTTACGTGAACTACGCAACAAAAGTAATGCTGCGCGAAAAAATGGTGAAGGATTTCAAATTCAATCCACGCAAAAAAGGATACGCTATCAAAGTTCCTGTGTTCAGCTACGAAAAATTCCCTGAAATACAGAAAGAACTTGGTCCTGAAATGAAAAGCACAGGCGAAGCCATTTATTTTATTGATGATCTTTACGACGAGTACTTCCAGAACGTTTACAGCGAACGGAACCTTTACCTGAGTAAATAATCGTTGATGAGAAATTACTTAATTGTTTTTTCTTTATTCATTCCTTTTTTTGGTTTCGGCCAGCGGGAGAGGCTTGATTCGTTGTTAAGAACCGAGAGGTTCATCAAAGAAGATACAAACGGCGCAAAACACCTTCTTATAACAGGAAAGCTCTTCAAGAAAATAAATCCCGACAGTTCATCACTTTATCTCGACCATTCATTCAGGCTTTCAAGTAAAATTAACAGCCACCCTTATATTTTAAAAACATATTTTGAACGGGTGAGCCTGATAAGAGCATCTGGCGACATTAAAAAGCTTGTCGACACCCTTAAAGTTGCTCACCAGCTGGCTTTGAAATACAATGAAAGTCTGTTTATTTCAAGATTCAGTCTCGACCTTGGTGTTGCTTACCGGCGAATAGGCGATTACAATAAATCCATCCGGCATCTTCTTGAAGCGCTTGAAATAGCACAGAAAAACAATTATAGAACCGATGTTTACAATTCATTAAATAGTCTTGCCAACACCTATTCCCAGGCCGGTCTCATAAAAAAATCGCCAGTGGATCTGAACCGCGCCCTTGAATATTACGAAAAAGCTTACCAGGTTGTGGATAAGACCAATAAAGGAGTTGTTGCTATGGTTCAGAATAACCAGGGTGTAACGTATTATAATCTCGGCCAGATAAAAAAAGATTCGAACGATACTAAAAAATCGATCGAGTATTATAAAAAAGCGTTGCAGCTCAGATCTGAAGTAAATGATTCGAGCGGAGTAGCATCTGACTATAATAACATTGGAAGCGCTTATCATGATCTTTGTGAAAATTTTAAGAGCTACCAATACCTTGACGACGCACTTGAAAACTATCAGAAGGCTGTTGACATTGATAAAAAAATAAACTCTCCTGATAAATATTCCAACCTCGCCAATTATGCAGGGCATCTTGCTTACGTAGGTAAGTTCAGGAACGATAAAAAGATGATCCAGAACGGTGTAATCCTCTTAAAGGAAGCGCTGCAAACATCTTTACAAAACCGGGATCTCCATATTACCATGACCATTTATGAAAGCCTTAATTATTGTTTTGAGGCTCTTAAAATTCCCGACAGCGCTTTGGTTTATCTTCACAATTACATCATGGTAAAAGACACTTTACTTACAGATGAAAACAAACAAGTAGCAGAAGAACTTGCCACAAAATATGAATCAGATCTTAAGGATACAGAGAACAAAAATTTAAAACAACAGGCTGATCTGAGAGAAGAAGTTATTTCAAGAAAATCAAACACTATTAAGATCATGATTGCCGCTTCAGTAATTATGCTTATTCTGATCGTTATGGTTTTTATTTCGAGGCAAAAAATTACAAAATCACGCGAACTGATTAAAAAGCAGAAGCAGGAAACCGAAGAACAGAAATTACTCATCGAAGAAAAACAAAAAGAGATACTCGATTCTATAAATTATTCAAAACGTCTACAGGACGCTGCTATTCCTTCAACCGATTATTTTAAATCCTTATTACCTGAATCATTTATTTATTACAAACCAAAAGACATTGTTGCAGGAGACTTTTATTGGATACATGCCGTTAAACGCGATTCGTTAAACGTTAAAGGTTCAGAACCAATAACCACCCCGATAACTAACGGCCCCCAACTTATCCTGGTTGCCGCCGCCGATTGCACAGGCCATGGTGTTCCGGGCGCATTGGTGAGTATTGTGTGCCTAAATGCATTAAATCGCTGTATCGATGAATTCAATCTCAGCGAACCTTCAAAAATACTGGATAAAGCAGCGGAGATCATCCAGCAATCTTTCAGGCAAAGTGAAAACGATGTAAAAGACGGAATGGATATTGCACTCTGTCTTCTTGATCTCGAAAATAAAAAAGGATTTTTCTCAGGGGCCAACAATCCGGTTTGGATCTTAAGCGGAACCCATGTAAAAGAAATAAAAGGTGATAATCAACCTGTAGGGCAGCAACACATTCCCAAACCTTTTAGTGAGCATGAATTTGAATTACACGCCGGAGATACCATTCTGTTGTGTACCGACGGTTACGCCGACCAGTTCGGTGGTCCGAACGGGAAGAAACTCAAAACAAAAAACTTCAAGGAAATATTTCCTGAAATGAATTCGAAACCTATTACCGACGTCCACAAAAAAATTGAAACCTTTTTTATTGATTGGAAAGGAACCCATGAGCAAGTGGACGATGTGTTAGTGATTGGAATACGTATATAAGTTTATAGCTTATAATCAATAGTTAATAGACTGTGATGCCTGCTATAAACTATAAACCATCGACTATAGACTACTTAAGTAAGTCCGAACTGTACATGTCCCCCGGCGAAATCATTTTTTCATCATAGGGAATATTATTTCCGTAACGCTTTTTCATGATCTCTTTTACGATCGGCGACGTAAGATCAAAATCTTTCATGGGGCGAAGTTTTCCTATTTCGAGTTTTGTATGCCTTTGATAAAGTTTCCAAACAAATTCACTACAGTATAATTCATTATCCTTCCAGTTAAAATAAATATCGTAATGCGTACCAACGTGACTTTTAGCTTCCTTTAGCATGGAAGCAACCACTTCTTTTGTAAGAACAGTATCGTTTTTTAATCGGCGTATTTGATACTTGCCGTCGGCGCTCATACTTACAAATTCTTCAACCGTATTAACACTAACGGGTTCAACCGCATGATACACTTTTGCTTTTCCATTCTCATGAAAAATAATTCCTACATGTGTGAACTTACTCTTTGTGGCCAGCTGAATGGCCTTTCCCTGCCCTGAAGTACTAACAATAAAAATAATATCTCCGTCTTTAAACGACGATGTCTGCGAGGATTTTTTTGTAAAACCGGGAGCCGCGAAATGGGCAAAAATAAGGGTACTCGCTAAAATACTGAACAGGATGAGTAATTTTTTCATGATATTGTGTTTGTTTTTTAAAAGTATCACGGAACATTCATTCTGAATATTTCACAGTGATTGTTTTTGTAATACAAGATAGAAGATTAGATACTTTTTAGATTCAAAAAAAATGTGAAATTGAAATTTGTCATTACTAAAAAACCTTAATATTGCTTTATGACAAAACAAATTACCCTCTTTGCAGCAGTTGCCGTTATAAGCATCGCCGCTTGTAAAACATCTTCAAAAACCACAGCATCATCAGCTACAGCGGAAATCAGCCAGGAACAAGTCGACATCTCTAAAAAAAGATGGAGCGAGAGCAGCCTGGAAAAATTAACCCAGGGGAAATCTATTTTCACGGGACAATGTACCAATTGCCATAAAGCTTATAGAATAGAGTCGTTCGGTGAAAAAAAATGGCTGCATGAAATTGACGACATGAGTCCAAAGGCGAAACTCACAGCGGAAGAAAAACAGAACCTTACTTATTACATTTTATCGTACCGTGATATGAAAGCGGGACCAACAGTAAAATAAAGGTTTACCTAAGGATTCACCTAGGTGCCGCTTCGCTTCTGTATCGCATTTGTTCGGAAACTCGCAGAATAATAATTAATTTTAACAGTATCCCACATCGTTTGTGAGGTTAATACGATTGCGCAACAGCACAATTAGAGTTAATTTTGTACGCTCAAAAAAATGGACAGAAACAGAATAAATGTTTTATACATCGACGATGAACCCAATAACCTGATAAGTTTCAGGGCCAACTTCAGAACGATGTACAATGTTTACACCGCTCAGTCGGGTGAAGAAGGCAAAAAGGTATTGGACAATATTGATATTAACGTTGTAATCACCGATCAGAGGATGCCTAACATTACCGGTGTCCAGTTTCTTGAATCTATTATCAAAGATTATCCCTATCCTGTAAGAATAATCCTTACCGGTTATTCAGATATTGAAACAGTTATTGAGGCCATTAACAAAGGACAGGTTTACCGCTACATTCTTAAGCCATTCGATGCCCAGGAACTGAAACTCATTATCGAAAATGCCTACGACCTTTATCTCTTCAGGAAAAACAGTAAAGAAGCTTTAAACAAATACCATCATCTTTTCGAAAATTCCAACGACACTATTTTTATTCTCGATGTTCACGGTCGTTTTAAAGAGATGAACTCAAGTGGTTCTAACCTTTTTAAGATACGCAAAGAAGATGTTCCTGAAACTGATCTTATTTCCCTTTTCATAAACCGTGATGAATACAAAAAACTTTACGGTAGCCTTGTAGTAAGTGAATCAGTGATTGACCGCCCGGTTAAACTCAAGAACATGAACAAGGAAGTTCTTGAATGCTTGTTCTCTGCTTCAAAGATCGTGGAAAACGGCATTGTAACAGGTTACCACGGAATGATACGCGACATTACCAAACAAAAAGAAATTGAGAACCTGGTGATAAGAACCATTATTGAAACCCAGGAAACAGAACGTACGCGCTTCGGAAAAAATCTTCACGATGGTGTTGGCTCCATGCTGGCATCCATCAAAGTAATGTTGCATAAACTCACTATTAAGGATGAGCAGCTAAAAGAAAATCCCCAGCTGAAAAACATTTTTAACGCGCTTACATCAACGATTGTGGAAATGAGGAACGTGTGTTTTAATATTATGCCACCGTCTCTGCAGTATCTTGGTCTCACCTCTTCTATTGTTGATCTGTGTATGCAATACGAGGCCTCAATGTCTGTTAAATTCGATGTCAATATTCCAAATGATTTTCCGAGATTGAACGCCCACCTGGAGTTGGCTATTTTCAGAATTGCGCAGGAATTTATTAACAATTCACTCCGACACGGAAAAGCAACCAACATTAAGCTCGACTTTTCTAATCATAAAGATAAGATCCACATTGTTTTAAGAGATAATGGAAAAGGATTTAACGTGAATTCGTATCCGCTGGGTCTTGGAATTAAAAATATTAAATCGAGGATACAATCCTATAACGGCGAAATAAAGATCAACAGTACGCCTACTGTTGGAACCGAATTTGAAATAACCTTACCAAAGTTAAACCCGATAGAAGTTACCCTCATGAACTGAGGACGGCGGTGTAAATGGTAATTTAATGATGAATTCAGCGCCCATTCCCTCTTCAGAAATTATGGTTATCTCGCCACCATGGCTCTTGATAATACCATAAACAATGGAGAGCCCCAATCCTGTTCCCATTCCAACTTCTTTTGTTGTAAAGAAAGGTTCAAATACCTTAGATTGATTGGCCTTTGAAATACCTATACCATTATCTTTAATGCTTACCTGAACACCATGCTCCATTACCGAAGTGGTAATAATGATCTCTCCTTCACCTTGTGTATATTGTTTTGACCCAATGGCGTGAACGGAGTTACTGAGCAGGTTCATAAACACCTGGTTGAGTTTACCAGGATAACATTCAATCTGTGGAAGTTTACCATATTTCTTGGTTACTTTGATTTTTTCGCCCACAATATGATTGTTGAGAATGGAAATTGTTACATCCATTCCTTCATGAATGTCGCATATTGAATGTGATATTTCATCTGACCTCGAAAAATTTTTCAGCCCCTTTACAATTTCCGCAGTACGATTGGCTCCCTCATCAATACCCTTTAAAAGCATATTTATCTCTTCAATAACGTAATCCAGATCCAGTTTATCTTTCAGTTCTTTAATAACCTCCAGTTTCTGTTCAAGGTTTTCGCCGCTTTTTATCTCACCGTATTTATCCATTACCTCCAGAATTTCGTCAATGTCGCGCTTTAATGGTTTTACATTGGCAAGAACAAAGTTGATAGGGTTGTTGATCTCGTGAGAAATACCCGCGGTAAGCTGCCCGAGCGACGCCATTTTTTCAACATTAACAAGATGCGCCTCCGCCTCTTTTAAGCTCCGGTTCGTAGCCTCAAGTTCGGCCGTGCGTTCTTTTACTTTTAGTTCCAATACATGAGCCTGTTCGCGAATGATGCGTTCGTTTTCCTGTAAAAGACTGAGTGATTTTAGTTGTGATTCTTCTTTCTCTTTGGTTAATACATTTATTTTATCGGCAAGCGCGAAAGAAATAAGAGCCGCTTCAATAGCTGAACCCACCGGCATAAGATAAACTGTGTAAGTATTATAAGGCAAAATACCCACATCCTTAAGCGCGTAAACAAAAACCCCAACCAGGAAAATGGACCAGGCATACAAAAAGAATTTGGCTGAACGGTTTCCTTTTTTTCTGATTTTATTGGCAACAAAAAGCATATAAAAAGAAAGGATCATGGCGCAACCCTGAATTACATTATAAAAAACCGCGGAAAGATTTATAATATCAAGAATGATATACAGAATATAAATAGCAGTGAGTATATGAAATCCTTTGTGCAGCGAAGGCACGTATTTTTTTGTATCAAGAAATACTTTTATAAATTCGATAGCCGCCAGTCCAATAAGGGCGCTCAGAATATAAAGACTATGTTTTGCCAGCCAGGTGGACCCGGGCCAGAAAAACTGGAACGTATATCCTAACAAACAAAGCTGAACCAGGCCCACGACCAGAATATACCCAACGTAATAAAGATATACCCTGTCTTTTACCGTAAAATAAATAAAGATGTTGTAGAGAAACATGATCAGTATTAGTCCGATGTAAATCCCCACGAAAAGATTTTCGCGGCGCGTACTTTCAAGAACTGCCTTTTCATTACCAATATAAAGCGGCGCCATGATCTGTCCCCCACTTCTTATTTTCATAAGGTAGGTGCCCGACATTTCTTTCTTAAGATTAAGATCAAAAATGTAGCCGGGATCGTTGTGGTTTCTTTCAAAAAACTTCTCGTTCTTTCCTGTGGAAGATAACAGATGAATTTCGGAGGTAACCTCGTAAAGCTCCACTTCATCCAGATTGGGATATGCGAGCTTTAAGAACATATTCTCTTCATTTACATTTCTTACCGAAAATTTTAACCAGAATACAGATGCGCTTACTCCAAGATTGGGAGTTACTTTTTCGTTGACTTTAAACTGCCTGCTAAGAACATCTGTAACACTAAGCGAACCGCTTTCATCTTCAAAGACCTGAATGGTTGGTCCTCCCAACTGAATGAGTTCATTGGATTTTTTTCGTTTTGCAACTCCATCTGCCAGGCATAAGACCGGAAACAGTATTGCCAGAAGAAGCGTAAGTTTTTTCATATCAGCTAACTTTTATAAGTGAGATCGTCTACATCGGTTAAAACCAGATCGTATTCAACTTCAACATCACCTCTCGTTCCGTGTTCTGTTCTTGTTTGTATCGGATTTTCTCTCAGACCGAGTATCCTTTCCCTGTCGTAAGGTTTAGCCGAACTGAGTGTTTTCGCATTTAAAATACCAAGCGCCCTGGTAATATATCTTTCGTCCGGATAGGGAAATTGTCCGTTTTCGCCTAAGGTATCATTTATTTCAAAACCAACATCTGTAAACATTTTCAAAGTATATTCGGCGCAAATGCCAACCATGGTTCTGAATTTTAACTGGTTCACAATGGAAATGGCTGCTCTTGTAAGAAAAAAGCTGACACCTACTCCTTTTACACTCTTAGAGTTCCAGAGTCCGCAAAGTTCGCCAACACCGCCATCTATTGCATAACGTTTCACAAGATCGAATGTTCTGTCATCCAATCCACCAATGGCGGTTTCAATAGGTAACGGATATAATCCTTTCGCTACTTCAACACGAATGGCGCCAACCATCTCACCTGTGGTTGTATCCTGCGCTGCAATAACATAAGCAGAAGGGTTGTAGGTCCACTTGTCGTTATACGAAGTTACTTTCATAACCTTATAATCAACCAGCACCTGCATGTGCCCCTTCATATACTCTTTACATTTTTCCCTGTTGGTTATTGCTCTGAAAGCAGTTATTTTTATTTTATTATTTTCTTCCAATTATAAAAATTTTAGTACTTGTTCTACCGGGTATCTTACCGATCTTGATTTTGGAGGGTTATCAATAAAAAAACGGAACAAAATTACTTCACCTTTATCTTCTTTTATGGAGAATAGTTCTTCGAATTTTTTTCTCATACTCAATGCTTCCTGTCTCATTTCTTCCGGAAACAGGTTTTTGTCTCCGTGTAATAAGTTGTTAAAGATAAGAACAGAAAGCGATGCCGGATGCACAGAGATATTATCTTTATTAGCAGCGAGCCATATTCTCTGAAAAGCCCTTCCCCCGGTATAAAAATCATTGCAGCTGAAATGCGGTACGGTTAACAGGCCAACAGCCGAAGACGCAGCTATGCTTTTTCTCTGAATTTTTTCGAGTGCTTTTCCAACCTTCCATTCATTAAGGTATTGTACCACGTTCCAATCCTTTAAGACCCTCCACCCGGCGAGTTCGGATGGCGTAAGGTCAACGGTTCCAATAAGATCAACACCATTTCCCATTTCCCTGGCCTGTTCAGGCGTCCATCTTATTTCGGCCAGAAAATCTTTATGGCCACCTTTATGCGTTACGCGAATTCTGTCCATAACCGCGGTAACTTCCCTGATCTCGTCCAGAATTTTTTCATCGGATATGATCTGCATATCGGCGCCGGGAATGGTTTGCGCTATTTTTTTTAGTTTCAGTAATCTTTCTTCATCAATTTTTACTCTTTTTCCAATGTTACGGTTTGTTAACCTCAAGGGGATTGTGGATACAAGTTCATCACAAATATGATCTTCGGTTTTCCACATTAATTCATTATTTTTTTCTTTAAAGAAGCGATAAACCGAAATTAATTTACTGTTTTTATCCAGCTCCTGTTTTTCAGCAATGACTTCTAATTTTAATTCGTGTGCTTTTAAAACAAGATTTTCGGTGGCCGCTCCCAATCCCACAAACGATGTTGTATTACCACAATCGAGCAAACCGGCCGAATAACGGTCGTCGAAAAATAAATACAGATGTTTATTGTGCCAGATCCATTTCCATGGCTGAATGTTTGCCCCGGTTGGCGCCATGGTTGCATACTTTACGAGTTCCGTCACCGTGTTTTTATCAAGATCGAGTTGCGATACCAGCGCTTTATCATTTCTCTTTTTAATGATCGAAAGCATTTCTTCTTGGCTGATCTCAGGTCTTAAAATGAATCTGTGATGGTCGTCTTCTATTGGTTCTTTTTTATCGGCAACAATTTCTTCGAGGTCAACAAAATATCTTCCCGAATCATGAAACTGATCCAGTAAAATCCTACGGCATACATCGGCTCCGAGCCCACCTCCCAATACTACCGACGAAGCCAGCTGCGGCCAGGTGGTAATGGTTTGTTCTATCTCCAACATGGAAGCTTTCATGCGTGTTGAAACTGTATCGAGGCCCAACATGGGTAACAGGTAAGGAACTTTTTCTTCGTTGGTTTTGGCTTCTTTTACTTTATTAATATCCAGATGATCGATAAAACCGTGAAGGATAGGTCGTTTCGGATCCAGGTCAAAACGTTCTACATCTAACATACCGCGGTCTGCCGTATCCATTACAACAGGAACACCCAATTCCCGTGCTTTCTGGCGGCAAAGAATTTTCACAAGAAGTCCATCGCATTCATCTACAAGAATATTTAGCTTTCCGCCTTTGGTGATAAAATCTCCGATGTTTTCTTCCGAGGCTCCTTCATGGAAACACGTTACCTTAAAATACGGATCCATTTCGGCTATCTCCCGTGCTACAGCAACGGTCTTGGCAATGCCGAGGTTGTGAATTCCTGTCCTTATTCTGTTAAGATTGCTGAGTTCAAGAATATCAAAGTCGGCGAGCCTTAATTCGCCACAGCTACGTTCCATGGCAATGGTAAGAGCAATGGATTGTCCGACAGAGAGTCCGATGATCCCGATTTTTTTCTCAGCCAGTATTTTTTTTTCTTCCGGTGTGATCTTATACTGATTACGATTGGTTCTTACTTCTATAAATTCTTCTTCATCAAGTGTATGCACCAAACGGTTGCTCCAGGGATAAAACACCCATACACCATATTCTTCATGTGGTATTTCGCCTATGTGTTTTTTCGCGGCTTCGGTAAGATCTGCTTTACTGAAAACTTTTGTAGGGTTTTTTGACTTTACATATTCCTCAACCTGCCCAAGTATTTCGTCGAATACCTGTGTTGTGTCTGAAATCACCGATTCCATCGCTGCCCTGTCGGTTGCTGCTTTCAAACGGAAAAGTAAGGGACGGTGAGAAGTAGCATTTTCCCTGCTTTTAATTGTTAGTGCATTTAGTATTGATTTCATGGTATTAATATATTTAAAAAAGCTTAACTTTGTAAAAGAAAAGCACTCAAAATTAAAGCCTGAATATTTAACCCCCAACTTAACCTTGAAAGGAAAAGAATTAAATATTTTATATGTTGACGACGAAGTAAACAACCTCGTGGCTTTTAAAGCTAACTTTAGAAAAGACTATAAAGTTTTTACTGCGGAATCGGCCGCTGAAGGTTTTGAGATCCTCAGGAAAAACACCATACAGGTTATTATCACCGATCAGAAAATGCCTAACATGACAGGCGTTGAATTTCTTGCCTCTCTTATCACGGAGTTTCCTGATCCATTCAGAATGATTCTTACAGGTTTCGCTGATATTAAAACGATCATTGATGCTATCAATATGGGGAAAGTAGACCGTTACTTTCTTAAACCATTCAATAAAGAGGAGCTTAAAAAAACAATCGACGACGCATTCGAGATTTATTATCTGCGTGAAGAAAAAAAGAAACTTGTTGAAAAACTGATGGAGGTAAATGATCAGCTGGAGTTTATCCTCAGACAGAAGTTGCTGTCTTAATTATTATTCTTTTCGGAGCAATTCTTTTAAAGCCGACTTAAGAACTCCAAAATTCTTAACCACTACTATTAACACTGCAAGTACAATAAGCCAGTTAATCCTGGCCTGGTAACGTTCTGAGGGGGCACTGATACCCGCGGTAAAAAAAGCGTTGAATAAAACGGCAATTCCAAACATACCAAGCAGTTTTACAGATAACAGATCCATTCTTTTATAAATTCCGGAAAAGGCAATTAAAAGTAGACCGAAGAGTGAACAAATGTTGATCCAAAAATTAAATTTATTGATTTCGTTCAGATATGCTCTGAGATACTGTGTATTTTGTCGCGAATTTTCATAATCATTCAATTCATTTTTAAACCTCCAGGATATTTGTCCATATTGCTCGGTTCCTTTTGGAAAAGGAATTAATCCGCTACCAATATCGTTTCTCGTGAGTTGCGTTCCCGAATACAATAGTGATTTATACATGTTGAAAAAAATGTATTTTGGTTTACTTTTAATGCCATTGATTATTTTAGTGTATTCTTCTTTTGAATTTTCCCAACCGCCGGTTTTATAAAAAACGCTGTTTGCCTCCCATAAAAAACTATTAAGGTTTGTTGGAAGACTGTCTTTATACTGGCATAATTTACAATTTCTGTATTCCTCTTTATCACAATTTTCATTCAGGAATTTCTTTAAGGTGCCATTGTCTGCAAAATGTGCCATAAGAAAAACATGGGAACCTTTAGATAATTCATATTTATTGCCAATCATATAATTCATTGACGGTATAATTATCCAGGAAATAAGCACCACAAAAACCGCGATTATTATGTTTCTGCGTTTTATTTCCAGGTAAAAAACAGTCTTTTTCTTATAATTCCAGAATTCAAATATCACAATGAAGAATATAACAGATGACGCAATTAATAAATGGGATAAATGAATTGAATTTGAGAGGAGAATAATCAGTGAATAAACAATTTGTTTGATAATACTCACACTTGGCGAATACACCATAAGAAATAGTACCATGGCAATGATAGGCGCTGAAAAATCAGGCATGATCTGGTTCGTATACCATGCTATACTGGTAAAAAATGTAAGAAAAGCCGTAATAATTATAAAATAAAAAGGAGCCCTCTTTGAAGAAAAAAACAATAGACAAACCTCCAGAAGAAGCCATGATTGAATCAGGTTCTGAATCAGGATAACAGTCCATAAAGAATAGTTCAATGAAAAAAGCCGCACAAATAAACCGTAAAATATGGGTCTGTCCCGGGGAATAAAAAAATCAAAGCCGGAATGAATATACGTTGCGCTATCCGGGTAAATAAGGGCATAACCATTAAATAACCCAACAGAAAATAAAATAAGTGCCCCTATGAGAATAATGTAAAGTTTATAAGATGTTTTCATAGTATTAATTTCCGAAACTTACAGCAATGATCTGGATCTTCCTTTCCTGTGCTGCAAAAGGGCTATAGACGGAGTTACGTTTATCTTTTAAATCGTCGCTGACTTTGCTCATTGGTAATTCGCCAATGTCTACATCTTCATAAATAATTTTTCCTTCGCCCGGTGCCTGATTGTTAATATACTTTACAAACCAGCCATTTTTGGTCTCACTGAAATAATTCCGCAGACTGCTGATCCTTCTTTTTGCAAGATTAACGTTATAGTCGGTACTGGCTAGCGGACTGCAATATCCTTTCATTGTAATTTTTACGGTTTCACCTTTCTCCAATACTTTCTGAAGAAGATCGGAGAATTTACGAAGGTCGTCCATACCTGCATCTACGCTATCAGAGAAGAAGTTCTCAACTCTGTTGAGTGCAGCTTCTTTCTGGTCGCCTTCTGCTCCTTTAGGATACTCTTTCTGATAATCGGGCACCAGAACTTTATACTCGTTGTAAGTTGTTTCGTAATTTTTTGAGGTGGTAATATTTTTTGTTTTAGGATCAGGTTCATCGTTATGAAAATACAATGTAAGAGGAACCAGTAATTTGATCTGTTCCGTCATCATTTTCAAGGTATCAATAGGTTTTTGAGGAATACTTAATGGTTCAATATTGAAACGGTAAATATCATTACAGCAATTGAGCTTATTCTCAAAGAAAGAGCCAACACGATTACTTGACAGATAGGCACGGTCGCGGCTCTTGTTCACCGAATAATAAATATCGTTGTAGCTGCTGTTGATCGGGTATCCTGCATTTTGTGGTTCGTTGAATTCGTTGTTTTTGTATTCGCTTTTAAAAATATCAAAACCTCCCAATCCTTTGTGATAGGTACTGCTGAAGAACAATGTATTTCTTTCATTTACAAACCAGGGCGTGATCTCGTCGTCGGGTGTATTCACTTTCTTTCCGCAGTTAACAGGTGTTTCAAAAGTTCCATCGGCATTTCTGATGGTGTACCAGATATCAAGTCCACCCTCCCCTCCTGCCCTGTTACTGGCAAAAAATAATGCGGTTTTCCCTTCTATCACTCCAAAGCTTGGCTGTGATGTGTTTGCTCCTTTTACGTTTACAGGTTCAGGCATGCGCTCGAGGGCTTGCCATTTATTGTTGACATAATTACTCTGAAACAATTCGCATGCATATTCAGTAGCGTTTTTTGCCGTACAACGCGACACGATCATTTGTTTATAATCGTCGCTGAAACAGGTATTGGCGTTATGAAGATAAGTAGCATTGATATTTGTATCGAGGGCTTTTACGCGCTGCCATTTCAGATTTTTCATTTCGGAGCGGTAAATTTTATTGAAGCTGACTTCATTGGCATCTTTCCTAGAAGAATTTTTCAAAGAAGAAAAATACAGGATACTGTCGCTTTCAAAAGCGGCGTATTCGCTCACTTTACTATTGATGGTTGTATCAAGATGTTCCAGCTTTTCGCTTACAGGAGATTTAATAAGGATCATGGCCAGGTCGCAGGCCTCTACTTCAAGCTTTGATTTAGCGATGAAATAATCGTAATTGAATTTGGTTCCTTTTGTTTTTTTTGTTTTGGCAAACTTCGCGAAATATTTTTTTGCTTCTTTGTATTGACCTTTATTCTTAAGGATTTGTCCCATCCAGTAAAAACATAAAGGATATTTTTTTCCGTTGTCGAATAAGGACACTTTATAATATAATCTGTAAGCGAGATCGAGATCAAAATTAAGGCGACTGGCTTCGGCGTAACTGTACTGCAGATTCATTTCACTGCTATCACGATTATACAATCTGTTATAATATTGAGCCGCGCTGAACCAGTCCTTGCTTGCCATGGCCTGATCGCCCTGAACCATGAGCTGGCGGTTACTTTGGGCGCACACGAACTGAACACTGAAAAAGAACAGAATAATATTAAACAGTTTACAGATTCTCACAAATAATTTCTATTTCTTTAATTTTGTACTTTAAACATTCAACGTTCATCTTTCAACTTTCCTACATAAACACCGGACAAACACGCTTCTTGGCAACGTAGCTTGGTTCTTTTTTAATGATGTAGTTTATAAAAATTTCGAAAGCCCCGCGGCGATTGGTGGCCGCAATGAATTTACTTGTATTAATATCGTAAGCAATACCACTGTTCATAGTTTTGTAAGTGTAACCCACTCTGAAGATCACAGCGTCTCTCGCTCTCCAGCAGGCTCCTGCAAGAACGGCTTTATTATCATCTCTGTTTAAATAATATTTTACCGAGCCGTGTGGAATAACTTCGTAATATTTTCCCTGTTTGTTGAACAAAGCTTCTCCAATAACATCTGCTTTTGCGCTAACCGGAGTAACCACTCTTACATAATTACCGATCTTCATATCAAGCCGGCTCACAAAATTTCCCTGATAGCTAATAACAGGGGTTGTTAAGTGAAGTAGAGAAAAACCGTATGTTACATTCAACGATCGGTTGATACGGTATTGGGCCGCGAGTCCGAAATTAATATCGGCGTAATTGTATTTTGTCCAGGTAAAACGTTCGCCCGAGGCAAGTGTCGGATTATATTGCAGGCCATCGAACTGGTTATCGAAAGTCATACGTTCGTAGTCAAAACCAACCTGGCACCAGCCCACATTTAATCCAGCGGAAACCAGAAGAGAGCTATCGGCTGTAGCGGAATGTAAATACGTTCCACTTAAATATAAATGTGTGGTACCGTAACGTGTGTCACCTGCTTTATCACTGTTAAATAACACACCGGCACCAATCATATCTTTGGCGAATGAAGGTGGTTTAAACCGCGCCTCGCCATTCATACTGAATGTAGAATAAGGCACCGGTACGGCCTGCCACTGACTCCGGTAAATGGCTCCAACCCTGTAATCGCCGTTGAACATACCTGTAAAGGCAGGAGAATGATTGAGCAGCGAACCGTCGTATTGTGAAAAATGAATATCCTGCCCGCTAACTGAGCCACACAGGAGCAAAAGAGATGTAAAATATTTTAGAGAATGTTTAATAACCTGTTCCTGTTTAAAGATACTGAATTTTGCAATGAAAACAAAGCTTTATAAACCGTACACTAATCCCGGAATAATACTAAATTTGTACCTCAATTTTAAACTATGGCAACCGATAATTTCCAGGCTCACGATTATTATTTAATGGATGAGCTTTTAAGCGACGAACATAAATTAATTCGTGAAACAGCCCGCGCATGGGTGAAAAAAGAAGTAACTCCTATTGTTGAAGAGGCTTGTCAGACTACAAAATTCCCTAAACAATGGATCAAAGGTTTAGCCGAAATAGGCGCCTTCGGACCTTATATCCCGGCCGAATATGGCGGACCAGGACTTGACCAGATCTCTTACGGACTCATTATGCAGGAACTGGAGCGTGGCGATAGTGGTCTCCGCTCTACAGCTTCGGTTCAGAGTTCACTCGTTATGTTCCCGATCTTTACTTACGGAAGCGAAGAACAAAAACGTAAATATTTACCAAAGCTGGCAACCGGCGATTTAATGGGTTGTTTCGGATTAACCGAGCCGGATCATGGAAGTAATCCTGCAGGAATGATCACCAATTTTAAAGATGCCGGTGATGGAAAACACGTGATCCTTAACGGCGCAAAAATGTGGATCAGTAATTCTCCTTTCGCCGACATTGCCGTTGTTTGGGCAAAAGACGAAGCCGGAGATATTCGCGGTTTAGTTGTTGAACGCGGTATGGCCGGATTCACTACTCCTGAAACTCATGGCAAATGGAGCTTGCGCGCAAGTGCTACCGGAGAACTTGTTTTTGATAATGTAAAAGTTCCTAAAGAAAATATTTTCCCTAACATCAAAGGATTAAAAGGTCCTTTAGGTTGCCTTAACAGTGCGCGTTACGGAATTGCATGGGGTGTTATTGGCGCAGCAATGGATTGTTACGACAGCGCTTTGCGTTACAGCAAGGAACGCGTTCAGTTCGGAAAACCAATTGGCGCTTTCCAGTTAACACAAAAGAAATTAGCCGAGATGATCACCGAGATCACTAAAGCACAATTACTCACCTGGCGTTTAGGTGTTCTTAAAAATGAGCACAGAGCTTCTCCATCACAGATCAGTATGGCAAAACGTAACAACGTTCACATGGCTTTGACCATTGCACGCGAAGCACGCCAGATCCATGGCGGTATGGGAATTACAGGAGAATATCCTATCATGCGCCATATGATGAACCTTGAAAGTGTTATCACTTACGAAGGAACACATGACATTCACCTGTTGATTACAGGAATGGATGTTACGGGGTTTAATGCGTTTGGGTAGCGCTTCGACTCCGCTAAGCGTGACGGCCACACTGTCATCCTGACGAAGGAAGGATCTCACTCAAAACTCTAAAAGACAAACACAGATTAACACGGATTAAAAATCCCCTTCGGGTAGAAGGGGGGTTTGTTTAAGCCTTTAAATGAAATACAGCAATTTCTGATCTTGCCATAAATCGAATGGGGAGAATACTTGTCCCTATTCCTTTTAATACATACATGTTCCTTTTGTCGTCTTTATACCAACCTTTTAAATAATCGCCGCTTCCCTGAGGTAAAAATGGAACAAAGCCGAAAAGATTTACCTGGCCACCATGCGTATGTCCTGAGAGAATGAAATCAGCTTTTGTATTCTGGTCAAGATGATTTGCAATTGCATCACTGTATTGAGGGCAATGATTCAAAATTACATGATAGTTACTTTTTGAATACGATTGAAGAGCTTTTTTTATATCAGCCCTTCCTCCAACATAATCATCTACGCCAGTAACAGAAATCGTTTTTCCTCTTACTTCAAATTGTTTGCTTTGGTTGATAAGAAGATCACAATTATTAAAATTATAAATGATATTGAGATCATTTATGTCTACATATCCCCAATATTCCCAATTACCAGTTATCGCTACCTTTTTTATGTCTTTGTCAAGAAGCTGAAGAAACTTATTCAGAGTTGTAATGTTCTTCTTATAATCTACGGCGTCGCCGGTAATAAAAATAAGATCGGGTTTTAATTCATTAACTTTTTGAGCGAGGCGTTTATGTTTATAATCAAGTGACGATTGAAGATGAAGATCGGATATCTGAAGAACCTTAATGTCATAGTTGTCATCTGTTGAATTACCGAGATAAAATTCGTTGGTCTCAATAAAGAATTTCTCGATCCAAAGCGCATCCAGCAAACCGAAGCCAATCGCGGACCAAACCATGGCACGGATAAATTTTCGCCGGGTCCATGTTTTTGGTTTATCTGCTTCCTCTTTGTTCATGATTATTATTTCATAAAGCTCTTTACCTTATCAAAAATTACAGTCTGTTCAGTAGAAGGCAAATCTTTAATCCTGCTCGAATGACTTCCTTCCTTTACAACAAAAACATTTTTCTTCGCTGAAGATTGTAGTCTCCATGGATCATACTCTCCGTAAACAAAGAAAATAGTCTCTGAAGCATCTGTCTTCATCATGGCGTTTACTCCTTCCTGAAAACTTTTATCAAATTTAATGGTAACCCGATCTGTCGCAAATCTTTTATTGGAATAGTCTGTTTGTGTAAGATATTTTTTAAAGGGTTCAGTATTATATTCATAATAACCTAATTCATGATAAAACATGTAAAATGCCCTTTCGCGAAACGATAGCTTTTTAACAGAGAAAAATTGTGGTCTTACATAATGTATTAGAGAGACTAATTGGTTGTTAATGCTAACTGTTGAATCGCTGATATATTTACACTGATCTTCTTTTTTAAATGTTTGCCAAAATGTAAATGGGAGTTCAAGTACCATGTAATCGAATATTGTTTGTGCATCTAACGGCTTAAAAATTAACTCTTTTTTCAAAGCATATTCAGCGAAAATAAGTAACAATTCTTTTTTGTAAAAAAACAAAGAACGCTGATACGCCGATAATTTTTTACCACAATCTGTTTGAGACAAATCATACAATAACGAGTCATCCATTACACTTTGCTTATCCTTCAACGCTGTTCCGTAAACAACTGTTGTACACACGTCTTTAGGATAAAGCGCACGGTACGCAAGCGCAGCCTGCCCACCTTTACTGGCTCCTGTAGAGACCCATTTCCCTTTTAAGATGGGATCAAGAATGGTTTTAATATAATGATAATCCTCTGCCGCCTGTTTTGTAGTTAAAATTTACCAAAATAACGGTGTTCTACTACAATGAGGTTTGCTTTTAATTCAGTACTTAATTCATGAGTATAACGTTGCCCGGAAGTATAAAGAATTCCAACATGATCAATTGCATAGCCATCTGTCTCTATAACATTTGGTGAATCAAAACCCTGGAAGCCTATATAAATTCTGTGATCGAATGTTTTCTTCGGATGTTCGTGATCTATTGGTTGAGGGATGATTATTTCGTAGAATTCCTTAAAGTTTTTATTGTCTCTTGGAGAGATAGTGTAATCATACAACTCTTTGAATTTTTCTATAAATGTTTGGGCGTTAATTGAAAAATTACAGAATACAAGAATCACTATGAAGAAAATCCTTAGATAATTATTTTTCTTTACGTTCAATTTATTTACAAAACAACTTTATCGCTTCGTCCGCATCCGGTTCACCGTATTCCCTGGCCTTGTAAAAATCAATACAAAAATCAGATTCTCCCAGTTTTTGTTTGATCTGGGCCCTTACGCCGTAAGCAAAACCATATTTGGAATCTAATTCAATGGCCTTATTAGCATCCGCGAGAGCCTGTTCGGTTTTTCCAAGTTCAAGAAATAAAAACGATCTGTAACCAAAAGCACGGAAGAAATCAGGCTTGATGGAAAGCGATTTATTAAAATCCTTTTCAGCGTCCTTATACTTTTTTAATTTGCGATAAGATAAGCCCCGGTCAAGGTAAGCCACATGATTGTTTGGGTTGAGCTCAATACGTTTAGTCGACCATTCAGCTGCCTTTTCAAAATTGTCCATTTCAAAATATAACAGACTAAGATTGTCATAAAGTCCGTCCACATTATTATTTGGGAAGGACAAAGCCTGGAGATAATCTTTTTCAGCATTTTTATAATCCTTAAGCTGGTAGTAACAATAGCCACGGTTCATGAAAACACCCGACTTCAATACATTATTATCAATGAGTTTCGTATAGGCTTTGATGGCCGCAGCATACATTTTACTGAATACAAAAAGATTGGCGGCGTAATTAAGTTGCTTATTGTAATCGGCGTTACAGATGGAATCAGGAATATCAAAAGCGGCCTTATAACGCATGCTCAACGCTCTTTGTTTATCTTTACAGGCAGAATCAATATTAAGCATGAAAAAATAATTCTGCGAACGTGTTGAATAAGCTTGTGAATACCTTGGATTCAACGCAATGGCTTTATTGATGAGTGCGAGCGCTTCTTCGTGTTTATTTTTTACTCCTGTAAGAATGGCAAGATTATTATAAAGCTCGGGGGGTTCAAATTTTAGTTCAATAGCTTTGAGGTAATCTTTCTCGGCTTCGTCATTCTTTTTCAGTTGCTGGTTCAGGATCCCTCTCCAGTAATAATGTTTTCCTTCCGGCGATAGGGCCACCGCTTTATTAAATCCTTCAAAGGACTCCTTCGGTTCATTGGTGCGGTTATACAAGAGTCCCTTTTCGAAATGATATTCGGCGTTGTCAGGATCTTTCTTTACGGCCTTATTAATGGCCATTTTTGCCTCGTCCTGCTTATAAAAAATATAAGCGGCTTTTGAATAGCGGACCCAGTAAGCTCCTTCAACGGTATCTTTTTTATATTCTTCTTTTAATTTCTTTAATGCCGTCATGGCATCAATGGTAGATTTTGTATTGATAAGCGCGTCAATGTCGGCGTACTTCTCAACGGTTTGTCCGAATATAAAAGCCGACAGACAAAACAGGTTTATAGTTAAAAACAATTTCATTCGCACTGAAGTTAACGAAAGACAGAATGACTTAGTATGTTAATTGTGTTTTTTTATAGTATTTAGGCTTTGATGGCCCATCTCAACTTCGCAGACTTCGCTCTTGGGTTGGTACTGCATTCTTCGGCAGAAGGACGAATAACATCGGGAGCGATCTCGCTGTAAATCCCTTCACGGAACATGTGCTGAAACGATTTCTTAACGCGGCGGTCCTCTCCCGAATGAAATGAAAGAATAGCCACACGGCCCCCTGGAGCAAGAGCGTCGGGAAGTTTTTCAAGGAAGCTGTCGAGCACCTCAAATTCGTGATTCACTTCAATACGTAAAGCCTGGAAACATCTCTGACAGGATTTTTTGATCTCTTCGTTCCTTATTTTCTCTGAAATAAATTTTAGTGAGTCCGCAATGATATCTCTTAAGTGTAAAGTTGTTTCAATTGGTTTGCCTCTTCTGATAGCGGAAATAATCGCGCTTGAAATATATTCGGAATAAGGCTCGTCTGAATTTTCAATGAATAATTCTTCAAGTCTTTCCGCAGTTACTTTCTTTAAAAACGCGGCAGCTGAAATTCCACTTTTAGGATTCAATCGTAAATCGAGCGGGCCCTCTGTCTTAAATGAAAAACCTCTTTCGGGATTATCTATCTGCATGGAAGAAACGCCAAGGTCGGCCAGTACAAAATTTAAAGGGCCGGCTTCAGCCGCAATCTGATCGATGCCCGAGAAATTCATTTTGCGGATCAGTAACACATCTTCTCCATAACCATAAGAAGAAAGACGTTCTTTGGTTCGTGGCAATTCAAAAGGATCGACATCGGTAGCGTATAATTTTCCTCCGGGAGTAAGGCGTTTTAATAGTTCGAGACTATGTCCGCCATAACCAAGCGTAGCATCATAACCCGTTTGTCCGGGAGTAACCTTTAGTATCTCTATGATCTCATCCACGCAAATAGAACGGTGCATGCCGGCGGGAGTTTTGCCCTGAGAAATTACTTTTGCAATATCTTTTGCGTAATGTTCAGGATCAAGCTCTTTGTATTTTTCACTGAAATTCTTCGGGTGCGTTCCTTTGTAGCGTACACGACGTTTTGGTTTTTCGTCCATCCTGTAAAGCTACGTATTTAAGGCTTGGAAATTAGACCCCGGACAATCTAAAATATTTAGTCTCACATTAGGAAACCAACAACTATTCGGAATTTAGATCGTTTTAGATGGGGTTTTAGTTGTATTTTGGTGGATCAAAGAAATGATAAATGTTAAGTGATGAATTTTAAATTGGCTTATCATTTAACATTCAACATTTAAAACTGAAATAATTAATATGAAAAGAATCATCATCCCATTCCTGTTCTTACTCTTAATTAATAATCTCCACTCACAAAACGTTGGCGACACTATTGTTGTAAAAGGTTTTAAATACGGAAGTAATACGCGCGACAGCGTCATAAATTTTCCAACCGGAAGCACCACGTTTGAGAAGATCATCCTGAAATACAACATGCGTTGTAAAAACAACCTGATCTCTAACCAGGCCAATCCTAACCAGGGCTGCGGCGAGTGGGATTATTCGTGCAACACCTACATTGTGGATTCAAGCAGAATTGAAAACGATCTTGTTTATCACCCTACTCACATCGTTTCAAATTTTACGGGGACAGTTTTTCCTTATACAACCCAAACACTTTACGATTATTATAATTATAGTCAGACCAACGTGGTGCTTAATAACATTATTTCCGAAACACAGTATACTGTTGGAACAGGCGGCGCCACTATCACCAATCTTTTAAAATCAAACGAGAAATCGGGTCGCACTCAGATTCTTTATACAGCCGCAGAACTTACGAGTGCGGGATTCAGCGCCGGTAACATCGATGGTTTCTTTCTTAAAGTAGCCAATGCAGGTGGTGTGGCTGGCTTCTTCAAAGTAGGAATTCAGCATACTTCACTTACCGCTCTTGTATCCAATACAGTAACGCTTACAGGTTTTACCAATGTGTATAACAGCACTTACACATTTACGAATGGCGATAACCGCATTCAGTTTCACACACCGTTTGTATGGAACGGTACAAGCAATATTCTTATCGATTATTCTTTTACCAATACACAATCGTCAACAGCCATTACGTTAAACGGAACCACAGGTGCGGGTAATATGGCGCTCTATTCGAACAACAACTATGCGCTCGATCTTGCTTCAATGGGTCACTCATACATTAATCCTGCTCAATTCACAAGCATCAATAACGAAATCACCATTACGTTCTGGGCCTTCGGAAGATCTAACATGATGCCTTTAAACACGTCGGTGGTTTACGGATATGGAACCAGTTCAACACAGCGTCATTTAAACGTTCACTTACCGTGGAGCGACAACAGTGTTTATTTTGATTGCGGATACAATAACGGATACGATCGCATCAACGGTGTTACCACAGCTACGGCGCAGGGCGGACAATGGAACCACTGGGCCTTCACAAAAAACGCGACTACAGGTGATATGAAAATTTACCTGAACGGAGTTTTATTTCAGTCGGGAACTGGAAAAACAAAACCTTTGTCCATTCTTACCATGATCCTTGGAAAAGATGAAAATCTACTCAATAACTGGAAAGGAAAAGTAAATGAATTCACTGTTTGGAACAAAGAACTTTCGTCAGGCGATATTCAGAACTGGATCAACAAACCGATCGATAACACGCATCCTTTCTATAGTAATCTTCTCGCTTATTACAAAATGAGTGAAGGAACAGGATCTGTGATCAACGACAGTAAAAACGCATTAACATCAACAGGAGTAAATGTTCAATGGACTTACGATCCTGGTCATAAATTAACCAGATCGTTCTACGAAACAAATACACGTCCAAATATTGTTTTCTTCAATGGAACATACGCAACCACTAACACCACTGTTACCGTAAAAGATTCTGTTGCGAGAAATCCTGAAATCGTTACACAATACAGCATCGTTTCTAACGCCACGGTTGTACCAATGGCACACGACGCGGTAACACTTGTAACAACTCAATATTATTACCAGGCCGTTGCGCAGAATGTTTATAATGGCGATAACGGAACATTTATGGGAATTGTACCTGTTACACAAACAGGAACTTTAACGATTGGAAATCTTCCATATTACAAACGTTATCCTTATTACAACGAGATCATGTCCTTTGTTACTCCATATGGAAAAGGACTCAGCCTCGGGCCCAACGGAAAAACATGGTATTACGACATCACCGATTATACACCAATTTTAAAAGGACCAAAACGTTTATTAATGACCATGGGTGGAGAATGGCAGGAACAAATGGACTTGGATTTCCTTTTCATTGTAGGAACACCTCCAAGAACCATTCTTGAGTTTAACCAATTGTGGCAAGGTGGGGCACGTTATGGTGGCGTTGGTATTGGAAGCATTAACAACGACACGCGTTTCAACACTCTCAATGTTCCTTTGTTAAGCGGGGGAAAAGATTTTAAAATGCGCTCAACCATTACTGGTCATGGTGCGCAGGGAGAATTTCATCAGAATGGCGGAACCATTTTCCATTCTTTTAATGTAAACGGGGGCGCCGATGAATTTACCTGGCCAATCACACAGGAATGTTCAATGAATCCAA
This sequence comes from Bacteroidota bacterium, assembly GCA_021323535.1. Lineage (GTDB taxonomy): Bacteria > Bacteroidota > Bacteroidia > B-17B0 > Aurantibacillaceae > Aurantibacillus. The sequence continues at coordinate 70,982 of JAJONO010000011.1, forward strand.
TCTTTCCTCAAGGAGGAACATGGATCTACGATCGCCAGGGCTGGTGTCCGGGCGAAACCTCGTTAACCAAAGAATATCTGTTAACGCCTCACGTAACTCCCGGTACAACCGTGACACTGGATTATAACTGTTCTAATCCACCGGTTCCAAGTGGAGATTACCGTTACATCTGCGCTCACCAGCTTGTAACTTATGGTGCGCCAAATCATAATCTCGATGCAAGTGTGATCAACGTTATTGCCCCTACCGACAGAGTTCTGCATTCGAGAAGAAACCCAATCTGTTCTGATCCTTTAATTATTGTTCAGAACACAGGATCAATAACTATCAATGGAATCGATTTTGAATACTGGTGCAACAACGCCACTGTAAAACAAACCTACTCATGGGCCGGAACATTAAACTCAATGGATACTGTAACCGTTAAATTACCTGTAGGAAGCCTATGGCAGAACGACATACTTCCGGGAACGAACAGATTCAATGCTAAAGTGAAGTTTGTAAACGCTCTCGCCGATGATTACGCTTACAACGACCGTTTCACATCTACGTTTGTTGTCCCTGACGCGGTGCCCGGAAATTTCGCGGTAGAATTTAAAACCAACAACTACCCTACTCACAACACTTACACCATTACCGATAACAATGGAAATATTGTAGGCTCGAATAGTTTCACAGCAGCTAACACAGTTCACACCGATTATTATTTACTGAACGGATGTTACACACTTATTGTTGACGATATTGTTGGCGACGGGTTACAGTGGTGGGCCGTTCCCGCACAGGGTGCAGGTTACGTGGCTCTTAAGGACCAATTCGGAAACCTCGTAAAAAGTTTCGGCGCTGATTTCGGAAGCAGGATCGAATACAGTTTTACAACCGATGAAAAACTTTCTATCCATGAAAACAGTTTAAGTAACTCGTTCAGCATTTATCCTAACCCTGCACATAATAAATTTGTGGTTCAGGGAAATGATGTTCACAATTCAACTATTACAATAACGGATGTACTCGGACATTTACTTGATCTTCCTGTATCAAAATCGCAGGATAAATTCGAATATAACACCAGCAATTTAGCTCCAGGAGTTTATTTCTTAACGATTGTGAACGATGGAAATAAATTGACGAGGAAGATTATTGTTAACTAATGGACGAAGGATAAATGACTAATGATAAAGGACAGCTCATCACTGTCCTTTTTTGTTTAGTGACTGTATAAAGGTTTCTCGCAAAGATTTACGCAAAGAATCTTTGAACAATCTGATAAGCGTTAATTCGCAGAATTCGCGTCAGAATATAATTATAGTTGTTTCTCCAACCCCTTCAATTCTGCTACCTTCTCCAGATACCCAAGCTTTTCATAAGCGTAGATAAGGTTATTGATACAGCGTTTAATGATCTCCACGTTGCTGCATGGAAGGTAATACTTTGCTTCGGGTTCGAGGTTAAGCTGTTTAAGAAAAGAGTCTATATCCTTTTGGTTAAAGATTAAACCTTTGCTGAACGGATTGATATAGAAAAGAATATTATTAGAAAGTGATTTGTTGGTAGCATCGATCAGGTTCGCGTTCTCGTTCACATAAGCAAGTACAAAATGCTGAGGAAGATTAATGCCGTAAACCGGGATACTAAGTTCTTTGCAAATGAGGGCGTACACTACGCTTAACATTAGGGGATTTCCTTTTTTGGATTCGAGGACGTTGTTTATAAAGGAATTTTGCGGGGCATGATAGTTTGTAATGTTTCCGCTGAACTGATGAACTTCAAATAAAATATGATTGACGATTTTTACTTTTTCAAGAGCAGTAAGATCTTCGTGTAATTCTAACCAAACATCCTGTTTAATCTGCGCGAGTTGTTTCCTGATCTTATTTTCATCAAAATCGGGATATTGGTACCGGGCCAGAATTAAGGTTCCTTTTAAAAGATCGTCCTGTTCCTCTTTTGCCCAGGTTTTTAGCGCCTTTTGAAGTGTTTCAAACTGTATATCGTGGATAATGGCTTCGATGCGCTTTTGCATGATGGCATCAAAGCTGTTTTCCCAGGCAGTTTCCAGGTGAGGAATGGCCGGAGGGCCCAGGATCACAAAACGATCGCGTACCTGCGAATAAATGTCCTCATCCGGATCATCAAGTAAAGTAATCAAGGCGATTACTTCTTTAAGGCTCATTTCTTTTTTTCGTCTTGTTCCCATAGTAAAGAGTATAGCAAAAATAAGGCTATACAAGGCAGTCTCAGGGAAGTCAACGTTAAATTCTTAACAAAACTTGTGTTTATTGAATTCAACAATCTTCTTTTAATAAAAAAAGGCCCCGTATTCCGGAGCCTTCCTTTGTAATGTGCTAAAAAAGCTTTTATTTACTTATTACGAGGCGTTTCACCGTCCTGCTGCTGCCATTGTCAAGTGTAATAAAATACACTCCTTCAGGACAGTTTGTGAGGTCAATTGTCATCACATCGTTTCTCACACCTTCATGTTTAGAAGATTTAATGAGTTGTCCAAGCGCGTTATGAACCTGGATATCGATGCTATTATTGGTTGAGAAAGAAGCTTTGATGCTAACTTTTCCGCTGGTTGGGTTCGGATATAAGGTCACGTTGTTGTCTGACATCTGGTTGTTGTCAACTCCGGTCATTACACACATGGTGCTTGCGCTGGTGCTTAACTGGGTTCTGAAAGTTCCGTTTTGCATTGCAGTTTGGAACCGTGCACTTTGATCAGGTGTAAACATGTACATTGCAGCGTCATCAGTGTAATCCATGAAGTTCATAAACATATCACCAAAACTTGAACCTGAGCAAACGCCTACGTGAATAGGATAAGTTGGTGCGCCATAATTTTGTCCGAATTGTCCGCTGGCGAAACCGCCTTTTTGAGGAGGGGTATCATTACAGAAATCACTTGCGGCACAGTCTCCACCTGAATTACCATTCCCATCTCCACCTATATGAAGAAGACCAAGCCAGTGGCCGATCTCATGACTGGCAGTTCTTCCTTTGTCGAAACCCGGAACGAGAGATCCCACATTCCCATAAGCGCCAGCAAGGCACCATACGCCATCATCACTGGCGGTTCCAAAAGGCCCGCTGAGTCCTGATAAGCCTGCACCACCCGGAAAAACTGCAAAACCTAAAAGACCTACACTAGGATTCTCATCGGTTACCCAAATGTTCAGGTAACGGGTTGGATCCCATATCGTAGCGGGTTTTACTACGGTATTAATAAAATTCTGAAATGCGCCGGGAGAACTAAAGCTGGCTGGGTCCTGCCATGAATTGGTGTTATAGTTTATCCTTTCAATTCCCGGTTCTGTTAAAGTTGTTCCTCCCGGGGTTTTTGTAGCAGGACAGAACGCTAATCCTGTTTGAGCAGCTCCTGTTGTTGAAAAACCTGTACTTGCAAGCTGGTTAACATTTAAGCCTGTGCCTGAAAAATCCTGGTTAAGGATGTTGATCTGTGAGTTGATTTGCGCCTGGCTGAGGTTTGGATAGGTTCCTACGGCTTGTCCACCATGAATAACGTGAACAATCACCGGAATATTATAGGCAATCATTGTAGCTTTACCCGCTACCATGTTAGCCTTGTATTCGTCCACTTTCTTGTTAAACCATGCGTTCCATTCAGCTGATGGTTGCGGCGTTCCGCATCCTCTGTGCTTAATGGTTGTTTCCTGCGCATTTAACCCCATCGTTAAGGTTAAAGCCGCTGCAATTAATTGTAAATTTATTTTCATGTGTTGTTTTTTTGTTTAGTTACTCGTGTAGTTTAATAATGCTAACATAATAAATCCCTATGTTAATTGCAAATAAATGAGGCGGGTAAAGGGTTTTATGAGGAAAATAGAAATTAACAGTTTAAAATAAAAAGACGCGAATTGCGCCGATTTTCGCGAATCTTTTTAAACTTAGATTAGCGTTAATTTGCGGAATTCGCGTCGAAAAAAGGATAGACCCTTAATCTTTCTGTAAAAACGGATATCTGTAGTCTGTTGGCGGAACCCAGGTTTCTTTAATGGTACGCGGACTAACCCAGCGCAGCAAATTAACTTTAGCTCCTGCTTTATCGTTTGTTCCACTTCCACGTGCGCCACCAAATGGCTGCTGCCCTACAACGGCGCCGGTACATTTATCATTTATATAAAAGTTTCCTGCTGCGTTCGACAGTTTTTTAGTAGCCAGTTCAATAGCGTAACGATCGCTTGCCATAATAGAGCCGGTTAAAGCGTAAATGCTGGTGCTATCAACGATATCGAGCATCTGTTCAAATTTATTTTCATCGTAAACATGAAGGGTTAATACCGGTCCGAATAATTCCTCGCACATGGTTACGTATTTCGGATCGTCCACTTTCAATACGGTTGGTTCAATGAAATAACCTTTCGATTTATCGCATTTTCCTCCGGCAACCACTTCCACTCCTTTATCTGCTTTTGCTTTTTCAATGTAAGATTGAAGTTTATCAAAACTTTTCTCGTCGATAACAGCGTTGATGAAGTTGGTGAAGTCTTCCGTTGGTCCCATTTTCATGGTTTTAAGATCTTCGGTTAAAAAGATTTTTACGTCGTCCCAAAGGTTAGACGGGATGTACGCTCTCGATGCCGCGGAACATTTTTGTCCCTGGTATTCGAATGCTCCCCGTCCTAAAGCCACAGCCACTTCTTTGGCGTCGGCGGTTTTGTGAACCATGATAAAATCTTTACCTCCTGTTTCACCAACAATTTTAGGATACGATTTGTATTTATGAATGTTGTTTCCAATGGTCTGCCAGATGTTCTGGAACACTTCGGTACTTCCTGTAAAATGAATTCCCGCAAAATCCCTGTGATTAAAGATTACTTCGGCTGCATCCGGACCACTCGGATAAATAAGATTGATAACACCATCCGGTACGCCTGCTTTCTGAAATATTTCCATTAACACATTGGCGCTGTAAACCTGGGTATTACTTGGTTTCCAAACAACCACGTTACCCATCAGGGCACAACTTGTAGGAAGATTTCCTGCAATGGCCGTAAAATTAAATGGTGTTAAAGCATAAACAAATCCTTCAAGGGGTCGCCATTCGAGCCTGTTCCACACTCCCGGACTGCTGATAGGTTGTTCAGCATAGATCTCGGTCATAAAATGAACATTAAAACGTAAGAAATCAATGATTTCGCAGGCGCTGTCGATTTCGGCCTGGTAAGCGTTCTTACTTTGCCCGAGCATAGTCGCCGCATTTAGTTTTGCACGGTAAGGACCAGCAATAAGATCGGCTGCTTTTAAGAAAATGCTGGCGCGATGTTCCCAGCTAAGATTTACCCATTTTTCGCGCGCCGCCATAGCAGCATCAATGGCTTGCTGAATATGTGTTTTATCACTTTTATGAAAATGTCCAAGCGTATGTTTATGATCATGCGGAGGGGCAACACGAACTTTGTTATTGCTTCGCACTTCTTTTCCGCCAATGTACATAGGAATGTCGAGCTCCTTCGAGCGCATTTCTTTTAACATAGCCTGAAGTTCTTTACGCTCGGCGCTTCCACTGGCGTATTGCTTTACCGGCTCATTCACCGGAGTTGGTACTTTAAAAATTCCTTTTGGCATACTGCTTAAGTTTATTGTTTATAGTCGATAGTTTATAGTTGATCCTCTTGATTCCTCGCTCCTGTTTCTTGTTTCAAAAAAGCAGATACAAAAGCAGTAAAAAGAGACCTCAAATATAGATGAAAAATGTAATTTTCCCATAATATTAAGGTTTTTTAGACTTGATTTGTTATTAGCTTTGTACGTATCAAAAACCAAAGAACATATTATTCGCTGGTGCTGCTCTTTGTGGTTTTATTTTCGGCGCTTTGTCTCTATAATATCCGTACTTTGCGCTTCGATTACGATTTTGAAGCTTTCTTTCCTAACGAAGATCACGAACTGGAACTTTACAATAAATTCCGTAATACATTTGAACACGATAATGAGTTTGCCCTTGTAGCCGTAGAAAGTAATAAAGGCATCTTCAATAAGCCTTTTTTATTAAGGGTAGATAGCCTAACAAAAGTCTTTTCTGAATTGCAGTACATTCAAAAAGTAACGTCTCCTACCAATCTTAAAAATGTGGACCTGGGCGGATTAATGCCAACCCAGATGCGCACCTTACATTTCGAAGATGAAAGTCTTTATAAAGACGATAGCATTTCTATTTATAATTCACCACATCTTGTAGGATCCTTCTTTCCGCTGAATGGAAAATCGGTAACAATTTATATTAAGACACAGGACGCGTTAAAGAAAAGACAAGCAGATTCACTGGCTTTTTCCATTGAGAACGCGCTTTCAAAATTTCATTTCGACGAGGTTCATTACGTGGGTAGGATCTTCGCCCAGAAAGTATATCTCACCAATCTTCAGAAAGAATTTGCTTTGTTCCTTTTGCTTTCTCTCGCGGTTGTGATCATCTTTTTATGGTTCAGTTTTAAAAGTGTTTACGGAGTTGTGGTACCAATGAGTATCTGTATTATTTCCATTTTATGGACCTTAGGAATTATGTCCTTTGTCGGAAAACCTGTAGACATTATGACGGTAATGTTACCAACGATGATCTTCATTGCCGGAATGAGTGACGTTGTTCATTTTTTCTCCAAATACTTTGAAGAGCTGGCTAAGGGAACAGAACGAAAACATATTCATCAGTTGATTCTTAAAGAAGTTGGGTTTCCAACGTTTCTAACTCTAATTACAACGGTAGTTGGGTTTTTATCGCTGTTATTTTCAAGCATTGTTCCTATCAGGGAGTTCGGGATTTATACCTCGGTAGGTGTTATCATTGCCTTTATCCTGAGTTATACCATGCTTCCGGCCCTGCTTCATTTTTTCACACCAAAAAAACTGGTAACGGTTCATCAGCATAATAACAGAACATATAATGCTATGAGAACTGGTTTATTCTGGATCTTCAGGAACCAGAAAACAATTCTTCTTATAACATCGGTAGTTACAATACTTTCTGTTATTGGTATTTCAAAGATCAGAACCAATCACATTTTACTGGAAGATCTGAGTGAAAAAGTAAAGATCAAACAGGATTTTAATTTCTTCGATAAAAACTACAGCGGTGTTCGGCCGCTCGAATTAAAAGTGTCATTAAAAGACACGACGAAAAACATCTGGGATTACGACATTCTAAAACAGTTGAACGGCGTTGATGAATTTATTCAGAAGGAATACAATGCAGGTTTTATGTTGTCGCCTTCGAGCCTGGTAAAAACAATTCACAGAAACACATCCGGGCAAACAAAAGCCGGTTTTCCTGATAAAGAAGATTTTGATCCTATTGCCGAACAATTAAAAAGTAACAGAAAGAATAAAGACGTTCAAAGGGTTATGACCTCTAATGGCAAAACCGCCAGGATCTCGGCCAAGATCAGGGATATTGGAAGCATTATCATTGCAGGACACAACGATCACCTGAACGAATACATCAGAACAAAAACCGATACCAATGCCATTCGTTTTGAAATTACGGGAGCAGCGCATCTGCTCGACAGGAACAACGAATACATGGTAGATAACATGACGCAGGGATTTATTTTTTCTATTGTTATCATTGCTATTCTAACGTTTTTTCTTCACCGTAGCTGGAGAATGGTACTTGTGTTTATTATCCCCAACGTTATTCCATTGGTGATCATTGGTGGAATTATGGGCTTTGCAGGAATTGAATTAAAAGCAGCCACATCTCTTGTATTCAGCATTGCGTTCGGTATTGCCACCGATGACACCATTCATTTTATATCCCGTTTAAAGATTGAACTGGCTTACGGAAAAAGTCTGATGTACGCTTTTAAGAGAACCTATTTTGAAACCGGGAAACCGATCATTCTCACCACATTTATTTTGCTCGGAGGGTTTATGAGTTTAATGATCAGCGATTTTCAAAGTACATTTTACTTCGGTTTTTTAATTTGTATTACGATTGTAATTGCTGTTCTTGCCGATATTTTTCTATTGCCAGTATTATTGTTTTTAATCTATGGGCGAACTAAGAAAAAAAGTAAATAACTTCCAAGGTGTTAATCATGTTTGTAAAAAAGAAATGTTACAGAACTCCGAAGGAGTTCAATATTATTAGACAAGTAATTCCAAAATTACCGCAACCCTGAGTGGGGTTGAATAAATCAGGTACTAAGGAAAACTTTCAACCAATATGAATAAAAAGAGTATCATAATAATCGGAGGGGGAGCTTCAGGATTTTTTTCTGCGATCAACATTGCTTTGCTTAAACCGGAGTATGAGATCACTATTCTCGAAAAAACGAACAAACTTCTTACTAAAGTTAAAGTATCAGGTGGTGGTCGATGTAATGTGACACATCACTGTTTCGATAATTCAGAGCTTGTAAAAAATTATCCACGCGGAAATAAAGAACTCATGCAGGTGTTTTCTAAATTCAATGTTACATCAACTATTGAATGGTTCGAAAAACAAGGCGTGAAACTAAAAGTGGAAGAAGACGGTCGCATGTTTCCAATTACAGATAATAGCCAGACCATCGTTGATTGTTTTTTAAGATTAGCTAAACAATTTAATATTGAAATTGTAACGCAATGTGAAGTCTTTGCGATAAAAAAAGTAAATGAAGGGTTCAGATTGAAAACAAATAAAAATGAATTAGTCTCTGATGCCGTCATTTGTTGCATTGGCGGGCATAACAAATCAGATTCCTATTTTCTTCTTAAAAATCTTGGTCATACAATTGTGGAACCAATTCCCAGTTTATTCACTATCAATCTTCCAAATGAATCCATCAAAAAAGAATTGCAGGGAATAAGTGTTAAACATGCCGAAGTAAAAATTGCGGGAAGCAAACTCAATTATAATGGTCCGGTGTTGATTACACATTGGGGACTAAGCGGACCAGCCGTGCTTAAACTATCAGCCTTTGCTGCGCATGAGTTCTTCAATGCAAATTATAATGCAACTATTCTGGTAAATTGGGTTCATCCGTTAAGGGTGTATGAAGTGGAGGAAAAACTAAAAGTAATTCAGAAAGAAAAACACAAAGCCCTCCCCTACACTGTTCCTCAATTTGATTTGCCAAAACGTCTGTGGGAATTTTTATGTGAACGTTCGGGAATTGATAACACAAAACCCTGGGCCGAGCTCAATAAAAAACAATTAAACTCTCTTACCGAAAATCTTTGCAACTCCTCTTTTAAAATGGAAGGAAAGACAACCTTTAAGGAAGAATTTGTGAGCTGCGGCGGTGTTCATTTAAAAGAAATAGATTTTAAAACCATGCAAAGTAAAATCGTTCCCGGTTTATATTTCAGTGGCGAAGTTCTAAACATCGACGGCATCACCGGAGGATTCAATTTTCAGAGCGCGTGGAGTACGGCGTGGATATCGGCAAAGTCGGTAGTCGAGAGTCATTAGATCCTAGTCTTTAGAATCAAGTCATAAGATTTTAGTTCTGGACTCACGACTAGCCTCTAACGACTAATGACTAATAAGGAAGGGTATTTCCCACATCATCCGTTCTATTATAGAATTTCTTATTTTTGCCACTCAATGAAAAAGCACTTCCTCCTCCCCCTGCTCTTTTTGTGTTCCGTTTTGAACGCACAGTATGGTGATAAAAAATTTTACCTGGTTGACTCTATCCACCTTTCTGAAATTGAACCAGCCGAACGCTATAAACTTGATTCTTTACTTCAGGTATATCAACAGGCAAAACACGATACTACAAGACTTCAAACTCTCCATCGCCTCACACTTCTCGACAATCCGGATCTGTGGGTGAGATACAACAGAAAACTGATCGGGGACTCAAAGAAACTGACTTTAAACAGGAAAGCGAATACACGTGAAGGAAAGATCTATTTTAATAAACTGGGATCTTCTTATTATAACATGAACTTTTATTTCTCAATGATCAATGAAGAAGATTCCTCTCTCAGATATGTGAAGTTATGCATTGAACCATTTCGTATAGCAGGCGATCAGGGCGGATTAGCCGATGCCTATAGCAGCCTTGGTGTTTATTACAGTCGCCAGGGAAATTTCGCCGAAGCACTTAAGAATTTTCAGCAATGTCTTGTTATTAATGAATCTATCAATGATAAAAGTGGAATTGCTCGAGCGCTTCTCTCCATTGGTATTGCTTACCGCGATATTGAAGAATTTGACAAAGCACTTGAGTATGTAAAGAAATCGCTGAAAATTACCGAGGAACTTGGCGATGAACGCAACCTTCCTGATTCGTGGAACCAAATGGGGGTGGCTTATAAATGGAGTGGCGATACGCTTAATGCAGAGAAAGCTTATCGTAAAAGTCTTGAATACGCCTTAAAAATAAATAATATTTATGCAGTGTCGGTTGCAAAGTTAAACCTTGGAGTTTTGCAGCAAGACAGAAATAACTTTACTGAAGCTATTAAAAGCTTTGAAGAAAGTCTTGCCGGGTTTAAGAAGAGTAAAAGTACCAATGGCATGTCGTATGCTCTCAATAGTCTTGCAATTTGCTATAAAAGACTTAATCAGCCCGGCAAAGCTCTTCCTTATGCAAAAGAGGCCCATGACATAAATCTTCAGACGGGGTATCCCGAAAGTCTCATGAATAGCAGCCAGGTTCTTGGCGAGTTATATGAACAAACTGGTAACTTCAGGGAAGCAATAGGGTTTCAGAAATATTTTTACAGAACTAAGGACAGTTTATCCGGAGCAGATGCTCAGAAAAAAGCACTTAAAACACAATTGGATTTTGAGAACGAAAAGAAAGTGCTTGAATTAAAAAAAGAACAGGAAAGCAGGAACCTGATCGCCGCTCAGGAAAAGAAACGCGATATGGTGATTATTGTTGCCGCAATCGCTGGACTTATCATTGTGATCATCTTCGCAATTGTACTTTACAAAAGATTTAAGATAACGAATAAACAAAAAGACATTATTGAAAAACAGAATCATCTTGTTACCGAAAAGAATAAAGAAATTTTAGATTCCATTTCTTATGCGAAAAGATTACAGGAAGCCATTCTTCCTCCATTAAAAGATGTGCTAAAATATTTACCCGGTTCATTTATTTTTTACAAACCAAAGGATATTGTCGCCGGAGATTTCTTTTGGATGCATACGGTTGAAAATTATCCGTTAAACGTTAAAGGTTCAGAACGCATAACCAATAACGATCAACTTATTTTATTTGCCGTAGCCGACTCCACGGGTCATGGTGTTCCGGGAGCGCTTGTGTCTGTTGTTTGTTCCAATGCATTGAACAGAAGCGTAAACGAATTCGGATTAAAAGATCCCGGAAAAATTCTTGATAAAACCCGCGAACTTGTTTTAGAAACATTCGAAAAAAGTGACAAAGATGTAAAAGACGGAATGGATATTTCTTTAATAAGTATTCAAGAGTCAGGTCCATCGGCCGCCAAAGGCTTGCCGACGGCGCAGCAAAATTCAAAAGAGAAAATCGTTCAATGGGCCGGAGCCAACAATCCTCTCTGGTATTTTAAGAACAATGAATTCTTTGAAATAAAACCCGACAAACAACCTGTAGGAAAAAGCGACAAAGCAAAACCTTTTACTACTCACACGATCGAATTATCTAAAGGCGATTCTGTTTATCTTTTCACAGATGGTTACGCCGATCAGTTTGGCGGTGCACAGGGAAAGAAATATAAGTACAAGCCATTCGCTGATCTGTTGGGTCAGTGTCATTCTATGTCTCCCGAGCAACAACACGAAAAACTAAAAATTGCTTTCGAAGAATGGAAAGGCGGATTAGAACAGGTTGATGATGTTTGCGTTGTTGGAATAAAACTCTAAGGGTTCTCGCAGCCCTTCGACTGCGCTCAGGGTGACGCGTTGAGAACGGAAAAAGCGCAGAGTTATACTTTTTGACTATTATTTATAACTTCTCAGCGAACTCAGCCTCCTCTGTGCTCTCTGCGAGAACCTAATTAATAATGGATAACGACACACACGTCGCCTTGTTCCCATCAGCGTCTTCAACAGTTTTAAGACTAAGGTTTGCCGACGCCGCACCAGCTCCGGGTTTTCCGGGAAGACGGTAAGAAATTGTTTTTTTATTGCCTGCCGTTATTGGTGAACGGCCTGTAGAAGTCTTACTCACTTTACCATCCAGTTCATTAAACTTAGTATCCGCCAATTTGTTTTTCTCGCCGGGATAAAAATAAATGAATGTTGGGTGATGATCGTCTTCTGTTTTACTGAACGTAGAAAATTCGATGATAACAGAATCTGCTTTTTCATTTTCAGGAAAGCGGTATTGATACCTGAAGCAATCCATCTGGTTATCGGTTTCCCTGTTGGAAGAAATAAATTTATAGGTAAAGCTGGTGTCGGTGCGTAACAGGTTCAATGCCGATGTATCTTTCTTTTTTGCTGTTTGAAATTTGGCCAGGTAAAGATTAATATCTTCTTCCTGCGAATAGAATTTCGCCGAGAATAAAAGAGAAGTCAGTAAAACGAGAGTATATTTTAATTTCATGCAGCTTTATAATACACATTGCTATACTAAGATACAATTTTCTTACAATTTATATCCCCTGATACCTATTTACATTAAAAAAGTAACCAGTTATAAAGCCAAAACCAGTAATTACAGGTAAACGCCTTTGCTTAAAAAAAAATGTTTTTAATTTGCCTCCACTTAACGTGAATGAACTTTATTTCCCTTCCACTCTTCATTCACATGGGTTCTGATGAGCACTAAAGTATTTCATTTTAATTAACCTGGAGTTATCCGGGAGGTTTAACTTTTTATTTAATTGTTATGGATTTCCTGAAATATTCCGAGAAGCTTGATTCAATGGTTTATCTGATAAGGTCACGCTCGGCTTGCAATGTTATCAGTCTATCAGTAAGATTAGATGTTTCGAGGCGAACCATTTTAAGAATGGTGGACAATTTAAGACTGAAGGGTCATAATATAAAATACTGTAAAAGAAATAAAGCCTATATGCTCGATTGATTTTTCAGAGTGCCATTTTTTGGCATCTGCTCCTTTTAAATTTATCAAAACTTAAAACCACCAACTATGAAAAAAATCAAATTAATTATCGCCGTATTACAGCTTATGGCAGTCTCTGCATTCTCTCAGGGCGGAACCCTTGGAGATATATCAGGGAAAAATTGCAATAAAGCGACAAAACTAACCTTAAGTCATACCCCACAGACTTTAATCCAGAATAAGGCCAACGGCTGGTATTATTTTGTAGCTACAACCAGGAATCCTGATGTACAACTCAGAAATATATCGCTTCCAAATTACGGAAGTAAAATTACAAGCATCAGGGCTTTTACAGGAAGCTGTGAAGAACCAGTGGAAATTGCGAAAGACACCGTTACAATGCACAACGACAGTCTTCTTGTATTAATTATGGATAACGTAAAATTAGGTGACACTGTTAAGTTATATGTAAACAAAAAATTCTCGAATCAGAATTGTTCGGTTAATCCAAATCAATGCAATCACGATGCGATTTTTAAACTGAACGTATATGAAACAAAGAGTTTATTCGAGCCGGCTACTATTTCATCAGCAGGTCTTGATCAGCTGCAAAGCATCAATTATCAGAAACTGGTGGATCAGAATCTTTATACCTCTATTAACTTTATCACCATGGGCGATATCGCGAAACTCACGCCTTATGGCAAACTTGCAATTGATCTGCCATACCTCGGCTGTGGCAAAGTAACTTTAAGAATGACGCATGTAGAATATAACCAGATTGCCGGCACAACGCTTCCAGCAGATTTCAAATGGCGTGGAAGTTCCTATATTTTTGACGATTCGGTTTGCACTCACGCGAATATTACTCTCTTAAGAAGCAGTAACAGTGTTATAGGGCATTTATCGATTGAACATAATAGTTATGAAATTTTTGATTTAACGGGGGGAATACTTGCTATCTGTAAAACCAATTTAAACCTGGCATCGCCTGCCGAATGTGCAACACAGTCAAGCAGCCAGAGTAGCTCTCCGCCTGCGCCTGCAAGTGGTCCCTGCGCCGATGGAAAATCGAAAGTTTTAATATTTTACACGCCGGCGGCAAATAACGCCATGCCAAATATTCACGCAACTGCCGGCCTTTGTATCGATCAGCTTAACCAGATCTGGTCCAACAGCCAGATTTCCAATAATACAAATACTGTTGCTGTTCTGCCGTTCAGCTTTTCAGAAACAGGAAATATTGACAACGACCTAAACTCATTTTCTAATAATACCACTATACAAAATTTAAGAAATAGTTATGGCGCTGAAATTGTTGTTCTATTAACTGGTTCCAGTTATGGAACAATTAATGGAGTAGCCAAGGGTATTGGTTGCCCTAATGGCGCAAGTGATGGTTTTGTAATCGTTGACGTCGCAAAAGCGACTTCGGGAAGACGTACTTTTGCTCACGAAGTTTGCCATTTATTTGGTGCGCGACATCAGGACGATAACACTACCACAAGCGACAAAGGTTTCGCTTTTAAAACTGGGGCCGGATGGTTAGGCTTTGGAGGCATATGGCGAAAAACTTTGATGCATACTCTACCTGCCGGTGAATCAAGAATTGATCACATTTCAAACCCAACAGTTAATTTCATGAACGTGAACACAGGAACTTCGAACAACAATAATGCTTTACGCGTAAACAGTTTAAAAACGCACCTCGGATCATTTTTTCCTGATCCTGTGCCTGCCAGTTTTAATTTTGCTGTTATTAAAGCGGGTTGCGGATATGGTTGGACCTGCATTGCCGAAATCTGTAATGGCACACCTTATACATATCATTGGTCCATTAGCCAGAATGGTATTACCTGGATTCCTGCAGCTACCGGTTTTCTCGCCAACGTTTACGTGCCCTGGAACACGGGCCTTGTGAAATGCGAAGTAAAAAACCAGGCAAATACCGTAATCTTCACATTACAAAAAACCGTGGTCAAACTAAGTTTCTGTAATGGAATTTCATTCAGGCAAGGAAATATTACCCAGGAAGAAGAGATTGGTATTGAGTATAACGAAAATAATGTTAGTTATTCTCCAAATCCAAACAACGGTAACTTCAGTATACAAATTAACTCCACCCGTTCGGAAGATCATGTTGATATGGTTCTTACAGACTTAACCGGGAAAATAGTGAAGCAAATATTTACAGGACCTGTTTCTGTGGGGCAGCAAAAAATAGAAGTTAACAGTGATTCAAAACTCACTCCGGGAGTTTACATTTTAAAGGCTTCAGGAAAATCGATCAATTCCTATAATAAAATTGTAATCCAGTAATTTTAATGATTAAAGTCAGCGGTCGTATGATCGCTGACTTTTTTATTATATACCTATTCCCACCACCAACACATCGTCCATTTGTTCGTATTGGCCCTTCCACCTCGTAAATTTATCATCAAGGTAACTTTGTTGTTCGGCAGGAGTTTTATTTCCCATTTCGCTCAGCAATACTTTGAAATTTTTCGTGGTCATTTTTTTATTTTTTTCTCCGCCAAACTGGTCGGCAAAGCCATCGGTAGAAAGAAAAATACAATCTCCATTTTGTAACTCTATTTCGGTAACAGTAAAATTCTTTTCCTGTTCCATATAAAAACCTCCAATAGGTTGCTTGGTGGGTTTATGCTCAAACAATTCGTTATTTCTTACAAGATATAAGGGGCGATTAGCAGCCGCGTAATATAATTTGTTTCTTTCTTTATTCAGTTTAATAAGCGCTATGTCCATACCATCGTGTGTGGCCGTTTCGTTTTGTTTAAGAGATGATACAATACCCGTGTTTAAATCCTGCAGTACAAGTCCCACATCGCTTATCGATTTTTCGTTCACAGCCTGGTTAAGTACGCTGGTGCCAATCATGCTCATAAACGCTCCCGGCACTCCGTGTCCTGTACAATCTGCCACGCCTAAAAATGCTTCGCCTCCTTTTTCCGAGATCCAGTAAAAATCTCCGCTAACAATGTCTTTGGGTTTATATAACACGAACGATTGCGGAAATAATTTGCTCATAGCTTCGGCCTGCGGCAATAATGCATTCTGAATACGTCGTCCGTAATTAATACTATCAGTAATTTCCTGGTTCTTTTCCAGTATCATTTTATTGGAACCACGAAGTTCGCTTACCAACTGAAGACGGAGTTTTTCATTCCTGAAAATGAGAAAGAATAAGAAGAGAGCTGTTGTAACCAGGTTCATTAGAAAATATCCTGGCGAAAGCGTATCAACCATTTTGCGAAACGGCATTACATGATACATATCCATAATGTAATAGGAGAAATAGCCAAGCATAGTTAAGCATCCGTAAACCAGCCCCATACGATATGTACCCAAAACAACGGCTAGTACAGGCACAATATAAAGTGTGTAGGCGTCGGGCGAATAAAGTCCGCCAGTAACAAATGGCGCCCCATAAATAGTAATCAAGCAAAACACACAAATGATGTTTGCGAGCATAACAAATGAACCGTTGCGCTTAAAGAGCCAGAGACAAAAGACAAGGAAAGGCGGAAAAACAATTCCAACAATGATGTTACCAATATCGTCGGGTCTTAAGCTATAGGTATAACCAAATATTAGAATGGTGCAGCAAAGTGCAAAATAAATGAAGGCCACACTGAACTTTGATTTACGGTATAGTTCCGCGTCATCAAGGTGTTTTTCAGGAATAAAATAGGCTATCAGTTTCTTCATTTTTAAAGGGTGTATAAAAGTAATATTTTCCGACTAAACCCAAAATCAATCTCCTTAAATCTTTTTAGATGTTAATTAATGCCACTAAATCAATTTATATGCGGTTATATAATATTGGGATAATGTAAAGCGGGAAATGACGATGTATCTTTGCACAAAAATTCAGAGGAAATGACAATAGGATTAAAGCACAGAAGAACACGTAAAACGATTGCACAAAAACGTATTACAACCGTTAACTACAGGTGGATGAAGAAAATGATCGAGCAGAATAACTCTATGAAACTTACTATCCAGATCCAGGATAAGAATGAATCATCGCCGGTTTACAGGTGGTGGGAGAATTAATTTAATTTAGGAATTATAAATTCTGAATTAAAAATTTAAAGCACTCTACGGTGATTTGTGTTAATTCGTAGAATTCATGTTTTTTCTCGCAAGGTAACCTTTGGGTGTTAGTGCTAGTTTTGTTTCACCCAGATTCTACAGATTTCGCAGATAATTTTTCGGAAAGTTAAACTCTGGCTTCGGCACACAGAACTATTAACCATTAACTCTCCCCTACTTCTCAATAATCGACTTCAACGCAAACTTCGCCATTTCAACATTGGCCATGGTAGCTTCCTGCGAGAATATCACATGACCCAACAACTGTTTTGCTTCTTCTTTTTTTCCTGTATTACTCCAGATAAGCGCTTTATTGATTTCTAAAATACCTTTTGTTTCCGCATCAGGATTTTTTGAAAGTCCTTTTTCAATAGCATCCAGTTTGGCTTTATTATCATCTACAAGACTGGACAGTTCTTTCCACGCCGGGGCATAATCAGGGTACTTTTCTGTAATGGCTTTAGCTATTTCCATTTTTTTAGTGGGGTCCGACTCCCACTCTATTCCAAGACATGTTGCATATAAACCTTTAGGAAACTTTCCTGTTTTTTCACCTTCTAAAGAATATACTGCAGTCTTAGCTGTAAAGAAACCACGGGGTTCCATTTCATCTGTTTTTTTATAATACGTAAGCGCTTTATCATTGTTGCCTTTCAGTAAATGTGTAAAGGCAAGATCGTAAACAGGATATGCCCAATCGGGTTGCAGTTTTATTGCTTCTTCGAGTTTAGCAATGGAAAGATCGTACTTTCCTGTTTGCCCTAAAGCGCGGGCTTCTTCATGTAATTGTTGAGCCTGTCTGCTTATTGTTTTATCATCCATAATTTCATAATTAACTTTTCCTGTAATGTTGGCAAGATCTGATCTGCTGATTGAATGTCCGGCACTGTCTTTAAAAATAATTTCACGTTCATTGGTCACTATTGGCTCTATAGGAACAAGTTGTGGTTCTGTTGTTTCAGTTTTAGTGTCGCACGATACAAAACTTAAAACTATTAAACCTATGATTATCCGTTGTAGTTTCATTTTTAAAGTAAATATAAAATAAAAAAGCCTGAAGAGGTACCAGATTTATCGGTTGGTAATATGTGTTTAAACTTTAAGCTATACATTTGAAATAAAATCACAACCATGCCAATTAATTTTTCAGATTTCCTTGATAAAGACTTTAAGTTGTCTAAAGCCAGCGTTCCTCCAACCATGGAGCAGCTTGTTAAATTAAGAAGAGAACTTAATTGCCGTTTGCCCGACGATTATATGTTTTACCTCGCGCAGAACGGCGCCACTTATCTCGAAGTAAGGGAAGATGTGTGGCCAAAACCAAAACAGTATGAGGTTCGTCCTTCATGGGAAATGATGTCGGCCATTATGGTGCTTGGTATTTCGAGCAAAGAAGAGGAAGAAAATTTTCCGGACATGCTTAATATCAAAGTTATAACCCCGCAATTTAAAAACATGTTTAACAGCGATCTTATTCCTTTCTTTAAATGGCAAAGCGATAATGTTATTTCCTGTTTTGATACTAACGGCAAAATATTCAACCTAAGCTACAGCGATCCCGAAAATCCTGAGCCAGTAAACATGGACTTTAAAGAATTTCTTGAAAGTGAAATGAGAAAGCTGGTGGAGAATAAGAACAGGTATAAGGGGAAATAATTGAGGGGGTTATTTCTTTCACGCAGATTTCTCAGTCAAGGTCACACTGAGCGCAGTCGAAGTGCGACTATCAAATCTTTAGAAGAACAGTGTTCCAGATTATTTCTCAATGGTTTCTCGCAGAGTTTCGCAGAAGAATACGCAGAGTTCGCAGAAGTTCTGTGTGTAGTTTTGCGAAGATAGTTTATGCTTACAGATTTGTGATCCGCCGCGGCGGACTTGGCTTTTCCCGCAACGCCAACTCTGGTTCAGCGTACAGAACTATTAACCATTAACTATTAACCTTTGACTATCGACTATGGCCTTTGCCCGAGTTCGGCTTGCAGTTGTTGTACCTGGCTTTGAAGATTCTTTATTAATTCCTCGCGTTCCGTTTCAATCGCTTTAAGGTTTGTAATATCTCTTGTGAAACATCTTGTATGAATAAATTTATCGGCTTCCCAATATACATTGGAGTTAATAAGTACATGCCTTATATCGCCATTTTTACAAACTAAACGCGCAGGGTAATTTATTAATGTTTCTTTATTCATTAAGCGTCCTAAAATATCTTCAATTACATCTTTGTCGGCATGAAATTTACCTATGTGCTGGTTAACAAACTCGTCTTTACTATAACCCAGCATTTCAAGTTCGGCTTTGTTTACCCAAATAATAATTCCGCTGCCATTAACCCAATGAAGAGGAACAGAAGCATTTTCGAGGAAATCGCGCAGTTCGCCATTCTCCTTTCTTAGATTTCTTTCAGAGGACTCCAACTCCTCGAATCGTTTTTGCTTTTCGGTTTCCATTATTAATTCCTTGATCATGTTCATAATAAACTATTGTTACTTCCCACGGGGTAAATTCTTGTAAAACACTTCGGTCTTTGACTTCTCTAAACCTGAAATCATTTTAGTATGCGCAGAACAAATGTGTTTAATAGATTCTTCCGGATCTTGCGTAAACCCGGTTTTAGGATACGCGCAAAAGAGACAAAATATTTCTGTTTCACAAAACTTGTTCCATAAATGTTCAAGCTGAACGGTGGCGCCATTATGTCCTTGTCCCCATAATATTGCTACCATTTCGCCATAGGCCCTTACTTTTCTGTTGTTTTTTCCACGGCCAAGAGAAATAACTTCTTTAACCGTTTTTAAAAACAATTTCTCTTCCGGCCAGCCATTACGCATAAACTTTGCTAACGTTTCATGCGCGTTAAGAGGAATATAGGAGAAATCCTTTTTTAGCGCATCCAGGTCTAAACCATAGTTAAGAAGCCCCTTGTTTAATGCCGAAAGATGATCTTCTGTAGCAATAATTATTACAGATTCTCCGGCGGCGAGTCCACTTTTTATGAAACCTTCAAGTGAGTTTAAGATTACTTCATCGTTCTCGTAGATTTGAAGAAGATGGTCTGATGGAGCTATTTCGCCCCAGAATACATGCGTTTTATTTGTTTGCCAGTTTTCATCAGGTGATGATTTATCCATTATATAATTTAATCGCTCTGAGTGATTAATGAGCTTTTTAGGAGGGCAGGATATTGAGCTGTTAATATCCCAAAGAACACAAAGTTACTTAACAATAATTATGCTTGAAGTATTTTATGCAGAAATGCTTAATATGTTGATAATAACTCCGAAACGGGAAAGGTTTTGCCCACTTATTAACCCTTAAAGAAAAAATTTCATACAAAAATCTTATTTTATGTCAACATATCTTTCTTTGCCATCTTCCTTGTTATAGATTTTGTACTGAACAAGTTTATTATTTTTATAAACAAGGCCTGTGTCTGAATAAACTGAACCTGTGTAGAAAAAGTATTTACGATAATTACTATTGTCTAAGCTATCGTAAATAAAATAGTCTCCAACCATTACAGTGTCTTGCCACGTTCCTTTAGCACGAAAGTTTCCGCCGGGAAAATATTCAATGAATGGTCCGTAGGGCTTATTATCCTTATAAGTTAATTCTGATGATACCTTACCATCCGGATAATATTCATAGGATTTTCCATTTAACAATCCATTTATACAAGTTCCCTTTCTTGTTTTTTCGCCATTTTCGTTGAAATCAATAAACTCTCCTTCCGATTGGTTGTTCATGAAATGATTAATTTGTTGAAGTTTTCCGTTTTTATGATAAAATTTCCACTCACCATCCTGAAGTCCATTAACAAAATTACCTTCCGATGACTTATTTCCATTTTCAAACCAGGTTGTCCAGAAACCTGTTTGCTTATCATTTTCATAATTACCCTCGCTTCGTTTTTGGCCATTCTCATAGTAGGTTACATAAGCACCGTTTTTTAGCCCATCATTCGTTACTGAGAATTTTGAGAGCAATTGTCCGTTTGGATAAAGCTCTGACTTTTCCTGTTGTGAAGAGCACGAAACAAAAAATATCAGAAGAAATAAATAGAGTATTGGTTTCATAAGGTTACTGTGATTATGCATGCAAATATATGCGATTTTAATTCTATAACTTATCGTTTCAAAGCCCAGGTCCTTCGCTTCTCAGTATAACATTTCAGATCTTAAGACACTTGTAATTCGTCTTAACCTTTAGGCAAACAGAACTTTCAACGCTCATCTTTCAACATTCAACTCACATCACAATCGCGTCTTCATCGCCTTCTTTATACTTTACATGATCATCGTATCCTATGCTTCGTTCGATCAATGGTTTTGGATGCGCGTTGGGATAAGTTGAATAAATTCTTGGAACTGCTTCTTCTATCTTAAAAATGTAATCGCTGTGGTTCGAAAATATTTCAATAAAACAAAAGTCGTAACCGGTTTTGCTGTAATAAATAGTTTCGCCATAATCTTCTCCGATATTTTTCTTTATCCATTTATTAAGATTATCAAGCTCCATGTACTCCCCTTCAACGATTAAAGAATAATTATACTTTGGTAATGTTTCGTTTCTCTCCATCTCATCCCCGGGATCCCAATAGCCTTCGCCATATTCTTTAAGCATTTGAGTATAGGTTTGGGTGCGCATTTGGTTGTTAGTTCAAAGTTATGGGTTATTTGTTTTGCTCCAAGGGTTCTCACAAATTCGAGCGGAAATATGCTGAAGGCATTCTCTGTATCTCTGGTTCTCTGTGGTAAAAAAGCGTGGAGTAACTCCAATAATTTCTCGCAGAGTCGCGCAGAGGTTTCGCTGAGTTCGCAGAAGCTGTTGTGTAAAGGCCATGCAGATTTCGCTGATGACGCAGATGGTTTCTCGCAAACACGCGCTAAGGTTTCGCAAAGGGTGCAAAGAAAAGAAATCCTTTTAGGATTTCTTTAATCTGTGTTAATCCGTGAAATCTATATTTTTTAATCATGTATTTTTGCATAACACGAGCCTCTGAGAATTTCTCTTTTTTTGGTGTTTCTCCTATGTAACAACATAAGAGTATCTCCATTTAATCTTCCTATTTCATCTTTTGTTCCGGAAAAAAAAACAGAAAAATTATCATAATCAATCCGGCCCTTTTGATGGCAACTCCCGTAATCAATAACCTTCTTCTTTTGATCCAAATGCCAGGTACATGTTGTAACAAAATAACAATCAATACCACTATAATTACTATAATATTTTCCTGTCGGCATAAAACTTATAGTATCAAAATACTTTGACATTGACACCTTTCCATCTTCAACTTCATATATTTTTTTCCATTTTCCAATAATATTAATGGTATCTGCTTTTGTTCTCCCGGTTTGAGAATAACAGGAACAGCTTATGAGAATGAATATGTACAGGAACATTTTCACAAATCTAATTTACAAAAAGCAACTGAAAGACCTTCAAGGTTAAAGAACAGAAACCTTGAAGGACCGTAAACAAAAAGAGCCGTATTGCTACGGCCTCTTCTTGTATTTTAATTGCGTGTCCCCTTCGACTTCGCTCAGGGTGACGCTTACTATTAACTATTGACTCTCAACTACTCTTTAAAAACAATCTTCATCTCTACCCTTCTGTTCTTCTGGCGGCCCTTCTCGTCTTTATTATCTGCGATTGGTTGCGTTTGTCCGAACCACTCGGTGATAATGTTATCTGCCGGTACACCTTTCTTCACTAAATAAGCCTTAACTGCTTTAGAACGTTTTTCACTTAACACCATGTTCTTCTCGGCATCGCCCTGGTTATCGGTGTGGCCACTTAGTTTAAGTTTCCAGTCACCTTTGTGAAGCGTTAATAATTTAGCTAAGTCGTTCAACGATGGATACGATTTTGCTTTAATAATATCTTTTGCCGACGCAAACTCTAAACTTGAGAAGGCGCGTTCAATGATCTTCTGCTCAGCAGCTTTCATTGGCGGCGGTGGAGGACATCCTTTATGCTCAGCCACACCCGGCGTTGTAGGACAAACATCATCCTTATCTAAAATACCATCCTTATCGGTATCAGGCCAAGGACAACCTTTGTTTTCTTTTGGTCCCGCAATTTCAGGACAGCTGTCTTCTTTGTCTAACAAGCCGTCGCCGTCTTTATCAGGACAACCTTTGTATTCCTTTGGTCCGAATACATCCACACAAGCATCATACTTATCTGGCGTACCGTCGCCATCTTTATCAGGGCAACCCATAAACTCGGCAATACCTGCTTCATCAGGGCACTCATCATCTTTGTCAATGATCTTATCTCCATCACGGTCAGGACAACCTTTAAACTCAAGCGTTCCTTTATCATCCGGACAAGCATCTTCGGCATCAGTAATTCCATCGCCATCTTTATCAGGGCAACCCTGAAGTTCTTTGACACCTGGCACATCAGGACATTTATCTTCTTCGTCTTTAATATGATCATGATCGCGGTCTGGGCAACCCATAAACTCCCACTCGCCAGGTACTTTAGGACAAACATCTTTCTTATCGCTTACTTTATCTTTATCCTTATCGCGAGGCCTGTTATAAGGCACAGGAACTTTAAGCATGAAATAAAAATCGGCACCGAAGAGATCCTGTTTATTGATATAATTAGCAATGTTGTTGGTTCCTAACATTAATGGCCCAAGGCGCAACATGGTTCCAACACGAATTGGCTGATTGGCCTTTGCGTAAAAGCTATTGTAGGAAACAGGAACCGAAACCCCGAACCATTTATGATCCCAACGCGGAGCAAGGCTAATGTTTGTGATCTCGTGAACCTTTGCCACTTTATTTCTATGCTGCAAAGCAATGAACGGAGTAAGATTAATGTAAAAATCTTTCCAGATATTATAATCTATCTGCGCGCTTATAGAGGTTGGAAGCGCCACTCTGAATGTAGGCTTTGTATCATGCAGATCTGCCAATGAATCCAATAATAAGTCAAAATCATATACTGGATAATTCCTGAACTTTAAGAGACGGTACTTTACGCTATCTGTATTAATGGAAAAGTCGCGCGCCTGTTTACCCTGCGCCCATTTAATGCCGCCAATGTCAAGAACCGAAAGTCCAACCTTTAATTTGTATTTGTTCTGATCCTTTCTCCACAAACCTTTCTGGTTATCCATTTCATAGATGTATTTATCACGCTCAGGCCGCCACTCATAAACAAATCCAAGATCAAGACCGAAACCGGGGAATGATTCCATGCGTGGATAATTGGCCAGTTTTAATCCTGAATTAGGATCGTTAGGATTCTTAGGCGCTAATCCCATCGTGTAATACAAGGTTGGATCATCAAGAAAAGGATTTGATGTATTTGTTTTATCGGTAGGAAACTCAAGATTTTCGGAGTGTCCGTATTTTACTTCGGTATTAAAAACATCCAGGAAAGAAGAATCATTCAGGTTGATCTGATCCTTAAAACGGAATTCGAAATCGCGAATGTCCATATAAGCAGCTGCTAAGCCCTGTAACAGTTTTGGAGTAACTCCTGCTTTAAAGTAATGTTCATCCTTATCACGAAACACGTGCGCATAGGTTAAACCATATTCTATCCAGCTCATGGTATTTGCGCTGAAATGTTCGTTCTTTAATTTAACCGCTAAAAGATCCCCTACACCATACTCTGTTTTACGTCCGATATCGGAATAGATTAATCGTGCAAGTTCTTCATCAACACCATCCACATTCACGTATGTTCTAAAGCTGGTAGTTATTCCAATAGCGTCTTTTCTGCCAAGATTGATCATGAATGAAGGAAGCGTAATTCTTAAAGAAGTATGAATAGCTTTGCTTTTTCCATTTACAACTTCGGTAAGAAAATCACGTTGAAAAGAACTATCATTTCTGAATGCCGCGAAACCAATAGTATTTTCATCATCGTCGTTCTCTCTTTTAATAGCGCTTCTCCACGAACCATCGTGAGCAAAAGCACTCTTTTTAACACCTACATAGTTATTGGCTGCGTTAAAGTTAAGCCCGAACAATACCATATCGAACTTCATACGACCATCTACAATATTGGCCGGATTGATCTGGGCGCCTGTAATGCCAGAGTAATTAGAGTTAATAAAGCCAAGATAATCCTGTGCTTTTAAGCCTGCGATAATACAAATAAATGCAATCGTGTAAAGTTTCTTCATATACCTTTAATTATGTTAGTTAAATTAAAGCTTTAAGTGGGATAAGCTTCACTAAGGGGGTTCATGTACCAAATATAATTAAATTTTGATTCGATTTTTGGCCATTTTAACGGGAATACAATTTATTCTTTTAAATAGGCTCAAATTCGTACCTTTGTCAACTTAAAATTATGCTCGATAAGTTAGAAGAAATAATCAGGAGATATGAAGATGTAGAGTTGAAACTCGCCGATCCTAAAGTAATTTCGGATATGAAATTGTTCAAGAAACTGAACATTGAATACCGCGAACTGGGTGATGTTGTTACTGTGATAAACGAATACAAAAAAACACTGGCCAATATCGATAGCGCGAAAGAAGTTCTTGCTACTGAAAAAGATAAAGACTTTCTTGAAATGGCTAAAGCCGAACTGGAGGAAAACCGGGCCAGAGAAGAACAACTTACTGAAGAAATTCGTCTTCTTCTTATTCCAAAAGATCCGGAAGATGCCAAGAACTGTGTAATGGAACTTCGCGCAGGTACAGGTGGCGATGAGGCTTCGATCTTTGCCGGAAATCTTTTTGAAATGTATAGCCGCTTCTGCGAAAAGAAAGGCTTTAAAATTGAAGTGGTGGATTCTAGTCCCGGCACCATGGGCGGTTATAAGGAAATTGTTTTTAACGTAAATGGAAACGGCGCCTACGGTATCTTAAAATTTGAAAGCGGTGTTCATCGCGTACAGCGTGTTCCGGCAACAGAAACACAAGGACGGGTACATACCAGCGCCGCAACTGTTGTTGTACTTCCCGAAGCCGAAGAGTTTGATGTGGAACTCAGAGATGCCGATATTGAAATGCAAACCGCGCGAAGCGGTGGTGCTGGCGGGCAGAACGTAAATAAAGTAGAAAGTAAGGTTATCTTAACTCATAAGCCATCGGGATTGGTTGTTACCTGCCAGACTGAGCGTAATCAGTTAGGAAACCGCGAGAAAGCCATGCAGATGTTGCGCTCCAAACTATACGACATTGAACTTCAGAAACGAATGGAAGATACTACCAAGCGTAGAAAAACGATGGTAACAACGGGCGACAGAAGTGCGAAGATCAGAACATACAATTATCCCCAGAACCGTATTACCGATCACCGCATCAACGAAACACTTTACGACCTCGATAACTTCGTAAACGGAGATATCCAGGAAATGATCGATAAATTACAGTTTGCTGAGAATGCCGAAAGGTTGAAAGAGGGCGGCTTATCTTTAGGGTAAAGAATTTTTAATGTTTAGTTCTTAGTGTTTAATAAAGGTTCTGAATATTGATTATTTAACTCTTTTTAGGCGAACCCGGAATGAAAAATGTAAGTACAAAAGAAAATAGGAGACAAAAGACTATTCTGAACTATAAATTAAAAACTAATCACTGAGAACTAAAACTATCAACTATTGACTCCTATTAATAACTCATCATTAAGAACTAAAAACTATTCTATATGACCCCCGAAGGCGAAGACAAGATACGCAACGCGTTTGCACAAAAAGACTGGAACGACATTAAGGCACAAAACAGCTGGCAGATCTTTAAGATCATGAGCGAATTTGTGGAGGGATTTGAAAAAATGAGCCGCATTGGTCCATGTGTTTCTATTTTCGGAAGCGCACGCACCAAGCCCGATAACAAATATTACATGCTGGCCGAAGACATTGCCTACAAGCTTGTAAAAGAAGGTTACGGAATTATTAGCGGTG
Source organism: Bacteroidota bacterium (assembly GCA_021323535.1). Classification (GTDB taxonomy): domain Bacteria; phylum Bacteroidota; class Bacteroidia; order B-17B0; family Aurantibacillaceae; genus Aurantibacillus. Next base: position 97,924 of record JAJONO010000011.1, read on the forward strand.
GTGGTCCCGGTATTATGGAAGCGGCTAATAAAGGCGCTCAAAAAGGCGGAGGAAAATCCGTAGGCTTAAACATTGAATTACCGTTCGAGCAAAAACACAACGACTTTATCGATCCTGATAAATGCATCAATTTTGATTACTTCTTTGTTCGTAAAACCATTTTCTTAAAGTACTCACAGGGTTTTATTGGAATGCCCGGTGGATTTGGTACCATGGACGAGTTATTTGAATCATTAACTCTGGTGCAAACCCATAAGATCGCGCAGTTTCCTGTTGTTCTTGTAGGAAAGGAATACTGGAGCGGTATGATCGACTGGATGAAGAATGTAATGCTTGACGGCGAAAGAAATATTAACCCCATAGATCTTGATCTGTTTAAAGTGGTAGATACAGCCGATGAAGCCGTGCAACACATTGTAAGCTTCTACAGCAAATACATGCTTAAACCTAACTTCTAATTGGGGAAGATCGTGTTTAACATATTTGTTATTCCCCTGCTCTACCTCCATTCTATTCTGCCATTCTGGTTCCTGCGTTTTATTGGCAGCTGTTTATTCGTTCTTGTTTACTACATCATAGGTTATCGTAAGAAAGTTGTTTTTCAGAATCTGAAGAATTCTTTTCCTGAAAAAACGGAAGCCGAACTTTATGTCATTCAGAAAGAATTCTATAAACATTTCTGTGATCTGATTCTTGAGACAAATAAACTGTACACCATTTCCGATAAAACATTCCGCAAACATTTTAGCTTTACCGAAAATGCTACGAAAACATTTAATTCTTTCGAAGAAAAAAATCAAAGCATCATTTTAGTACTTGGCCATTGCGGCAACTGGGAATATGATTTTGTAGGATACAATTTTTACTTCAAACAACTTATTACCGGAGTGTATCATCCTCTCTCAAATAAGAACTTTGATAAATACGTTTTTAAGCTGCGCATGCGTTTCGGAGGAAATCTTATTCCTATGAATGGCGTTATTCGCGAACTGGTAAAATTAAAATCACAAAAAACACCAACAACACTCGGGCTCATTGCCGATCAGGTTCCTCCACCCGAAAGCGCTTATTGGACCACCTTTTTAAACCAGGATACGCCTGTATTTAACGGTCCTGAAAAATTGGCGAAGAAATTCAACTATCCTGTTGTTTATGTAAAGGCCATCAAGTTAAAACGCAGTCATTACCGCCTCGACACGAAAGTGCTCACCGAAAACCCAACGGAAACTGCAGATGGTGAAATAACAGAAATGTTCCTCAGAGAATTAGAAAACAACATTAAGGAACAACCGGCGTATTGGTTATGGAGTCATAGGAGGTGGAAACACAAACGGCCCAAAGGAATGGAAAATGTAAAAGGTTAAATGGAAAATGTAACATTACATTATCCATCTTACATATTACCTTTTACATTAATTTTTAATGATCTTCTTCATTACAAAAGCTTTCTCTCCACTTAATATTACGAAGTATATTCCTTTAGGTAAAGAATGCATCGAAATAATGTCTGATTCGTTTTTGATTTCTTTGGTAAACATAACCTGCCCGATATGATTGACAAGTTCTATTTTCGAAATTTCTTTTAATCCTGCGATATTTAACTCTGAGCTTGTTGGGTTAGGAAACAGAACAATTTCAGAAGCAACTGCATGTTTAGTATTGATTCCTGAACAAACATCAACTGACTGTGTGTAAATAGCCGAGTTTTCACAACCATTATTATCTGTTCCGGATACGGTAAATGTTGTTGTAACGCTAAGTGAAGTGGAAACGAAAAAACCGTTCAGGTTACCAGGCTGCCACGTGTAAGTTGATGCTCCATTTGCCGCAAGGTTTACATTGGTATTTGCACAAGCCATCGAAGGGCCCGCCACTGAAATAGTTGGCGCCATGTTATTTGAAACAGTAATTGAAGTTGTTGCCGTATTCTGACAACCAAAAGAATTTGTTCCTGTAACACTGTAAGATGTTGTAACCATTGGAGAAATAGATATTCCTGATGAAATAACACCCATGTTCCACGTATATGTATTGGCGCCGGAAGCAACAAGGTTTAGAATATTTCCTTTACAGATAGGTTTACTTCCTGAAATTGTAACTGATGGAGAAGGGTTAACATTTACAAGCTCAGAGGTGTAACCCGATTGCCCACATCCATTTACAGCAGCAACGCTAATCATTCCACCACTTACACTCGAAGTAACACTAATAGTATTTGTTGAAGAAGTGCCAGTCCAGCCACCTGGTAAAGTCCAGGAATAAGAACTTGCTCCGGCTACCGGCGCCACACTAAAAACAGAAGTTGAACCAAGGCAGGCTATAACCGGCCCCGCAATGGCCGTTGGGGCAGATGGGGCTGATGAACAAGGCGAATAATTATATAACTGCGATACTTCGGCGGGTGTAAGCGCTTTGTTGTAATAGTAAAAATCGTCGAGACTACCCTTAAAGAAACGTAAAGCCGAGTTTGAAGATTTTCCGATTGTTATAGGATAATTACTGTTACTGTTAATTAAGGAAGTGGAACTACTGATAACACATGTTACAGTTGGCTGCAATACATTATCTACATAAAAACTGACGTGCTGTAACTGTGTTCCAATAGACGCGTCCATAACAGCAACAATGTGATGCCAGTTATTATCTGTTAACCCTGTATTTCCACGAATGAGCGCGGCATTTGAATTATCTACTCCAACACCCTGGCAGCTGTAGTTAAACAGGATCTGGAAGATGCCTGGTGCATCTCCATAACCAAATCCTACCTGTATAACCGTGTTAGTGGTTTTGGCCCAAAATGAAACCGAACGCGAAACATTTCCAGTTGGTCCCCCGGTGGACATGACGATATAATTTGAAGTTCCGTTAAAACTATAAGCACTGTTTGCGGCACCAAATCTATCATTGGTTAATACAGCGCCTGATACGGTACCGTGATTTCCTGAACCAGACATATCGTTAGCGTTGCCGGTAAAGGGCCAGCCTCCGATCATACCAATAGTTGGAATTTGTGAGAAAGAAGAAAGACTGAAAGATAATGCTAAAAAAATAAAAAGCTTTTTCATAGGGGACTATTAGAATTAAAGTAATTAAATAAAAATACAAAACAAAACCTTTCTGACAAAATAAACCTGTCAAAAATGATGATAACTAAACTGTATTTAGAAGGATATTATTTAGTTGGAGCAACGGTTTTAGTAATCAGTGAGTCCGGTCTGCGCTCGTAAATATAAATCTGGTTCTGCGCCTGTGGTTTGTAAGTTGCAAGTTGTTCGCGCCAAACGTAATTACTCTGGTAACCATCAATCATATCTACAAAACCAATAAGGTTATATTGTTCGCGGATCATCCTGTCGTACCACTGAAACACAAACTGGTCAACACCACGCTGCACCATTAAAGAGATAGGGTGATTATAAAAGATCACATAACGTGGTTTGGCAAGTGTAACTTCGCCCACAAATTCGCGCTGCCATTTACGGTGCTCATCAACACTATCCACAATAGCCGAGAAGTAGGCGTGACGCGACGGACAGTTTTTCTGCGTGTAAAAATAAATTTCGGGCTCAGAACCAATGGCCACAATATTATCTTCAGGTTTACTGTTCGCGTTAATGAATTCTGCGATCTTAGCCGTTTCAGGAAAAGGATTATTTCCATAAACACTTCTTAAGATACGATCGTAGTTCGGATTGAAATAATAATCTTTCAGTCGGTTCAAATGCATGAACGATACAATGAAGAAAATAGCCACATAAACGTATTTGATCCTGGGCGACTTAACCCCTGCCCTGTTTGTGATGATATCGTTGATGGCATAGAAAGTTAAACCCGCCATAATGGCTAATCCCGGAAGGATCTGGATCCAGTAGTGACCGTAGAAATAATAACCCGGGAAAATGGTAATAGTTCCGAATACCATTAACAAAACAGTACTGAGTTTTAAACGGAAAGGAAGATTCTTTAAAAGGAGTGTCACCGTTGCAAGAGCGGCATGCATCCAGAAAAATTTGTATTCTTTGGTAATAGCCTGGTAGGTATAATCGAGATATTTCTTGCCTTCTTCCCAAGGCATACGGCTCACGTAACGTTTAGGGATCTCGATAGACCAGTACAACATCTGTTCGAAAGAACCCTTTATGGCAATGATCATAAAGAAAATTGCTATCACAAGAAAAACACCTCCTGTATAAACCAGGGTTCTTTTAAAGAATTCTTTTTTGGTCCATTCTGATTTTTTCATCCCGAAGAAGAAATCGATCACAATAGCAATTCCTCCCCAAAGACCAAGGAACATACCGCTTGTTTTGGTCATGAACGCTAATCCCATGGCAATACCCATATAAAAGAAATATTTCCAGCGGTTATCTTTTGTAGTAATGGAGTAAAAATAAATTCCCATGGCTGTGAAGAAAGCAACACCATGTTCACCCTGAACGGTAAAACCACTAAGGTTTGGGGTCATGGAAACGATAGCGTAAGTCATTGCTGTTACAACAGCCGCCATTGGCGAGAATAAACGTTTTGCCGCTCCGAATAAGAACAGGATGGTAGCAATGTTAAGGAACATAAAGCCCATATGAAGCCCTTTTACGGTATCACCGAAAATGCCCACCATGGCTCCGTAGAAATAAAATATCCCAGGAAACTTTTGTTCGTAGAAATCAACGTAAGGTGTTTTGCCCTGCAACAATAATTTACCGTAATAACCGTAAGCGCCTTCGTCGCGCTCGAACGGAATGTTAAAGAAGTTGGAACGGATAAGCATAACCAGCAGGATAATAAACGCCAGCATACCATAGCTGATCTTTTCTTCCTGTGTAAGATTATTGATGTATTTTTTAAATCCTTTTGTGTCGGTACTTTTAGATGACACTTTGGTTTCTGCAGTTGTTTTTGACATTTTTGTATTAGTTGAAAGCTGAAAGTTGAAAGTTGAAAGCGCGTTAGACTTTCAATATTCAAATTCAACTTTTAATGTTTCACCATTCCGCTCTTAAGAGCAGCGTATGTTTTTGTAATTCCTTGTTTAATTTCTATAAATCTGAAATCGCTGAAGTTCTTTAATATTTTTGTGTTATCAAGATCGATGTATGAGTTATCGCTTTGCCTTCCGCCTTCATGGTTTACTTTAAAATCTTCGGCAACAACTTCTTTCATTATTTTAATAAGTTCGTTAATGCTTAACGTGCTGTTCGACGACACATTGTATACATCCGAAGTATCCGGGGTGCGGATAGTAAGGCTCAACAATTCAGCTACATCTTTCACGTAAATATAATTGCGGATGGTTTGTCCATCGCCAAACACTTTCACTGAACTTTCTTTAATGATCTTTTCAAGAAATGTGTTAATGATCCCAAGTCCCTTACCAATATTCTGACCTTCTCCATAAACATTAGAAACACGATACACATCAAACTGAAGGTTGTATTTTACCCTATAATAGTTCAGGAAATTTTCCATGGCCAGTTTTGTAATTCCATAAGGAGAGAACGGTGCCTTATTAAAATCTTCGGGCACTTTGCCGTTGGTAGTTCCATAAACGGTACCAGCACTGGAAACAAAAGCGATCTTTTTCACTTTAAGTTTCGAAATTATTTCAAGAAAGTTGATGAATGGAACCAGGTTCTTTTCAATCTCTATCATTGGCGTATCCCAGCTTGAAGCCGGAATGGTTTCCGAGGCAAGATAATAAACCGTATCAACATCTTTAAAATCCTTCCGAAGCTGTTCGTTGTTATTGAAATCTATTTTTTTGTAAGGGTGCGCGTCTTTTGAAACAGAAGATTCACTTCTTCCAAAAAGAAAAAGATTTAAGTTCTTTTCCCGGGAAAGTCTTTCGGTAAGATGTCGCCCGATAAAACCATTGGAACCTATAATGGCTACATTTTTCATATTACACATTAACGGTTTTCTCAATAACTACGTAAGGCCGGCTTCGTACTTCATCATAAATTCTTACAATGTATTCGCCGATAACACCAAGGCAAATAAGAATAAGCGAACCAAAGAACGAAATAGTGATTGCTAATGTTGCAAAGCCCGCGACAGCGATGCCATTGTAAAAATATTCGAAGACCAGGAGAAGTGAATAAACAGTTGCAAAGCCAAAACCAAGTATACCAAGAATGGTGATCAATCTTATTGGCGCGGTTGAAAATGAAAAGATGCCGTCCATGGCAATCTTTAAAAGTTTTTTAAGTGTATATCCTGATTGTCCATCGAACCTGGCTGCACGCTCATATTCTACGCCAATTTGTTTAAAACCAACCCAGGCGCGGATTCCGCGAAGGAAAGGATTCTGTTCTTTGAGGCGAAGCATATTGGCTACCACGTGAGCTTTCATCACACAAAAATCGCCGCTGTCAATAGGAATATAAATATCGCTCATGCTTTTAAGTATCCTGTAAAAGCTGTTGTAACTAAAGCGTTTGATAAAAGATTCTTTTCTTTTTTTACGGATACCGTAAGCAACATCGTAACCTTTATCGAGGTAACTGAAAAAATTCGGAAGCAATGATGGCGGATCCTGAAGGTCGTCGTCAATGATGGCAACATAATCACCGGTACAATGAGTCAGTCCGGTCTTAACCGCTATCTGATGTCCGAAATTTTTTGAAAGTTTAATTCCTTTTATGTAAGAATATTTTTTAGCGAACTCTTCAATCTTTTCGAAACTGTTATCTCTACTACCGTCTTCGACAAGAATCAGCTCAAGATCCCAGTTATTATTTACTTTTTCCTGATCAATAGCTTCCAGTAAATTGTTCATGAAGGAAGCCGAATTATATATCGGGACAACTATCGAAATCTTCTTACTCATTAAAACGTACTTTTCACTAACTGTTTATGCGGCAAATGTATGAAAATAACACATTATCTGCCGAAAAAAAGCAGGTGTTTTGCTTAAGCTAAGCAAGATAACTCAAATTATTCAGGTAGCGATTAATTTCCAAGAAAAGTTTTAAAAATAGTCTTGTCAAAGAAAAAATTCATAAATTCACAGCTGAAATGAATCAGCGTCCGCCATTGATAAATATAAAGTGGACCAATCTTATATATTAATTGTATGAAAGTTGTAATCCTTGCTGGCGGTCTCGGAACCAGGATCTCTGAAGAAACTGTAATTAAGCCCAAACCAATGATTGAAATTGGAGGGAAGCCTATTCTCTGGCATATTATGAAGATCTATTCGCACTACGGTTTTAACGATTTTGTAGTTTGTCTCGGTTACAAAGGACACCTTATAAAAGAATATTTTATCAATTATTTTCTTTATAATTCGGACATTACAGTTGAACTCGAAAAAAATGTGATTGATGTTCATTTTACCAATGCCGAATCATTTAAAGTAACCCTGGTTGATACCGGAGTGGATACCAACACCGCGGGACGAATTAAAAGAATTGAAAAACATGTTAAAGGCGAAACGTTTATGCTCACTTATGGTGATGGCGTTGCAGACATTAACATTAACGAACTTCTGGAATTTCATAAGAAGAACGGCAAAAAAGCCACACTTACTTCGATACAATTACCCGGACGCTTCGGGAACATTGAAACCAATGACAAAGGTATTGTGAGCAGGTTCCAGGAAAAACCTGAAGGAGACGGCGTTTGGATCAACGGCGGTTTCTTTGTCCTTGAACCGGGAATTTTTGATTACCTGAAGGGAAATATGGATACAATACAATGGGAAAAAAAACCATTGATCGAAATAGCAAACGACGGACAACTCGCCGCTTTCAAACACAACGGATTCTGGAAATGCATGGATGCCATGCGCGATAAAATTGAATTGGAAGAATTATGGAGCGCTAATAATGCTCCCTGGAAAATTTGGGAAAAGAAATGAAAAATGTTTTAATTATCGGTAACCTCGGTTACATTGGACCTGTAGCGGTTAAATATCTAAAAGAAAATCACACGGACCTTTCAGTATCGGGATACGATATTGGTTATTTCATGCAAAACTACACCAATCAGGGTTTGATTGGAGAAACTTATCTCGACAAACAATATTTTGGCGATGTAAGAAAGTTTGATGCGGAGCTACTCAAAGGATTTGATGCAGTAATTTACCTTGCCGCTATCTCTAACGATCCAATGGGGAATGTTTACGAAAAACCCACTCTCGACATTAACTATCATGCAGCTATTGACATTGCTAAAAAATGTAAGAGTAAAGGTGTAAAGAACTTCGTGTTTGCGAGCAGTTGCAGTGTATATGGTTTTGCCGATACGGCACCGCGTACAGAAACTTCGGAAGTAAATCCATTAACAGCTTATGCAAAATCAAAAGTGTATGCCGAAAGAGATCTGGAACCACTGGCCGATAACAATTTTAAAATCACCTGTCTTCGTTACGCAACAGCTTGTGGATTCAGCGATCGCCTGAGACTTGATCTTGTACTTAACGACTTTGTGGCTTGCGCCATTGTAGATAAAAAAATTACGATTCTCAGCGATGGAACTCCTTGGAGGCCGTTAATTCATGTAAAAGATATGTCACGCGCCATGGATTGGGGAATTCACCGCAGTGAAGGCAGCAACTTTATTGTTGTGAATGCCGGAAGTAATAAATGGAACTATCAGGTAAAGGACCTTGCATATGCAGTTCAGAAAGCGTTTAACGGAATTGAAATAAGCATCAATGCCAACGCTCAGCCTGATAAACGCTCTTATAAAGTAAGTTTCGATCTTTTCGAAAAACTGGCGCCAAATCATCAGCCTCAGGTTAGTCTTGAACAAGCCATTGCTACTTTAAAAACAGGCCTCGAACAAATTCAGTTCTCCGACTCAAATTTCCGACAGTCGCCATTGATAAGGCTTAAAACCATTCAAAAACTGATTGCCGATTCTTACATCGATTCGGAATTATTTAAGATCGAAAAAACTGCAGTACAGGTTTAATTTAATACGCCGCAATGAAGTTCGAAACAACCTTACTCAAAGGAAGTTATATTATTTCTCTTAATCCTTTTTACGATAACCGGGGTGGGTTTGTAAGAACTTTTTGCAAAAAAGAATTTGAAACTATTAACCATACTAAAGAATTTGTTCAGCTCAACCAATCCTACAACACAAAAAAAGGAACCATAAGAGGCATGCACTACCAGGTAAGGCCTTTCTCAGAAATAAAACTGGTAAGATGCATACGCGGTTCTGTTTACGATGTGATTATCGACATCCGCGAAGGGTCCCCTACTTTTCTACAACATATTTCTGTTGAGTTAACGGCCGAAAATAAAAGAATGCTTTACATTCCGGAAGGATTCGCGCATGGGTTCCAGACACTGGAAGATAATACCGAGCTGGTTTATCATCACACTGAATATTATTACAAAGATGCCGATGCGGGATTAAATTATCTTGACCCGGCCTTCAATATCAAATGGCCTCTTCCTGTTTCTGTTATTTCGGAAAAGGATCAGGAAAATAAATTAATCACTAATACATTTAAAGGAATATAAATTATGAAATGTCGTTTTTGCAAACATCCTGTTAACCTTGAGTTTACTGACCTTGTAAACAGTCCACCATCTAACTCATATCTTACAAAAGAACAATTAAATGAACCTGAAAATTTTTATCCCCTCAGGGTTCTTGTTTGCGAAAAATGTTATCTGGTTCAGGTGGATGAATATTATAAATCGTCAGAAATTTTCAGTTCAGATTACGCTTATTTCTCATCTTTTTCTACAAGCTGGCTGGCGCATGCAAAGCGTTACACCGACATGATGACCGAGCGTTTTGGATTCAACAAAGATTCGCAGATAATTGAAATTGCCTCGAACGATGGATATCTTCTCCAATACTTTCACGAAAAAAATATTCCGGTATTAGGTATAGAGCCAACTGCAAACACAGCAGCCGTTGCAAAAACAAAAGGTATAGATTCTGTGATCGAATTTTTTGGAACAACATTGGCAAAACGTTTGGCCGGCGAAGGAAAAAAAGCAGATCTCCTTTTAGGAAATAACGTATTGGCGCATGTTCCTGACATCAATGATTTTGTGGGGGGAATGAAAGTGATCCTTAAAGAAAAAGGTGTTATCACCATGGAGTTTCCGCATCTTTATCAGTTAGTTTTAAATAATCAGTTCGATACCATTTATCACGAGCATTTCTCATATTTATCGTTTCATACAGTAAAACAAATATTCGAAGCGCAGGGTCTTGAAATGTTTGACGTGGAAGAAATTCCAACACATGGAGGATCGTTAAGGATTTTCGCAAAACATAAAGACGATTCGTCGAAACCAATTGGCGAGCGTGTTGGGAAATTACTTGCCAAAGAAGAAGCTGCCGGTATGTTAAAAATTGATTACTACAGTAATTTCCAGGAGAAGGTAGATATGATCAAAAACGATCTTCTCGAATTTCTTCTGCAACAAAAGAAAGCAGGAAAAAAAGTAGCAGCATATGGTGCCGCGGCAAAAGGAAATACACTTTTAAATTACTGTGGTATTAAAAAAGACCTTATCAGTTTTGTGGTGGATGCAAACCCAGCAAAACAAAACAAATACATGCCTGCGAGCCACATCCCTATTGTTACTGAAGCTTCTATCAAAAACGAAAAGCCTGATATTATTCTTATTTTACCATGGAACATTAAAGAGGAAATTGTAAAACAACTTTCTTACGTAAAAGAATGGGGTGGTAAATTTGCGGTGCCAATCCCTAAACTTGAGGTTATTCAATAATTACATCGGTTATCATGAAAGTGTTGGTTACCGGTGCAACGGGATTTGTTGGCTATTACGTCGTACACAAACTTCTTGAAAGAAAAGTTCATGTTGTTGCGACTGCCAGAAATTCAGAAGCAGCAAGGCAAAAATCCTGGTACGACAAAGTCACTTTCATTGAACACGATTTTACTAAAGAAACAAAAGAAAACCTCTTTGAAAAATTTCAAAAACCTGACCTGGCCATTCATCTTGCCTGGGGAGGCCTTGCGAACTTTAAAGATGCCTCTCATATCGAATCGGAGTTGCCGCTTCATAAGGCTTTCCTTTTAAATCTTATTTCCAACGGATTAAAAGATCTGGCTGTTACTGGAACATGTCTTGAATATGGCATGCAGGAAGGTGAATTGTCGGAAGACATGGATGCTAATCCAACCATCGCCTATCCTATTGCTAAAAACGAACTTCGTAAATATACCGAGGCGCTGAGACAAAAGTTTTCCTTTCATTTTAAGTGGATCAGGTTGTTTTATATGTATGGTGAAGGCCAGACACCTAAATCTATCATTCCCCAATTACAAAAAGCGTTAAGGGCAGGTGAGAACGTGTTTAACATGAGCAAAGGTGAGCAGGTAAGAGATTATCTCCCTGTAGAATCGATTGCTGAAAATATTGTTATATTTGCAATGCAACACGAAATTACGGGCATCATTAACTGCAGCAGCAACAAACCTGTTACAGTAAAACAACTGGTGCAGGATTACCTGAAGCAACACAATAAAAAAATTGAATTAAACACGGGATTTTATCCCTATACAGATTACGAACCCTTCAAGTTTTGGGGGTCAGATAAAAAACAAAAAAAAATAATAAGTATGAACCCTATCGAAGAATTTAAAAAAGAACGTAAAGAACGAATTGAAAGTTATGGCCAGAATAAAGAATTAAAAGAAGCGGCTGAAAAATTCAACACTATTTCAAACCGTGACCAGTATTCTTATAACTTTTCATGGATGGGTCGTCCTATCATTCAGTATCCTCAGGATATGGTCATGATGCAGGAACTAATCTGGGAAATTAAGCCTGATCTTATTATTGAAACCGGTATTGCGCATGGAGGCTCGCTTATTTTCTACGCTTCCATTATGGAACTTATCGGAAAAGGAGAAATTCTTGGCGTAGACATCGATATCCGTGACCATAACCGCAAGGAAATTGAAGCGCATCCTATGTTCAAACGCATTAAAATGATCCAGGGATCGGCTATCGATCCAAACATTATCGAGCAGGTTAAAAAACACGCCGAAGGCAAAAAAACTATTATGGTTTCTTTGGATTCGAACCATACACATGAACATGTTCTTGAAGAATTAAAATTATACGCGGGCTTTACAACGGTAGGTTCCTATTGCATAGTGTTCGACACTATTGTTGAAGATCTTCCTAAAGGATCGATCAACCGCCCCTGGGATGTTGGTAACAATCCAAAAACTGCAGTATTCGAATTCCTTAAGACCAACGATAATTTTGTGATCGATAAAGCAATCGATAATAAATTACTTATCAGCGTAGCTCCTGACGGATACCTTAAGAGAATAAAATAATTCCATAAGCTTACATGCAGAGTGGCCCTTTAGTCAGCATTTGTATTCCTGTTTACAACGGCGATAAATTTATTGACGAAACCATTCAGTGCTGCGTCAATCAGACTTACAAAAATTTAGAGATCATTATTTCTGATAATTGCTCCACAGACAAAACCGTGGAGTACATTAAACGTTACAATGATCCGCGCATAAAAATTTTCTCCAATGAAACCAATATCGGGCTTGTTGGAAATTACCGCAAGGCCCTTACCTACGCTACCGGCAAATACATGGCCTTCCTGGGTGCCGATGATGGCATGGAACTGGACACGGTTGAAAAAGCAGTGGCCATCATGGAATCGCCCGAACACAAAAATGTTGTGCTGGTGAATACCTATATCAAGATCATTAACAACGAAAGCAAAGTGGTGTTCATTAAGAAATTTATTTTCGGAGGCGGACCACTTTCTGCTTATTGGGGAATACGTTCTAATTTTTTATACGGGTCAAATACCATTGGCGAACCAAACGGTTCTTTATTCAAAAAAGAAGCTTACGATAAAATTCCCGAGCCAAAATTCAGAAACGGAAACACCTGGACACTCGACCTGGATATGAAATATGAACTCATGCTGCTTGGCGATTCTTATATGATCCCTGAAACACTTGGTAAATTCCGTATCTCAAGTCAATCAACGAGCAACAGAGAACTTAAATTCTCACAGGCAAAATTGTTCCGCGAATACGCAATGGCAATTTACAAAGACAAGCGCTATAAACTTTCTTTCTTCTGGGTGATCACGGCTACAGTAAACTCGTGGTTGTTACAGATCGCAAGGAATGTGTTTTATATTTTGTTTATCAAAAAGAAAGCATGAGTTTCTTGAGGAGTTGAGTGTTTAAAGTTCTGTGTGCCTAAACAGGAGTTACGGGAAGATTTTCAAGTTCAAAGTTCTGTGTGCTTAAAACACGGGTTATCTGAAGGGTTGAAAGTTGCTACACGGATTTCGCGGATTAACACGGATTGATTCTTCGCTTCGCTCAGAATGGCAGGAATAAAACTTCTGCGAACTCGGCTTCCTCTGCGAGAACCCGGTCAGGTTAATCAAACCTCAAGGTCTTCACCGGCGTTAATTTGGATACAAGCATCGTTGGAATAAACAACACCGAGATACACACTATAAAAGTTCCTATATTGAGAAGAAGGAAGTACAACCAGTTGATCTCAATCGCTACATGATCCACATAATAAGTAGCGCTGTCGAGTTTTACAATTTCGAATTTGTATTGAAGGTAACATAAACCTATTCCTATAATATTTCCCCATAACAATCCCTTTCCAATTAGTTTGAGCGTGATGTGCATGAAAATTTTTCTGACATCGGCATTCGCCATTCCCAAAGCTTTAATAAGACCTATCATGTTTGTGCGTTCTAATATAAGAATAAGAAGCGCGGTTGTCATATTGATGACTGCAACAATAATAATGAGAACAACAATGATGATGCCGTTCACATCGAGCTTATCAAGCCATATAAAAATATTGCCATAATAATCTACAATGGTATTTACATTGAAATTGTAGCCAAGCAGTTCATGAAGTTCTTCACGTGTTTCTTCAAGCTTTTCGAAATCATTCAGTTTAATTTCGTAATTACCAACCTGGTCGGCATTCCAGTAATTTAGTGAACGAATGTGACGAATATCTACGAATGAAAGACTGTTGTCAAAATCAGAAAAATTAGTCTGAAAAATACCACAGATCTTTAAGTTGCGTGAACGTTGTTCGTATTTGATCACTTCTTCATTGGCTGCGCTATCGAAAACAACGTGCTGCGAGATGAAGTAAATGAGCATCTTCCCTCCTACTTTCAATTCGAGTTTATCGGCAAGGAGCTGGCTGATGAGAATATCCTTACTTGCGGCTGAATCATTAAAAGCAGGCAAAGCGCCTTCTACAATGTGTTGTTTCAGAAAATTGAAATCGAAATTTTTATCAATGCCTTTTATAAGAATACCTTCGTTGGCAGTTTTTGTTTTAAGAATTCCATTTTTAAAAGCGGTTGTCTGAATATGTTTTATTAGAGGATTCTGGCGGAGAAGCTTTAACGTATCTTCGCTTATAACCAGCGGCTCGGGTTCGTTGCTGGGGTTGACGTTGATATTGCTGATGGTAATGTGGGTGGTAAGTCCGGTCATTTTCTCTTTAATGGCCTTTTTAAACCCAAGTACGATACTTACAGTCAAAAGCATAACGGCCACACCAAGAATGATTCCGATAATTCCTATTTTTACAATAGGTTTTGAGATGTTACCTTTGTTTTTACCGGAACCTGAAATCCTGTCTGCTATGAATTTTTCAACACTCAAAAAAAGAAGCTTATACGGCAAAAATACTAAAATCATTGGCTTGATTGCTTTGATGACAGCTTTATTTCAGGGGCTTTGTGCACAATCTCCCGAAATGAGAGAGTTTTCATCGGTCACCTGCGGCAATGCACAATTCGAAAAATATCTTCCTAAGCTAAAAGGGAAACGCGTGGCCGTTGTTACCAATGTTACAGGACTCGTTGGAACTACCAGCATTGTGGATACGCTTCTGAAATTAAAAGTAAACATCAAAAAGATCTTTGGCCCCGAACATGGTTTTAGAAGCGACACCGATGCCGGAGAAAAAGTGGGAAGCAATGTAGATGCAAAGACCAATCTTCCAATAGTTTCATTATACGGATCGAACAAAAAACCAACGAAAGAACAGCTCAAGGATGTGGATGTAGTTATTTACGACATTCAGGATATCGGGACGAGATTTTACACTTATATCGCAACCATGTGTTACGCTATGGAAGCCTGCGCCGAAAATAAAAAAGAAATGATTGTGTTGGATCGTCCGAACCCGAACGGATTTTATATTGATGGGCCGGTTATGACCAACGAGTTCAAAGGGTTTTTAGGATTACATAAAGTTCCGATCGTTTACGGAATGACCTGCGGCGAGTATGCTTTGATGGCCAATGGAGAAGGCTGGTTAAAAAATAAAGTGAAATGTAAGCTCATGATTGTAGCCTTGAAAAATTATGAGAGAAAATGCACTTATAAATTACCTGTTCGTCCCTCGCCCAATATTCCCAATGCCGAAGCAGTTTTATTGTATCCGAGTATGGGGTTATTTGAGGGTACCATTATGAGTCTGGGAAGAGGAACAGAATTCCCCTTCCAGGTGGTGGGACATCCGGAATTTCCTGATACTGCATTTTGTTTTACGCCAAAGGAAACTGTGGTTTCAAAAAATCCCAAATACATTAACCAGAAATGTTACGGATTGGATCTGAGGAAAGATCCTTACATCACCAACCACCCCGGAAAAATAAATCTATATTGGTTACGATTAATGATTTTGAAGATGAAGAAAGACGATTTCATTGACAAGAACTTTAATGCTCACGCAGGAAATAAAACACTGGAGGCGCAGATCAAATCAAGAATTTCGTTTGAGGATATCAGGAACAGCTGGCAGGCCGATATAGATGCATTTAAAAGTGTGAGGAAAAAGTATTTAATGTATCCTGACTTTTATTAACATGTTGCGGGCAAAATTCATATCTGGAGTATTCTTGTTTTTTATTGCATTCACCATGTTTTCATGTTCGCGTGATCCGATACCGTTAAATGGTTCTCTTCCCTCTGAAATAAAGATCCAGGTAAATGATTCCATGTTCCAGCGGGGTGAAAAACTCTTAAACTCTATTTTTGATTCAGTAAAAGGGGCTGCAAATTATAACAGTGTGACATGGTACGATGTAAGCGTGTTTGATAGATTAAACCTAAGAGAAAAGGCCAAAGAAGCTTTTGGCTGTTTCGATAAAAGTAAAAAACTGTATCGCGACACCAGCGAAGCTTCGGTAAAATGTCTTGAGAAAATGGCCTGGTGCACACATTTTCAAAAAGATAATTTTGCATATCACAAAGGAATCACACCTTTATTCCATGAAACATTAAAGCATATTGATGAAGCCATTCGTCTGACTCAGATACTGTTTCCCAACAGCAACTATTTATCCACACTGAATGAATATGGTTTCGAGTTTTCGATGCCAAGGTTTTATATGGCTGTAATTACCCCTTCGCAGGCCGAAGCTGAAAAGATAGCCTGGAAATATCTCAAAAATGCTGCCGCTGTGAGTAACAGGATCAAAAACAATAAAAACACGCTTCGTTTATTAAGGGCCTTACCAAACGATTCTCTTCAAAATTATTTTCCGGAAATAGAATTGGGAAGAAAAACAGAAGGTGACACGTCACTGAACGTTGCAAAAGATATTGCCGCAATGTTTCACAAGGCCTGGTATTCTGAATTCAGTAAAGAACAAAAACCTTTGGCCAAAGAACTTTGCGACCTTGGTGTAAAAATATTTTACGAACACAAATCAGATTACCAGATCTATCTTTTGAGAGACATTGGATTATTCTATCAACGGCAGGAAAAAGATCTTCCTACGTCTTTAAAATATTATCTGAAAGCGCAGGAGTTAGAGGAGAAAAACAAAATGGAACTTTATTATACAGCCTTTTCTATTGCAGGCATTTATATTGAACTGGAAAATTATGATCGGGCAAAGGAACAATATCAAAAAGCATTTTCTGATACACATTTATCGCCCACTGATAATGAATGTGCCTGGTTTGGACTTGTTATGTGCGAGCAATTGCGAGGAAATAAAAAAGAAGCATTAAACATCTGGAGAGAACACATTTTCGACTGCCCGATCATGAATGGTATTTCTGGTTTTCCCGGCTGGTGTAATCCGGAGATGAGAAAGAAACTAAAAGAAAAAGCACTCGACCTTATTAGCTCAGTTAACGCGCCAAATGCGAAGAGGATTGTTGAACAGGATTGGACGGTGGAATAACCCAGTTTTCAATAAAACGTTTATAATTTTTTTTAATTGTTATTAAAAGCGGGGCAATTTATGGGCTTATATCTCTATATTTGATAGGTACAGATGCGCTTATCTCTCTTATATAAATCACTTCTACTTGTCTTGATGGCACCTTTAACAGGGCTCTCACAAAAATTTGTAGAACCCGGCAAACAGGATCAATTCAATATTACAGTTAATCATGACGATTACACTGTTAAAACACAGATCTTAAGCCATAACAAAGACATTAAAGTGAATAACGACCGCATTTACATGTGGTACACATCACAAAAAATCATGGAAACAAAAGGTGGATTTGAAGGAAAACTCATTCACGGAAAATACAATGCCTTTTATTTAAATAACCAATTAAAGGAACAGGGGGCGATAAAATACGGACTTAAAAATAAAGAGTGGAAATACTGGTACTCAGATGGAAAATTAAAGGAAGTCATTACCTGGAAAAATGGCGTTAAAAATGGTTCATATGCTCTTTATAATGATTACGGCCAGATAATGGCAAAAGGCAATTTTTGCAATGATAAACTGGATGGAAAATTTACTACTTATGGGCCGGCAGGAAACGTTACGGAGACAAAAAAATATAAAGATGGAGTTGAAGTACCTATGAAAGTCAAAAGTCAGAAGTCAAAAGCTAAAAGTTCAAGCGGAAAAACTCAGAAAGAAGTAATTGAAGGCGGAGAAAACAAGAAAAAAGAATCATTCTTCAAACGCATTTTCAGAAAAAAAGACAAAGCTGCCCGGGAGAAATCCAAAAAAACAGAAAAGAAATCTGTAACCGCGTAATTCTCCGGCAATGGGCACACGGAGGGCAATACAACATCTTCTTCAAAAAAAAGTTCAGGGCGGAGCTCTCTACATTGCTATTATCATTAGCATTATTATCGGAATTATTCTCACCATGTTCATACTGGTAGGAAAATATAATCAGAGAAATGTTACCGTTTTTTCACAAAGTTCGCAATTAAATTACAATCTCACCAGCGCCTTTGAAATTGCAAAATCAGATTATTTCACTGCAGAAAGAAACAACCGTTGGTTTAAGAATATCAGTAACGATGATTCGTTACGAATAAAAAAACTAAACTGGGGCGCATATCTCCTGATAACCGCAGAAACAAAAAACAGGCACCAGAAAATTTCGCAAAGTGGGTTATTCGGCACCTGGCTCAATTCAGATACTGCTCTTTACGTTGCCGACAATTCACGTCCGGTTGGCCTGAGTGGAAAAATAGTTTTTAAAGGAAATTGTTATCTCCCAAAAGGAGGAATAAAACCGGCGTATATTGAGGGGCAATCCTACATCAGTTCTCCTGGTACCAACGCATTTATCAAAAATTCCTCAGCAGAAATTCCAATTCTTGAAAAGAGTTTCAGGGACGCGATTACCGAACAGCAAAAAAACTTCAATCCGTATACCGACAGTGTTATTCCATTATCTATTCAAAAAATAAATCACCCCTTCCATAAAAAAACAATTGTTCTTGATCAGGGCAGTCAGAAATTAAGCAACCTTGAGTTATCCGGAAACATAAAGATTTTAGGAAAAATCATTACGATTGATAATTCCTGTAAGCTTGAGAACATCCTACTTGTGTGTGAGAAAGTTATTTTTAAAGAAGGTTTTAAAGGATCGGTTCATGTAATTGCTTCCGACAGTATCATTGTGGAAAAGAAATGTGAGTTAATGTATCCAAGTTCATTTGTCATATCAGCGAAAGAAAATGAGGCTCCCATAACAAGAACCATTATTTTTAATGAAGACAGTAAATTTTCGGGGGGAATTATTGCCTTTAAAAATTCACAGCAATTAAATACCGGGAAAGTATTTGTGAAACTTCACGCTAAAAGTGAGATCAACGGATCGGTTTATTCAGAAGATTACGTTCACGTAGAAGGACTAATAAACGGCAATATCATCAGTCATAACCTGCTTCTTAAAACACCATCAGCGGTATACGAAAATCATATTCTTGCCTGCGAAATTGATCCGAAAAAATACGCACATATCTTAGTGGTTCCTATTCTTAATACTAAAAAAAACAAACTGGTTTGCTGTAAGAACCTTCAATGAAAAAGATCACGAAGCATAAACTAAAAGGAAACACCATCATTGAAATTCTCATTGCATTGGCCATTATTAGTTTTTGCGCAAGTCTTGCAATGGTAATTTATCTGAACATTCAGAAAAGCAGCCTCCCGTTCTTTAAAATAAAAGCTGTTGAACTGGCTGAATATTACATGAAAGACACATTCAACAAAAAAATTTTTTCGGAAGAAAATTTTAAGAACGAGGAATTTTCGGTTAAGAAAACAGTGTCTTCACATCCCGAATTCCCGGATTGTTATCTTATAAGAATTATTGTATTTGATGTAACAAAAAAGAAGGTTCACGAACTGGAAAGCGTGGTTTTGAGAGACAAATAATTGAGAAAAAAACAAAAATATAAACTTAAAGGATTTACTATTACGGAAGTATTGGTGACATTGGTATTGACTTCCATTGCCATAACCCTCTCTTACTCTACCTTGACTTACATTCAAAAACTATTTTATAATTACAAGGATCAGAACCGGTTCATTAACGAGTATACAACGCTGAAAAAAAGATTTGATTTTGAATCGTTGAACGCGAAACTGATCATTGAAGAAGGTGAAAATAAATTTGTAATAAAGCGAGACAGCGGTGATGTAAGCGTGGAAATAAACGAAAAGATCATTCTGCTAAAAAAAGGAGAACATTGTGACACCTTTCACATTGAAGCGAAAAACATTAAGAAAGAATATGAGATCATGAAGAACCCGGTTTGGACCGGCAGGTTGATAAATCAATTAATGTTTGAAACTGAATTTACGAAACAGAAATTTAATTTTTACTTTTATAAAAACTACGATGCTTCGGTGAAGCTCGCATTAGATAAAACAGAAGACAGTGGCAGGAATTGATCTTTCGAAATACGGAGCAAAGTCAAAAGAAACAAGTCAGAAGTCAAAAGAAAAGACCGCTGATCCAAAAAATCTTTCTGACATTCTGAATACGGAAATCAGTTTCCTGGAGAAGAAATTTGGTCCTAAGGAAAAAGAGGGTTTCTACTCGGAGTTAGGACTTTTATTATCGACTGGCGTCGACATTAAAACCGCTTTTGAGATAATAGAAGAAGATATTCCGAACAAAAAACATAAGGTATTACTGGAACAGATAAAGAATGATATCATCAGCGGAAAACGTATTTACGAAGCGGTAGGATCGCATGAAAAGATTTTCAGTAAATATGAGATCCAGAGCATTATGATTGGAGAGGAAACAGGAAAATTACCTGAAGTTCTGAAAGAGCTTGGCTCATTTTACGAATCGAGCATTAAATTAAAAAGGCAGATCATTGGCGTGCTCACCTACCCTATTGTAGTAATAAGTATGGCCATTTTGATTGTGTATTTCATGTTATCGTTCGTAGTGCCCATCTTCAGTGACATCTTTACACAAACGGGGGGAGAATTGCCTGAGATCACGCAATTTCTTATCAGGATGAGCAATAAGAGCGGCGTTATTTTTTACACTTTGTTTGGGATTATATTTGCATTGATTATCGTTCATAAAACCCAGAAAACAAAGGCGTGGTACAGGAGATTTACTTCGTCTTTATTTTTGAAGATTCCTGTTTTTAATAAACTGATACAAAAAATTTATCTCGCCCGTTTTTGCCAGAGCATGAAATTATTATCGGGTGCAAAAGTAATGATCAACGAGGCCTTGGATCTTGTAAAAAACATGATAGAATATTACCCGATGGAACACGCCCTTGAGGCGGTAAAACACGAAGTGATAAACGAAGGAAAATTGCTTAATGAAAGTCTCGCCAAACACAAGATCTTTCCAAAAAAACTAGTAGCGTTAATTAAATTAAGTGAGGAAGTCAATGCCCCGGAGATTATTTTCGAGAAGTTGTATAAACAATATTCGGCCGAAATTGAGCATCAGCAGGCTGTGGTAGGAAAACTTATAGAACCTATCTTTATTATTCTTCTCGGGTTATTTGTAGGATTTATTCTGGTGGCCATGTATTTACCAATGTTTGAGATGAGCACGGGAACTTTTTGAGGAATGTTGAGTGTTAAATGTTGAATGTTAAATTGTAGTTTAAGTATTCACAACAACATTCGGAGTTGAATATGAATAGACAAGGAATTCCAAACCGTAAAACCCTGAAGATTGAATACAATTATTTAAACGTTTTACCATATAACCTTTGCGGTCTACAACTCCGAAGGAACCCGTAAAACACTGAAAGGTTGGATACAACTATTTAAATATTTTACCGTATAGCCTTTGCAGTCTACAACTCCGAAGGAGTTGAATGTGAATAGACAAGGAATTCCAAGCCCCCACAACCCTGAGAGGGGTTGAATAGATCAAATCCGGTTAACAAAAGCTCAAAAGTTGTTCATAACGCAAATTAAATCAGGCTCCTTTTAATTATTTTTGAAGAAATGAAATCCGGACTCATAAACTCGTTTAAAAAAGCCAGCAATTACAAAGTAAAGGGCATGACCCTGATCGAATTATTACTCGTGCTTGCTCTTATCGGGATTTTATTGTCAATGGCTGTGCCAAAGTTGATGCCCTTGATTGGCAAAACTAAATCACTGGAGGCACAAATGCAGTTAAAGCACGTGCTGAATCTACAGAAGAATTATTTTTACATCAATTCAAAATATTCGAATAGTCTCGATGATATTGGTTTTGAGCAATCGAAGCTGGTAACTCAGGATGGTAAGGCCAATTACAAGATCGAGATCATTGAGGCCAATAACAAATCATTTGTTGCCAAGGCTGTTTCAGTTACCGATTTTGATCAGGACGGGCAGATGAATGTATGGCAGGTGAACCAGGAAGAAGAGATCAAAGAGCTCACCAAAGACTAATCCCTTATTTATATGTTTTGGCTGGGCTGGCTCCTATTAATTATATGCGGGGGTGCAATCGCTTACCAGGATTTTAAGAGTCGTTTAATTAGCTTGTGGCTTATTCTACTGTATTCAGGAACATGCATTACAAATTATCTTTTATATGAGACGGTTTACCAGTTCGTTGAGAATGTGATTTTTAGTCTCTGTTATTTTCTATTGTGTTTTTTAGTATTGGTTTTATTTTACTTTATTAAGAACAGGAAACCTGGCGGCATAATTGATCAGAAAATAGGATGGGCTGACGTTTTACTATTTTTAATTGTTGGATTTACAATTGAACCATTGTTTATGATATGGTTTTTTACGGCGTCTTTTATTTTAAGTCTTGTTTTTCATTTAATTTTTTCAGGAAATAAAAAGAGCGTACCATTAGCCGGCTTTATCGTTATCTTCTACTCCATCTTCCTGATCTTAAAACATTTCGATAGTTTTTAAATTCCGAGGAATTCTTTTCGGATTTTCTATTGATATTTTTTACGCTGTATGGCTACTTTAGTTTTTGGTTAGAAAATTATTAAACTAACGTCTCCCGGTTTGTATCTTTTTATGTGATTATTTTTGTCCGCACTAAGTTATCAACACAAAAACTCTTCTTTTCGGATATTAACACGTTATGAGCTACGTAAAAACACGGATAAAATCTCCAAAAAAAACTTAATAAGTTGTTTATTGTTCGTCGAAAATGACAATGTCAATTTGAATGAACATAATGTTTCATTTCTTTATTTGCAGGGGTTTCGTGATAGAAACCAAATATCCAAAAAAAATTTTCATCAAAAAACAAAGCTCCTTATTTCGTCGACGAAACAAAAAAACGAAATTGTTGAAATCCCTTTTACTGTTAATAACCTGAACCAACTAAAAAGGTTCTTCTGCGTTAATATTGCAGACTTAAAAACTTAAAAGTCCCCCTTTATGAATTACTCTAAACTAATCTTAGCTTTATTCCTACAACTTTTCTTTTCTCCTTTCATTTCTAAATCTCAAACGTGCTTACCCTGTACATATACCGTAACTGGGGTAAGCAACACTTCATTTACTGTGAATACGGGTCAAACACTCTGTCTTGACAGTTTAACAAAGTTTTCAGGAACCGTAACGCTGAATGGCGGAACCGTTTGCAATAAGGGTTTTTTTAATCCAAGCGCTTTAATTTTTAATAGCGGGACTATTTACAATTACCATAACATTTTATTAAATAATGTTTTTACGTTAAATACCAACTGTTCGTTATTTAACATTAAAAGATCTTCTTTAAAGATAACCGGGACTTTCGCTATTGCCGGAGGAAACTTTGACAATAAAGGGATCAGTAGCGTATTAAACCCCCTTTCATTTAATTCAGGAACCTTTAATAACAGTGGCATCATTAACTGCAAGGGTCTTACCGGTAATACTTCCGGGATAGTGAACACTGGCATCATAAACAAAAACTAATCAATTAATTATGGGATTTTCATTAAAGAAGGTGAGATACTTTCTTGCGCTTCTATCTTTAATTCTGAATTCTCAGGTCGGCTCCTCTCAGAATTGCTCAGGATGTACGCAGAATATTTCATCTAATACCTCTTATGTTCATGTAATGACTAAAGATGTTATTTGTATTGACCCTGGGGTTGTTGTAGATGTAGTTTTTATGGACGGCGGTACTCTTTGTAATGAGGGTACAGTCTCAGATCTTAAGCTTAATGGCGGATCCGGTATTGTAAACAACTATTCGAATATAGAAAATTATGAAGGAAGTTTTAAACTTAAGAACAATCTCGAAATCCACAATTTTCCTTATGCCACTTTTGTTTTTTATAATAATCAGTCAATTGATCTTGACAGCCGTGACTTTTCGTTCACAAATTATAATGGCGCCAACTTCAGTTTTGACAATTACGACATGAATGTTTACACTGGCACTATTACAATCATTAATGGCGAAACATGGAGTGTTGATCCGGGTATATCCGATCAGGCCTTATTTAACCTTGCTCACCATTTCAATTCAGATGATAACGGAGTAGTTATATTAAACAAAGAAACCGGGTACTTTAATGTTAACGGCTCTATAAATTTAAATGGAGTAGCCAATAAGAGTATTGGTAACTCTGGCCTTATGGAGGTGCTGGGTTCTTTTAATACCGGTGGTACTGCCAGCAGTAATGTAATAGAATTACAAAACTCAGGGTCTATGGCAATATACACAGATTTTAATTCAACCGTGAGCAATGCCAGTCTTAGTATTATTAATCAGAACAGTATTATTGTTTACAATGATTTCATACTTACTAACCCTTCCAGTACTGTTACGAACTCTTCGCAGTTTATTGTAAACAATAATGTAGATCTTAATTACTGTAATTTTACCAATAATGAGTATATAACCTGTAATAATATAAATCTTAATAACAGTATATACCACAATAACAATAATTCCTATTTTAATTATCTCAACAATGTCAATTCAGTATTTAATAACAATTCATACATTAACGCCTCAACAATTGTCAATACTGGCACAATAAATCTTGCCGAAAAAACTCTCATCCTCACCTATGAGTATTCCAATACCAATGGAATTATTCATGGACCGAGTGGGGTTACTGATACTTTGAGTTATGCAAGAATTATAATAACTAACAGTTCAACCAATTCAACATGGATCGACGGAAATATTTTAGTTCACGACAAATCCCTCAACTGCAATTCGACCAACATCAATTACGGATTTGATAATGTAACCAATGCAAGTAAAATTGCCGGAACTGTTTTCTTTGCTTCAAAATCGGTTGGGCCCGGATCTCCTCCGGTTAGTACTTGTGCTACACTCAACCAACTTTACAACGTATCTGCGACTAAATCAACATCCTCCGCTATGTGCCAAGGTGGTCTTGTTGTTTTAACTTCTCAACTGAACCAGGTCATAACTTACACAGTTCCTTTTTGGGGACTAGTAGTTACATTAAACTATCCTCTTAATATTCCTTCCAACTCGTTTACATGGACCCCTGGAAACATGGTTGGCTATCAACATGTAGTTTCTCCGAGTTCAACAACTACTTACACAGTTAAAATAAATTATTTTGGTTGCACGTTTACAAATGTGGTTACGGTAACTGTTACCCCTAATGCGGTAAGCATAACCGCCAATCAAACCGGTATTTTATGTTATCCATCTTCAGGTCTTATACTTAATGGCACTGCCAGTGCACCCGGAGCATATACGCTCCAATGGTATCTTAATGGTAGTCCCATTTCCGGAGCAACCAGCCTTAATTATACCCCAACAGGACCAGGAATATATTATCTTAAGATGACCGCGACAGGAAGTTGTCCTGCGGCCTCTTCAAACACAATAACCATTCATCCAAAACCTTCTGTAACAATTGTTGCCAGCGCGCTTGGTATTTGCCAGGGAGTGCCTGTTACATTTACTGCAACTGTAGCGTCTGGTTCCGGGAGCGGGTTCAGTTACCAGTGGACACAGAATACGACTAATGTTGGAACAAATTCCAATATGTATACAACATCTTCTGCAGGAAACTACGCGGTGAATGTTACCAACTCTAATGGATGTGTAGGCACATCCAATGCAATCAATATCCAGGTTAGTACCGGCCTGACTGCAAATGCCGGACCCGATCAGATCTATCTTTCAACGCCAATTGTTATCGGAGGTGTTAATGCGGGCTCCTCAGCATGTGCAACTGGCGGTGTTCCACCATATACACCGTTATGGTCCACAAACTCAGGTTTTATTTCCGGAAATGTAAACCAGTGTAACAACCTGGTGGTTCCTACTGTTTCTACAATCTATAGTTTAACTGTTACTGATGCAGCGGGTTGTCAATCTACCGATAATGTTTTTGTGGCAAAAGGCGGAACATTTTATATCGTTCCTAAAAAAGATATTGATGGTGGCTACCAGGTACCTGTAGCTAATAAAGTTTATTTCAAATTTGAGGAAGAATATAAAAACGGGAATCTTTCGTATAAAATACTTGACTACAATAGTCTTACAGCAAACATTCAACCTGCAAATATTGTTTGCAGTTTAGTTCCTTCAGCAAAGAGCCTTGGTGATAACAGGTATTACATTGATATTACCACTTGTTCGCTTCAGACTTCAAAATTTTACCTTGTAGAAGTAACTACCGACAAGAACGAAAAATTCTACTTTAAATTTTTGAATTGATTTCCCCATGAAAAAACTATTAATTCTACTGCCCGCATTGCTGTTATTCTCGTGTGGTAACACCCAGAAAACAGGTTATATCGATGTTAAAAAAGTATTCAATGATTTTGAATATAAAAAAGAGCTTGAAAAAGAACTCACGAGTATTACCAATAACAGAAAGTTTGTATTGGATAGTATGGAAACAAACCTCAGATTACTTTCTAAAAAAGTGGAACTGGATAAAAACAACAAGGATCTTGTCGCTGAGTTTCAGACTCTGAGAAGTATTTACCTGGAAAAAAGATCGATGATCGAGGACGAAAACAGGAACATCGTTCAACAGTTCGATGAAAAAATAATTAAGCAGCTTAACAGCTATGTTAAAAGTTACGGGCAGCAAAATAATTATTCAATGATTTACGGTGCCACCTCTGACGGTAACATTATGTATGGCGATACTACTCTTGATATTTCCAGAGAAGTCACTGAGTATATCAATAAAAAATACAAAGGGAAATAATACATGAGAATCTTAATTATCATACTTGTTGTTTGTGCGTTGGGCCTGACTTTCTGTGGACAAAAGAAAGATTTGAGCGGCCCCTCAGGAGAAGGCATCAATGCATCTGAGGTAACTCTCAAAAAAGAACTCGCAGATAAGAACACTACGTATGACAACATCTTTGAACACCTGGGTACAATTTCCAAAGAAATAAACAAACAAAAAGAAATTGAGGATTTTGTATTTACCGCACAGTATCAACCACATTTATTACTATCGCTTTTAAATTCAGATTCTACCGACGAAAATCAAAAGATCAATAGAGCTATTCTGACTAGAGCACAGGAATATGATAAACTTCATTATATAAAATTCTCTATTGAAAATAAAAAATTTAAGTCAGAATTGTTAAGATACAATGCTACAACACCTGAGGAATATTCAGAAAGAATATCTTATTATTCGTTTCACATAAAAAATGATGTTTACCTGGTCGAGAATTCAAAAGACACTCTGAAAAACGCATTCGTAACCTTTGAAAGAACATTTGACATGTCGCCAAAACTCAATATCGTTTTTGCGTTTGAAAGAAAAAAAACAGAGCCTCTCAAACAACTCACGTTCGTGTTTGAAGATCTGGTATTCAATAATGGAAAAATTTTATTTGAATACGACTACACCAAATTTTCATATCTGAACTCTCCTGAAATAAAAAAAATAATACCATGAGATCTTTTGTAAAGAAATATCAAAGACACATTGCCACTTTTTTTCTTCTCAATATTTTAGTTGAGCTGATAAGCCCAGCAGCGGCAATGGCATTAACAAGCGGACCAAATCAACCAGAGGTTCAGGAGTTTCAGGCCATTAACGTGAGCGATATGGTTGATCCTTCAACAGGAGATTGTTCTTACAATGTGCCATTACTGGAAGTTGACGGATACCCGGTAAATTTAAGTTACCGTTCAGGAATAAGCATGGACCAAGAAGCTACTTTCTGTGGATTAGGCTGGAACATGAATGTTGGATCCATTTCAAGAGGATTAAGAGGGTTACCTGATGATTTTAAAGGAGATGTGATCACAAAGAAAATGAACATGAAAGACAACGAATCGTATGGTGTGACGATTGGCGTTGGCGGAGAATTTTTTGGTGTAGACGGCCTCACAGCAAATGGATCGATAGGACTTACCTATAATAATTATTCAGGATATGATTATGTGAAAAAGTTAGGTTTTTCACTTAGCCTTGGCAATCACGCAAGTGTTGGACTTGGACTCACTTCGAGTGCAGATGGTTTAACTATAGCGCCTAATCTTTCGATGCAGGCAAATCTTGACAGTGAAGAAGAATCTTCGCTCAATGGTTCTGCCTCTCTTGGGACTTCGTTTAATTCGCGAAGCGGAATGTCACAGATTAGTTTAAACGTAAGCGCATCTGCTTCAGTTGGCAAAGACCCTTCTCTTAAATCCGACAAAAAAAATAAATGGATGAGGAGTGAGAAGAATCAACATTCTGATAACGTTGGTTCAATCGGCAACGGTTCCTCTATTAGCTTTGGCTCACCAACTTATGTTCCGCAAATCACCATGCCAATGCATACGCGCGCTATTTCGGCATCTTTCAAAATCGGAGGAACCCTGTTTGGTGTAGATGTAACGGGCGACATTGCCGGAAATTACTCCAAACAAAAACTTGCAACAAAAGAATTAAGTTATCCGGCTTATGGCTATTTGCACTTGCATGAAGGGCAAAATAACGATAATGTGATGATGGATTTTAACCGTGAGAAAGATGGGAATTTTACTGAAGCTACTACTAATTTACCAATACCTAATCTTACCTATGATAATTACTCGGTAATGGGACAAGGTGTGGGCGGATCCTACCGTCCGTTCAGAAGCGATGTAGGTTATGTTTTTGATCCACGGGCATCTAATACCAGCGATAGTTACAACCTCGGCGGGGAACTTAGTCTTGGTAATACAGTGCAGGGAGGATTTGATTTTGTAAATACCTCCGTTGATGGAACGTCGGGCAAATGGACTGATAATAATTACGGTATTAACGCCATGAAATTTCAGAACAGTGGTTATATGGGTTATGAACCTGCTTATTTTAAAGAAATGGGTGAAATGAATGTAGACGACGACGCTTTGTTCACAAACATCCACGAAGAAAAAGCGGCCCGCTTTCAACTCGATGATCTTGGAAACGGAGCCGGACTTAGCAATCAGTTAATTGATGAGAATTCCGTAACATTCGGACTTATCAACAAAAACAAGCGTAACAAAAGAATTAAAAGAAATCAATTGTTTTCACATTTAACTGTTGACGAATGCCAGACGCTCGCTTTACAAACGAGTCTTTACTCCCAGATGGTAAAACCAAACAACGGCCATCATATCGGCCAAATTACAACAACTAAAACTGATGGAACACGTTACGTTTACGGTTTACCTGTTTATAATAATTATCAGAAAGAAGTTTCATTTAATGTTTCAGGATTTACAAATGTTCCTACCAATAATATGGTAAGTTATACACCGGGAGTCGATGACACAGAGAATAATACAAAGGGAACGGATCACTTTTTTACATCAACAGAAACACCTGCCTACGTTTACGCTCATTTACTCACAGCGGTTCTTTCATCCGACTATGTTGATAAAACAGGCAACGGTCCAACACCAGACGATATTGGAACCTATACGCTTTTTAAATACGATGATGCCTCTACACGAATTAATAATTATAAATGGAGAACTCCTCATTCAGGGGCACTGGGAAGCACACAACCTTTTGCAAATCTGGACGAAGGACTGCTTTCCAATAAGAACGACAATAAAGCGAGCTACGTATATGGCGAGAAAGATATTATTTATCTTAAATCGATTGAAAGTAAAAACCACATAGCGCTGCTTCAATATTCTGCAAGAAATGACGGCGGCGGGGTTGCAGGCGACGCAGGAGGAAACGGAAGTTCTCCTCAAAGAAAATTAGATCTGATCACCTTATATTCAAAACCTGACTATGATTTACAAGTCGCAAATCCCAGCCATGTTCCTTTTGTTGAGAAACAGGTACACTTTACCTACAACTACGAATTGTGTCCCGGAACATTTAACTCTACTGGCATAAACAATGGGAAACTGACACTCAAGGAAATTTATTTTACTTACGGAACTTCTAATAAAGGAAAACTAAGTCCATATAAATTTACTTACAACCTCGGTTTAAACACTGGCGGCCCTGTTGGCTACAATCCTGCTGCCACGGATCGTTGGGGTAATTATAAACCAAATAACCCTGCATGTCCTAACGCAAAATATCCATATGTAGAGCAGGACAAAACTCTCGAGGACCAATACGTATCCTTATGGAACCTGAAAAAGATACAGCTGCCTTCGGGTGGCGAAATGGAAATTAATTACGAATCGGATGATTACGCTTATATTCAGGACAGACGTGCTGGAGAAATGTTTAAGGTTGTGGGTGTTTCAAACTCAGGTGCCGATGTTTCTGCGATAGGAAATTTCAACTTATTTACGAATCAACAAGTAGTTACCTCTGATGGGAACGTTAACTCTTACTTGTATTTTAAACTTAAATCAACTACATCTTACAGTGGTGTAAACGGCCCGAATAAATTCATAGACGATTACTTTGGCGGATTGGATATGTTATATTTTCGCTTTTATGTAAATGTGAATTGCGGAAGTAACAATGACATTTCACAATTGAATTTCAATAAATCACAAGGCTACGAATTTATTCATGGTTATGCAGAGATTGACAAATCGGCTTCACCCGGATACTTTACGAGTGGCGGTTTTACATACGGTTATGTTAAGGTAAAAAGTGTAAAGCAATCAAAACTTCATTCGGCTGTGAAGGAGCATCCTGTTTCTAAAGCGGCATGGCAAATGGCCAGAACACAAACTCCGAAAGATGCTTACCAATGTTCGGGTAGCAGTAATCCCGCTAACGGAGCCAACGGCATTGAAGCTGTATTAAAGGCAATGGCCGACGCGTCATTTATCAATAACACTGTTCAATTTTTTAAAGGATACAATGGAACACTTAAATCTGCGGGGTATGGGCAAGTTTTTGATTCCACCTTATCATGGGTGAGATTAAACAATCCTGACTATAAAAAACTCGGCGGAGGGTTACGCGTTAAGTCAGTTAAGATTAAAGACAAGTGGGATAAGATGGTCGCCTACAACGCGACCAACCAGGGATTCGAATACGGGCAGGAATATACTTACACCACTGAAGAAAACGGTCGCGTGATTTCAGCGGGTGTAGCTTCCTATGAACCTACATTTGGTGCAGATGAAAATTCTTTCCGTCAGCCGGTATTTATGGACATGCATAAATCCGAAGCACTTCTTGCGCCAGACAATAATATGTATGTAGAGGAACCAATGGGAGAATCGTTCTTCCCTTCTCCACAGATCATTTACAGCAAAGTCTCTATTAAAAATCTGGCTTCTGGTGCCGGGAAAACCGTAAATGAATATTATACATCAAAAGATTTTCCTACGCAGGTTCATTCATTAGGTATGGAAGCCATCCGTAAAAAACCGGATCCTATCTTTTCACTATTCTCATTCGATACCTATGATAAATTCACAGGTTCACAAGGTTACTCCATTGAACTGAACGATATGCACGGAAAACCAAAAGCCGTTCATCAATATGAAGAGGGTGCGTTTGCTCCTAAAACATCTACGGCCTATAAATACAAACAAAGTGGAGATAAGTTACTAAACACTGTAAAAGCTGTATTTAAAGATGGTACTATCAAGGACACAAAGATCGGAATCGATTATGATTTCTATGCCGATTTCAGGGAGAATAATACCAAAACACAAGCCATAGGTGTAAAAGGAAATCTATACTTTATGTTCGTAGGTATTTATCCTCTCTTCTTACCTCCTATTCTTCCTAGTTTTCATAGTGAAGAAATTCAGTTAAGAACGGCCGTTACAAATAAAGTAATTTATAAATACGGAATTGTAGACAGGACTGAAACAACTTATAATGGTAATCTTACCAGCGTTGACAACTTACTTTACGACGCTGAAACCGGGCAACCTTTGCTAACTGCTACCACCACAGAATTTAAAGATCCTATTTACAGTACAGCATATCCGGGGCACTGGGCCTACGAAGGTTTATCGGGAGGTTACAAGAATACCGGGTTCCTGATTGCAAATCCTTCATCGATCGTTAATTCTGTTGGACAGATAACAAATCCGGCTTACAAGAATATGCTTTACCCAGGTGACGAGATTGCATTCATTTCTGCAACTGGCGTCGCAAAAGGATACGTTGATCAGATAGGTAGTGCTTATTATTTTACAATAAATACTACTTTAGGAGGTAATCCGTCTAGCTTGCCTCTAGCATCATCATCACTGGCGTCTTACATAGCGATAAAAGTCATTCGCTCCGGAAGACACAATATCCAGGATCAGAAGGTAGCGGCCATCACCAGCTTTACGAATCCTTTATACAACAACCCAACATCATGGCCGGTACTTAACAACACTTACGGCATTACGCAGGCTACGGCTGTTGAGCTTGGTAACGTGTGGCAGGGTTATTGCGGTTGCGGATTTGTTGCCAGTGGTACAGTTGCAACCACGCAATACCCAAATCAGTACATCGCTGGTATTAAGGGTAATTTCCGTAAGATAAAAGATTACACGTTTCTTACACAACGTAAACAAACCAAGGAAAATGGCAACTCCAATATTCGTATCGATGGAACGTATGAGAACTTTTCTCCTTTTTGGGTCCCTAATGCAGGTAATGACTGGGTTGCCAATCCTACCAACTGGCAATGGGTAACCGAAGCAACGAAGTACAGTCCATACGGTTTCGATCTTGAAAACAAGGACGCTCTTAACCGTTATAGCGCTGCACAATATGGTTATCAGCAAACCATGCCGGTTTCAGTTACCAGCAACAGTAAGTATAAGCAATCAGCGAATGAAAGCTTTGAATATAACGAACTCAACTTCTGTCAGGATGATCACTTTGGTTTTAACCAGCATAAAAGTAATACCTGGGTAACTCCGCCATCCGGAAGTTTTGTGAAAGTTCAGACCTTCTCTCATACCGGCAAACGAAGCATAAAGGTTCCGGCAACCCAAACCATCACTGTTACTAAACAAATTAATCAGTGCCAGTAATTATGAAACAGATTCTTTTTATTATTTTATTTTTTGTTGCTGCAATAACCAAGGCGCAAATTGTAGCGCCATTAACAGATGCCAGCGCGCGTCTTGATTTTAATCTTCCTGATGTAGAAAGAGCTGAAGGTGAAGGCGACACAATTGTAACTAAAAGCCGTGCTACAGTATATTCATTTTTAAAGGCGTCATCGTTTAACGATTTTAGTGAAATACAGTTTGAGTTAGGAAGTGCCAAAGATGAATCGCAGTATTTACGTATTACACATGCCGCACCATTCTCTCCATCTGACAACATAGTAAGTTTCCCAGATATAATATATTATAACCGTACAGTTGGAGAAGTATGGTTGTCGATAAGGGTCAAGTATACTAACAGTACATATTCCAGTAAATCTTATATAAAAATACACTAACATGAGAAAGCATGTACTAATCGTAATTTCAATTTTACTGAGTATTTCTTTTGTCAGATCTCAGGTCATTTATAATGTTACCCAAACCAGTTATGGTCCCGGTACGGGAACCTTTAAATCTGCGCTTCAGTCAGCGATAACAGATGTGAATAATGGGCTCCATGCAATTATCAATATCAATACGTCAGGATTGATTCAGGCGCCTAACACAATGGGATTCACAGAAAATGTTTCCATCAATGGCTCAGCCAACGGCACATTAACAATAAGAAAAGATCCTTCCCTAGCAAGTAGTAATGTACAAGGATTTATTGCTCCGGCAAGTGGCACAAGTGACTTCTGGTATTTTTCTTTTTCAAATCCCTATATCCCTTCAAATACAGCAAAACTTAATATTTTAAATCTGAAATTCGAGAAATTCACGAATGCGATTTTCCTGAATCCAGTTGAAAAAACTACAATTGAAGGTTGCCTTTTTCTTGATAATGCAGAAAGTATTCACGTAGAATCGAGTATAACTACAGCAATTACTACAAACACCTTTTCTGAAAGTCCTAATAATCAAAAGCCCCTTAATTCCGGAGTACATGTTCTTTGTGCTACCAACGATGTGTCCATAGCCGGAAACAAGTTTCACATGGCTTACCCGACAACTGTTCCATTTCCAGTTGGCTCTTCTTCATTTATAGGAGTAAATATTACATCGAACTCACTGGCGAATAACATACCTGTAAGCGTTGGCATAAGTAATAACTCTTTTGTGCGAAACAACAGGGCCATTTTCTCGGACCTTAAACCCGTAAACGATCAATACAATCTTTCTTTTGTGGGCTGCAATATTACAGGAAATCAGTTTACAGATAATATTTCTGCCCAATTTCATTTTGTAAATCCACATAGAAGTATTAATCTTTTTGGAACCAACACCCTTAATGGAAATTATTCTGGCGGGGGCTGTAACTTTTATCTCGAATTTAAACCTATAAGCAATTCAAATGTTAATAATTTTGGAATTGATTTTATTGGTGCAAACTCTCTTAGTATGCCCGCAGATAATACTTTTAACCTTAACAGCGGTAGCGTTGGTAGAAACTTTTACATTTTGGGACAACCCAATACTCTTAACACTGCCAATGGTTCTGTTAATCTGGTTGGCTTAAACTTAAACAGAGGAGTAACTATTGGCAATGTAAACAAAATCAATGTTCAGGAAACCAAATGCAATCAGACTTCTCCTTTTCCGGTTATTGATCAGACCGGAAGCGGTAGCTCTACAGGTAATTCAGGCATAGCACCCGCTACTATATCTTCTGCTGTTCAAACCTGTAATCAACTTACAATTAATTATTTTCTAACAGGAAATCAGCACACAAGTGCTAATGCACCGCTGGTAGTTGAATTTTTTGTATGTGATAATAATGGTGGGTTTTTAAGTTTCATTGGCAGACAAACAGTAGCAACAGTAAACTCAAGCCAACAGACTGCTGTTTTTACGATAGGAACCTCATTTAACAGCAGTTTAAAGCTGGGAGCAACCGTAACTTCAAATGGCACAAGCGCTACTACAGGGATCGGAACAAGTGAGCCGTCTTTTCTACCGGTAACCGTTACCTACAGCTTGCCTGCTATAGGCAATGGTTGTGTACAAAGCGCAATTACTATGAGTATATGTCCTACTATTAGTTCAACCAGTTATCTATGGAACTTTGGCGACGGGTCTATGGGATCAGGAGCTTCTTCCAACCATAGTTATATTAACCCCGGAAATTATAACGTTAGTGTTACCGTTACACCTCAAGGCAGTTCACCAGTTGTATTTACTCAGCAGATTACAATTGCCAATTGTCAGCCACCACAAACATGCACAAATTGCATTGGAAGTTTTGCTCCGGATCCTGGCGATTACATCATTAGTTTATGGGTGAAGGAAAGCGTTAGCCCACAACCGCTAACTTATAACAATGCAAAGGTCTACCTTACATTTACCGGAGTACCATTTTCTTCATATACTTTTGGAACTAATATCAATGCCAATAAAATCATTGAGGGATGGCAGAAAATCGAAGAGCCGTTTAATATTCCTTTTGGTACAACCCACCTGAATTTGGGGTTGGTAAACCTGGGAGGAACAGGTGCCCCTGATGTTTATTTTGATGATATACGCATCTTTCCAAAGGACGGACAAATGAAAACCTATGTTTACGATCCTTTAAGCATGAGACTATCAGCCATTCTGGATGAAAATAATTACGCCACTTTCTATGAATATGACGAGGAAGGAAAGTTGATCCGCATTAAGAAAGAAACCGAAAAAGGAATAATGACAATACAGGAAAGCCGCGAAGGGCTTAAAAAACAATAATGAAAAAATCAATTTACATACTGTTATTTTCGGCAATTAACTGCCTGGCTTTTTCTCAGACATTTGAGAAAGACATGGAAACAGTTTACAAAAATTTTGTTAGCGCTTCTAAGATCGCATACAACATTAAGTATGTTCTCAAAGAAAACCACAACGATAATTCAAGAATAATCAGTCAGAATACCGGGCGCTACATTAAATCAAAAAGCAAATGTATCAGCCAATACGCAACAAAATATACTTTAACTGTTCCGGGAGAAATTCTTATGGTGGATAAGGACGAGAAATTTATTCGCGTAAAAAAACAGGCAGGTGATGATAAAAAAGATCCTGACTTCATGAGTCAGTTAAAAGAATATAACAAAGGGATTGATAAAGTAACACGTCTTACCACCAATAAAAAAGATGTAATCACTTATAATGTTCAGCTCAAAAACATTGCCCTTTATGGAATTTCACGTTATGAAATCAGTATAAATACCAAAACGTTTTACATGGAGCAAATGACACTTTTTTATAAGCAACCGCTAAAAAAGGATCCTCAGAATAATATACAAGGTACTGAAGTTCCAAGGCTTGAAATCATTTTCTCTGACTTCAACAATCAAAAGATTTATAACGAGGCTGAATTGGAAACAGGCTTCTATTATACAAAAGATAATAAAAAATTAAGCCCTACAGCAAATTTTAAAAATTATGATGTTAAAGAAATTTTCTAAAACGGTTCTTATGAAAAAACATTTTAAACTAATCTTTGCAGCGCTACTGTTAATTGGTCAGACGCTGAAAGCCGGAAAGGAAAAAATGAACGCGCGCATCAATGCTTCGTCGTTCAGCGTTGGCAACGCCGTAGTGGTTGCCGATAATAAATTTCCTAACGTAACAGTTGGAAATACAGCCAGTGTAAAATCCTCCATTGCGCGAATTACTCTTGGACTTGATAATACTGCTTCTGTTATCAATCATTTGCCCAATTCCAACACATATCTCAAAGTTGGTGTAAAAATCACGCATACAGATGTGAACGGCAATTATTTTACACAGGTAAAGGAACTCACTATCAATCACAATGCTTCAGGTTTAACTACCGACAGAAGTAATGTTGTGATCAAGAACGCGCACATGATCATTGCCAGGATACTGTATTTTAAAAATTCTTCGAATGTTATTGTACCGTCTCCGTTTATTCCCTCCAATATTTTCATGGAAGCTGAAGTAGAAACAGAAAGATATTATCCTTTAACTATAACAACTCTCCCTACACTTAATCATTATTATCATTCAGTTAGCAATGAACTGGAGGTCTATTGGAACAGCGTTCCCGGAGCAGAAGAATACGAACTGGAATATACTTATGTGAATGATATTGCCTCCACCTCTACCTCTTATGATTATGCGAATTCTACGGGCGCAACTATAAATACAATGGCCGGATCAGGTATTCCATTTACGTTTAATAATAATGCTACCAGAATAAGGACATCTAAAAACAATTTTAAAATTTCACTGAATTATAATTCAGGAATGATCGTTTACAGGATAAGAACTGTTGGCAGATCAATGACCAATAATGACCTGGAAGTGTTTGGTGACTGGACGTTAAATCAACCCCAGACTGTTGCCAGCCTTACTTTACCAGGTGGAGGATTCAACGATTTTTATACAATTGCTACAGGACATGAGCCAAATAAAAACTGGCAGGTAACCACTACATTTGCAGAAGAAGGAAAAAAGAAAGATGTGATCGGATATTTTGACGGATCGAACAGAAAAAGACAAATTGTTACCCGTACAAATACTGAAAACATTTCACTTATCGGCGAAACCATGTACGATAGTCACGGACGTCCTGCAATAACCGTTCTCCCTTCTCCCGATGCAAATTACTCGATGCAATTAAAGTACTTTGAGAACTTTAACCAGAGCGCAACACAACCATTTGTGAGTGGCTCCCCTGTTCCATATAGCCGCTTGGACTTCGAAAATACAAGTTCATCTACTTGCCCTGTACCAGCAGGTGGAATGTACACCGGTGTGGTAAGCGGTGGCGCTAACGGAGCTTCTGTTTATTATTCGGCAAATAACACCAACAAAGAAAATCAAAATGGATACATACCCGATGCACAGCAATATCCTTTTACTCACCAGGTATACACCCCTGATAATACAGGCCAGGTAAGATATCAGAGCGGTGTTGGTGAAACACATAAAATTGGTAACGGACACGAAACCAAAAGCCTGGAAGGGGATCCAGATCAGGAAGATCTTGACAAACTTTTTGGTTCAGAAGCAGGATATGCAGAGAAGTACAAAAAGAACATGACAGTTGATGCTAACGGACAAATAAGTGTTAGTTATCTGAACACCGAAGGAAAAGTGGTAGCAACCGCGCTTGCAGGAAATGCTCCGCAGAATGTAACACAGTTGAGCAGCCTGAACGTATATCCGAAATCGGCAAAATACATTAATTACACAGATGGGAATTACAACTTCGTGAATCTTGCCGCAAACGGAGCACTTACTTTCAAAAAGAAAATTATGCCGGATATAAGTGGTACATATAATTTTTTCTATGATATAGCCGTACCTCAATACACCGATAATTGTATCTCATCATTTTGTTACGATTGTGCATACAACCTCGAAATAAAATTAATGGATGAGTGTAATGCTGTTATTTATACACAAACCGCTACCGTTGGCCAGCCAATTGATTATACCTGTGGCTCGCCTCTGTATTTTTCAAGCACGGGATTTTCGCCTGCATTTAATTCATACTTAACAGCCGGCAAAGAATATTTTTTGACCAAGGTTCTTACGATCAATACAGACGCAATGAATCAGTATCTCGGTCATTATATTAATACATCCAATAATTCCTGCATAAAGGATCTGAATTATTTCCAGACACAGGCACTGGCACTGGTTGATACAAACGATTGCCACATGACCTGTGCAACATGTACCACTGCGATTCAAAACTACTGGTCGCAACACAACGACGCCAATAAAGCAAATCCAGCTCATGCTTCATACGATCCAAATTACATTTACATGTCACCTGCGCAAAAACAGGCTGCTATTGACAATTGTATGAAACCATGTAAACCAATGACGCTTTGCCAGGCCGAATTTGAGACCATGCTGCAGGATATGCGCCCAATGGGGCAATATGCTCAATACAATGTCAGCGGCGCGAGTTACAATGCTTCGGGATACGATGTCTCCATTCTGAATGAACTCAACATGCTTCGCATCTCCACCTTATATGGTTCGTCTCAAGCTGTATCTGCCGGAACACCTTTTAAAACGTATGCTATCAATGTAAAAGCAAGCTGGAGAAATCCTGAGTACTTTAACGCAGGCGCACATAATTTCAGTAGCCCCGATGCCAGCGTAAGCCAGAACCATTATTTCGACGTGAATGGAAATGTATCGAAAGTGAGATTAATTCCTTTACCAACAAATGCCAGCGGGTATTACCCGGATGTTGTTGTTAATACGCAGCAGACCAGTCTTTCAAACCCAGGAGTTTATACCGACAGCCAGGGATCCTGGACATTTCCGGAAAACCTTTCCAACCTAAAAGATTTTGTTTTTGCTTATTCTAATAATTCTCAGTGGGCCTACTCTCTGGTAAAAAATCATCCTGAATTTAATTATTTCCTGGATTGCGATCGCCAGAGTGACCCTGCATTATATTCACCAGCATACACCAGCGAACAGTTTGACGCGGACCTGAGAACCGCCAATAACATGGCAGAAGCCTACGGTACAAGTGGAACTATTAATTCCAGCCAAAGTAAATGGTCGTTGGTTTGGGACAATACAACTGCCGATCTTTTGAGTTCTGATCCTTACTTTAAAACCGGTGCGCCGGGAGCATCTCTTTACAACAATATGCTTTCGAGGTTGTACACGAACTACCAGGGCACCGGAACTTCTGTAAAACAAATCTGTGCGCAGATGTATTCAACAGCACAAATGTATTATGCGCCTTCGGCCTGTACTTCTGCAGCTACATTTGGCGGAACATCTTTGGTTTGTAATTCGATAACTTATCCTGTTACTAATGCTTCACTGGATGAAATGTGGAAGTCATACCGTGAGATGTACCTGATCGAAAAACAAAAACTATTAATGGAAACCGCGCATATCGAGGCTTCTAATTCTTCATCTAACGGTTTAAGAAATAATTATTACAACGGTGCAATTGGCGATCCTAATTTTACACCATGGAACTCTTTTATCAAATACAGTTTTAATCCTTTGTTTATACCGCCCGCATCGTTTGGCGCGCCTTTCGGAACCTGGGGTGCTGGAATTATCCAGAATATCCCTTCTTTCTGGCCCGATTATCATAACTCTTTCCAGGGTACACCATCAAACAGCTTATATAATCCTGGCCTCGGAAAAGGGTATTTTGATTTTGGAAGCCCTTCTTCATTCTACCATAAATCAAGATATGGAAACAAAGTACGCAGGGTGCCCGATGTACAATCTTTATCCAACGTACTTGCAGGAGGAGCAACCGATCCTAATGACATGATGAGTAATCTTAACTCACAGGTAGAGGCGCAGATCTTTTCACAAACCGGACAATGCCCTATCTACAAACGTCTTGAACTGTTCCTGAATATGACTGCTAAAAAAGGAACTCTGTTCACGTTTAACACTTCTCATCCTCTTGTAGCGGAACCGGCTTTTACAAAACAAATGTATGATGCTATTGCTGCATGTGGAGGATTAACTCCATCAACCTGGATTCCCCTATCATTCGTGGTCGTTCCGGGAACCAACGCCATTACGATTGAGTTTTGGTCCGGATCAACACATTTAACAGCCGCTGACATTGTATTAACAAATGTAAGTGCTACCACTATTTCCAACTGGACCTATGTGAAAGGATTTAAAGACATTCAGTTTAACGGCACTATTGGAACAAGCGCTGCATTTAATATTAAAGCGCTTTACCAAACCAGCAGCACAAGTACTTATAGCGTTTTACCTTTTAAAGGCACCACCTGTGTTCAAAGTAATTGTCCTGAACTGGCTGCAACTGTAAATGAGCCAACCTGTAAAGCCAGCCAGCAGGCTTTAGAACTTCAGGATTTTTTAAGCGCGGTTGTGAGTGACAAATCGCAAAGCGTTAGTTTACCTATCAATCTTGGCAACACTGCTGCCAGCAACAGCGCTAATTTTTTCACAACATTAGTAAGATACCCATTCTCAAGCGCGGTAGTTAGTTCGGCCCCTTCTCATACAGTAACCATTGTAAACAACAGCTTATCATCCGTTATTACCATGGCAGGAGTTGATGGAGCAAGTCAGACCATTACTGTTGACTTTGTATTCACAGCAACCACCACCACAGGTCCTCAAAGTCTTAATACCGCTTTCTCTCTCAGCAACATTCAACCGAATGTGACCAACAGTACGCTTTATGACTTTACTATTAAAGGACACTATTCGGGAAATGTTACACAAACATTTTATGTAAAAATCAATTATCCTGTTGGATTATGCAGCGCCGGTGCTTCTACCGCATGCCGTTTTTATTCTCTCAAAAATTGTGAGCCTTTCGTAAGTACCTCGTGCGCCAATAACAATGCTTACAAAACAAAGATTCACCTGCAGGAAATGCTTACTGACATTTTCACTTTTCCTAATTCCACAGCGGTTTCTACATCCAATCTCACAACTTATACAAGCCTCCTTCAGAATCAGTTTGGACCTACGATCAACACATTCGTCACTTTTGTACAAAGCAGTCCAACAGCAACTACAGGTATTACGAATTATACTGTAGATATTTCAATGGTGAGTCCCGTAAAAGATTGCCGTATGACGCTTTATACAACAAGCAATGTTCCAACGAATTTATTTACCACCAGCGGATTAGTTTTTTCAGGTATTGAAGCTGTTCCGGCACCTTCTAATCAGTTTACCGCATCTGCCAGCAACGGCTTAAATACGTTTACGTTTACAGGAATTGCGCCGTGTTTAGAACTCGACAATTGTAATCCTTGTAAAGAAGATATTATCATTCACGATCAGAATTTTGAATCGTACACTAACCAAACTACAACCGCCGCACTTAATTTTGCAAGCGAGCGTTACGAACCTACTAACTATAATCCTGCTGTGGCCTGTACTTTCCAGGGTGCCACCTGTGCAGGAAATACCAGCCAGCCAATAGCCAACTTAGGAGATCTTTCCATTCAGTCTGTTTCTACCTGCATGGGTTTCCCTGATCATACTTCCAGTGGAATAAAATACCTGCAGGCTTACATATTCCATCCGCTCACAACATCTACCGGAGTTCCTCCAACAACTTATATTGAGCCATGGAAAAACAGCAGCGCGTTAACAACTGTTGCCGGAAAAACTTATTCCGTTTCACTATGGTTCAATTATGCACAGGACGATAACATGTTCCGTATTCAGCTTCTGGTGAACGATGGAACCAATGACATTGTTCTCAGCCAGAAAGATGTAAATGTGAACGATGCTACTAATTATAATCCTTTTGTTGGCGTATGGCAGCCACTCACTGCGCTTTACAATGCTAACAGCACCACTTCCTTGTTTAAAATCAGAATTCTTCCGTTAACCAGCGCTTCCGATGGTTTTAGTAGTATGCGCACAAGAGTCGCTATTGACGATATTCTCATCAAACAACTTGGTTGCGAAAAAGAAACCGCTGTTCCTTCGCCACCTGAACCTCTCGAAAATGATTGTGCCAATCAGTTAATAAACATTGCCATGGCCAACGCGCAACAGCAATACAATCTTTACATTAACAATGTGAAGAAAGAATTTAAAGAAGCTTATACACAAAAATGTTATAAGACACAGGAACGTCTCAATGCAGATTATCAGAGTTCGGAAGGACATTACACACTTTATTATTACGACCAGGGAGGAAACCTGATCAAAACCGTTCCTCCACAGGGCGTGGAACCTATTAATCTCTCTGCGATTGATCCTGTAAGCGGACTAGCTTACGGCATTAAGATTAAAAGTGATCGCGACAATAAACAAAAAACAGTTTTTACCAATCACAGAATGGCAACGCGTTACGAATACAACTCGTTGAACCAATTGATTCGCCAGCACATGCCAGATCATTCTGATGTTGAACTTTACAGCGCTAATACAAGTAACACGCCTCCTGCTCCGATCCTCAACATGGATTTTGCAAGCAGCACGGTTGGTTACATGATTGGTAATACCGGAAGCGGCAATACTTTATACATGACAACCAATGGCGGTAACACCTGGGTACAACCAACAGGATTAACCACCGGCGATATTATAGACATTGATTACGCTGGAAGTACGGCCTACGCCATTGTTTCTGATGGAAGCATTCTAAAATCGACCACTTACAACACATCCACACCCGTGTGGCAGCAGGTTATTCTTCCTGGTAGTAACACCATGCAGTTTACAGATATTGAATTCTATTCGTCAACCAACGGTTGTATTGTTGGTAAGAATGGATTATACCTTAGCACCAACGACGGAGGCATCACATGGACATCTGTCAACCTCGGAATAGGACAGGACTTCAACAAGATCGATTTTAAAAATGACGGCTCGGGTACTTACGGTATGATCGCAGGAAACTATGGAACGATTCTCTACTCTACTCCATCCAATCTTGCTTCAAATTTATGGAGTCTTTTCACCAATGTAAGTACTGGTGTGGATTTACTCAATGTAAGCATATTATCTACAGGAAATGGATCTTCCTCTTACATCAATGCCTTTGTATCCGGAATTGACAATAATATTACTCCAGGCCGCGGTACAGTTATTCAATTGGTAAATGTAGATGGTACAGCTCCTGCAGTAAACAATCTTTATATTAATCCGAGCAGCGCTGCGATATCTAAAGTACAGGCCTTATCAAGTGCAGCTTATATGAACGGATCCACTTCTGTGGTAGACGTTTTCTTTGGTGGATCGCTCTATAACTTTACACCATCGCCAATTCTTCACAAAC
>JAJONO010000124.1 GCA_021323535.1 Bacteroidota bacterium
TCCACATTAAAAAAATGGTATCCTAACGCAACCGGATTTCGTTCGCACGGTCTTGTTCAATCAAGTAATATTCTAAGGAAAGCGGCAGATTATGGTTTAAAATATGATTCCAATCTCCTACTGTATGACTTTGAAATGATCAGGCCAATCAAAACTTTCTATAACCTGGTAAGATTTCCTTATCACTGGTCTGACGCTTCTAATTTATTATGGAACCGTGAAAATGACCTGAGCGAACTTGGACTGGATTTTGAAGGTTTAAAGATCTACGATTTTCATCCGATTTTAATTTATCTGAACGAAGCGAAGTTAAACACACACTACAACAAATTAAAGGCCGGATCAACTAAGAATCTTGTGGACCTTACGAAGAATGATATAGATCCTTTTATACAAAGTTCAGACAAGGGCGTGGGTAATTTATTTGATTCTTTTTTAGAATATATTCATGGTAATAATCATATCACGCAAACACTTCATCAATTATTTTTGTCGGCTGAATAAGTAAGAAATGGAACTGTTTTACGCCAATAATTATTTGTTGTTTACCAAACTGGTGGGGGTAGTTTTTCTTTTCGATATTATTTTACTTATGCCCTTTGCCAAACGGTATTTGTCTGATCCCTATATTGAGAATAGTTTTTTTTCAAAAAAGAACCTGTCCTATCTCGCAACTTTCTTATGGATAGAATCTGCGATAGCACTTATTTTCTCCTGGAACATTCTGATTCACGCGCTTCTCTTCGTAGTTGTTTACCGCTATGTTTTTATTGATAAAAGGTATAAAGGATTAGCGCGTGGTGCAGGTGCTGTTGGCTATATGCCATATCAGGCAGCCTTGTATATATTTATACGAGAGTGCGCCATGCAATCCGGAATTAATTCGCAATGGGTATACCTGGTAGATACCGCGCATCTCGCTATTACGGCGTGGATGATGCTGAATGCAGGAATCAGCAAAGCGTTGAATGGTTATCTGAACAATAAAGGTGTTCAGCATTCTTTGGTTAATCCTATGTGGGGTTACTGGCCCGCACTCTTCAGTAAACTGAATCCCAACCATGGTTTGTTTATGGTGATGAATATACTTGGTGTTGCAACAGAAATTGGTTCCGGAATCCTGCTGTGGTTCCCT
Source organism: Bacteroidota bacterium (assembly GCA_021323535.1). Taxonomy (GTDB): domain Bacteria; phylum Bacteroidota; class Bacteroidia; order B-17B0; family Aurantibacillaceae; genus Aurantibacillus. The sequence continues at coordinate 1,136 of JAJONO010000124.1, forward strand.
GCCACCAGGGAACTCGGAGCCATTATCCTGATGCTGATATTCGTATTTGTGCTGTTTACGATTAAGCTTCAGGGATTGTGCCTGTTGATGATATCAATACCAATTCTGTTTGTGAGAGACCTGGGGGTTTATCACGACACTGTAACTCCTCCAGTGATTTTGCCCAACATTCTTTCACATGTCCTTATCACAGTTTACCTGACTATATGCGCCTTAAACGTTCTGGTTTCGGCGTATCAGTTTATCAGACTTTATACACCCGTGCTTAAAACAATCCGGATCAATAAATATATAGATAAACTGGCTGGCATAGTACCAATATTTATCTGGCGCGTGTTTACTTATGATGTTGTAAATACGTTTGTGAAGGTGAGTTATCGTTCGAATGACAGAAAATGTTTAATGGTTGACGACAAAAATTACATGTTTGGCAATTTTAAACACATATGTACCAATTACCGCTTTATACATGTTGCCGAAAGTGTGGTTTTAAGTACGCTTGTTAACCAGATCAAATACAATCAACCGGTTGAGATTCTAAAAAAGAAATTTTTTGATTACTGTTCTACATTGATCAAACCTTCACCGAATGATAAAGTTGAGTGGATCTTTGAAAAGTTCGAAATCCTCGAAGATAAAGGCAGGTTTTACAGAAAACTTACTCATGTGATCTATTGCGATCCTTCGGAAAATAAATTTCAAATCTCTGGTTAAGAATAGCTGATGGCACTTCGTACCCTGAATATAGAAGAATACAGCAGTATAGTTGAGCGGGAAAATATAACGCATGATTTTTTCCAGTCGCCCGCATACCTGAAACATTTACTCAGTTTGCTTAAAGATGTTTCGTTTGTTGCATTTTATCACGAATCTCAAAACAGCAATTCTGCGGCAAGTATTTTACCTGCCATTATAAAATATGGAAAAAAGCACAGCGTACTTAACTCGCTCCCTTTCTATGGCAGTAACGGAGGAATTATCGGGAACAAAGACGAGATCGCGTACGATAAATTATTGCCTTACTGTTTAGAGTGGTGCGAACAGAACGCTATTGCCGCAGCCGTTATCATTAATTCACCTTATTTCTCAGATGCTCATCATTATGAAAAACTATTCGGAACAGCAATTGACAGCAGGATCGGACAAATAACTCCGTTGTCTGAAAACATTTCGGATTGTATGGATATCTATCATTTTAAAACCCGCAACATGGTGCGTAAGGCCCAAAAGAGCGGGCTCAATGTGCGTATATCCAATGATGCAAAAAGTATTGACTTCCTGTATCATGTTCATGTGGATAATATTCAATCCATCGGCGGAATCGCTAAACCGTATGAATTTTTTTCTTCGATCCCCTCGTTTTATAAACCGGGAATAGATTACGATCTGTACCTGGCCGAATCAGAAGGACAAACAATTGCGGGCTTGCTATTATTCTATTGCGGTAATGTTGTTGAATATTACACGCCGGTAATCGTAAAAGAATTCAGGCATCTTCAGCCGCTCAGCCTGCTTATTTACGAAGCTATGTCGGCGGCAAAAAATAACAATTATAAATTCTGGAACTGGGGCGGCACCTGGAAAAGCCAGGATGGTGTTTATCAGTTTAAAAGCAGGTGGGGCACCGAAGACCATCCTTACTACTATTACACGAAGATACTTAATAAGGATGTGGTTAATTGTAACAAACAAGAACTGCTTAGCGAGTATCCGTTCTTTTATGTGTATCCGTTCGATAAACTTGCTTCACAATCATAACAACCCATCAGGTATTTTAAAAGTATGAAAACAGAAAAATATAAATCATTTTTAGGTGAGAACGATTACAAATTCCTGAACAGGGTTTTCTCGGGCGATCAGTCGAACTATATCAAACGCCTGGAAAACATTGGATTTGACAACCTGGATACAGTATTAGATGCCGGCTGCGGTTTTGGACAATGGTCCTTCGCGATGGCAAAACTCAACAAAAAAGTTGTTGGTATTGATGCGTCGTCTGAAAGGCTCCTGGTAGCTAATGAAATGGCTAAAGACAGCGGTGTTAACAATATCGAATTCCAATATGGATTGATAGACAAAACAAATTTTGAAGACAATTCTTTTGATGCTATCTTTTGTTACTCAGTAATTTTAGTTACTGATTATAAAGCAGCCTTAAAAGAATTTTACAGAATCTTAAAACCCGGTGGCAAACTTTATGTAAATGCAAACGGCCTCGGATTTTATATTAACAGGTGGATGACCTCTCATAACGCCGCAAGCGATTTTGATCCCCGCTTATCAGTCGCTACCGCATTCAAGAACACATGGCTGCTTAAGAATGGCTTTGCAAAAGAACCTGGTCAGACTATTATTTCGGGCGACGAGTTTGCAGACGAACTCGATCGTTTAAAATACAGAAATGTGATTAAAGCCGGCGAAGGAAAGATTAATATTACCGGAAAGCATCAGTTGACGCCTTTTTTTAGTGACGAGTATTTCGGACTTGAAGGTGTATATGAAGTAGTAGCTGAAAAATAAACAACGTGGCTTTACTTTACATACTGTTTATATTTGTCCTGAATTTCGTGCTCAGGGTCATTCCACGGTTTTACTTAAAAGATCTTTTATTGTCAGACACTTATTATCATTTATTTGTGGCCCGCAAGATCCGAGCGAATAAGTTTAAGCATATAAAAACAATCGATGAATTTATTATTCCCAATGTTCAGCGATATCCCTATTTTTTTCACTACCTCCTTGCATTATTGCCGTTTAATACAAGAATAAAATTCGAAAAAATATCGGGGGCATTCTTCGATACACTTTACCTGATGATCTTTTATTTTTTCGCATTGTATCTCCAGAATAAATATGATTTTTCGGATTTTAAATATTTCCCTGAAACGGTGTGTACCTTGTTTGCTGTATCTCCTGCACTGCTAAGAAGCGGCGATGGGCCCCGCGCGTTTAACTGCACCCCAAGAGTTTTTGCTTTGTTACTCTACATTGGACATCTTCTAATGTTCTTTATTTATGTTGATCAGAATAATATCTACGCGGCTATTCTAAGTATTATAATTGGTGGGTTTGCCTGTATAACGGCAATCTTCAGTTTACAAACCATGTTGTTTTTTGCACCGTTCTTTATCTTCGGTTTTTCATATTCGTATCTTCTTTTTTTCTTATCCGCTTATGCATTCTCAATTCTGGTTTCAAAAGGCTGGTCAATTGAAATCACGAAAGGAATTATTAAACACTTATCTTATTACTACACCGTGCAAAAGGCTTTGTTATCCTGGATGAATGTTGGTTACAAAAAGTATTTTGTAGATCTTAAAAATCAAATTATCTGGTTTCTGAAGTCAAGGGATGTAAAACCTCTTATAAAGTGGTATGTATCCGTTAATCTATGGCCTCATTTACTAATTACTATCTTTCCGTTCGTGTTGTTCTCTATACTGATTTACTTTCGATTGTTTAACAGCAGTGAATTACCGGTAACTGATAAATTCTTTTTTATTTATACGTTCGCGGGTTTTGTTTGTTTCTTAATAACGAAACACCACCCGTTTCAATTTTTGGGATCAGGCGAACGTTACCTCGAATATGTCTTTTTACCTGCTACCTTTCTTTTTGTGAAGTACGCTTACATTAACGATGTCATGTGGATGGTTTACGTTTTTCTCGGCTACTCAGTGATACTGCTTCCTTATCTGCTTTACATATACGTATTCAACAACAGACCCTGGAACGATTTGCAAAAAGAATTAGCGATCGTGTTTAAACACACAAAGGATAATTTTAATGGGATCTTCGCGCCTCTTCAAAGTCTCGACGCGAAAGTGATCAATTTTTATTCCGATCATCGTCTACTGGTTTATCCGACATTAAGAGATAACACTCTTTTCCCAAATAAAGAATACGAAACGATCTGGGGAGAAAAGGGCAAAGGTTTTATTTCAGGAAATATAAAAGAGATTTTTGAAAAATATAACTGCAAATATTTATTCGTTAAAAAGGCAGATCTGCCAACGTATAAAAGCAGACATGCTGAAAATGCTTCGCTGTTAGAAACCAATTTCAGAGAGGTTTATTCCACCGAAAATTTTGCAGTCCTTGAATTTGTTTCATAGTTACGTGACCTGCTCATGTTGCTGCTTAGTGATTAAATGAACAACTTACTTATCTTATCTGAGAGATTTCCGCTGAACGGACAAGAGCCTGTGATGTATGACGAGATACGGTACACATCCGCATTATTTGACCAGGTTTATATTATGCCCAATTATCCAGAGGGCGTACCTGCCAATGTGCCGGA
>JAJONO010000125.1 GCA_021323535.1 Bacteroidota bacterium
ATGTTTCCATAAGTTCCTCCAAGGGCATACACATCCCCTACCTGCTTTGAAATCTTTAATGCCTCATCATACATGACTAAGGCGCTGTCGTTTTCATTCATGAGATCGTGTGTAAGTCCTATATTATTCAACAGTTGCGCCATTGCACCGTAAAATTTTATTTCACGTGCCAGCGCAAGTCCTTCTTTATACGCTCTTAGGGAAGCGTATAAGTTTTTCATGTCGGAATAACAATTTCCAATATTGATAAGGCTCCGGATGATGTTTTCTTTATCCTTTATTTCCCTGCAGATAGCGAGTCCTTTTTCATACTCTTTCATAGCGGGAATTTTTTTATTCTGGGAACTGTAAATAAGACCAATGTTCATATAGCAGCCCGCCATTCCTTTTTTATCATTTACGTCTTCGTACACCTTTGCAGCAAAGATGAGGTTGGATAAGGCCAGATTATAGTCACCTTTATAGTAATAAGATAATCCAATATTTCCAAGGCATTTTGCATAGTTCCTTCGGTCTTTAATGGAGTCAGTAAAAAGAACTGCCTGCCTGTACGCCTCGATGGATTTGTCATAAGCCGAGGTTATATTCGCTACATACCCGATCGTCTGGTAAGCCATTGCCTTAAGAGCATCAGAATTAAGTTCAAGGGCAGTTTCAAGAGCCTTTTCGGCCGAAGCTCTTGCCTTTTCCGGATCTGAATTGGCATACTCATTAGCGAGTGTTACGTACAGCCTTGCTGTTTTATCTTCCTTCTTCGCCGTTTTAAGTATACGTTCCAGCGAATCTATTTTTGACTCTTGTGAAACCGATTGTTTTACAATGCTCATCAGCACTATAAAAATAAATGCTATTCCCGTTTTATTTTTCATGCAACGATTTGGTTTTAATTTACTGCTTCAGTTTTTCAATCCTTCGCGAAATATATGTTTCGGTAGGAAGAAGTGAACTTTGAATTCTTTTTGCGTAATGAATACTATCGAGAATATTTTTATTCTTTTCCTCGATAACCAGTTTCTGTTCTTCGGTTTCCTGATTCTTTGCTTCGATAAGCTGTTTTTGTTTTCGCGTTGTGCGCAGGGCGCTGAAAATAAATCCAGCGAAAATGATCACCAGCAACAATCCTCCGCAAACAAGAAAAAGAATGACATCCTGTTTGTTTTTTTCCGCCGCCGCAACAGCGTCCTTTTTATCTTGCTCGGCTTTGGTGGCAGCTTCTTTCTTTTCAAATTCGTAGTTCATTTCATGCCGTGTAAGTTCCCGTTTTTTTTCCTCGTTGAAAATAGAATCCTTAAAGTCTGAATATTTTTGATAATGTTCCACTGATTTTTTATGATCTCCTTTCGCCGAATACAAATTACTCAGGTACTCATGACCCTGTTTAATATCGTCGAGTGAATGTATTTCCTCGGCAATCGAAAGAGAGTTGATAAGGAAAAGTTCGGCTTCCTCCAGGTTCTTTTGTTCAAGATAAAGTAATCCAATATCGGCCTGTTCCCTCCCACTTCCTTTTTTATTTCCCAGTTCTTCATAAATTTCAAGGGCCTTGAGATGATAATCAAGTGCAGAAGTGTATTTCTTCTGGTCCTTTAGAACTGCTCCGATATTTCCGTAATGCCTGGCTATTCCGCTTTTGTTTTTTAATTCGTCGTCGAGTTTAAGTGCATGGTTCAGAAATGACATGGCGCTGTCATTATTTTTCAGTTTGCTGTACACGTAACCAATATTACCATACCTGTAAGCCATGCCGATTTTGTTTTGAAGATGCTCATCTTTTTTCAGGGCCCTGAAATAATATTCAAGGGCTTTGCTGTAATTATTCTGCCTTAGGTAAATGTTCCCGATGTTGTTGCTCCAGATAGCAGCAAACCTGGTATCATTAATTTCTTCGCTGAGTTTAAGCGCCTTAAAGTTATACTCAAGTCCCTTTGGATAATTTCCCTGTTCATAATAGATAATAGCTAATTGTCCGAGTGACGCCGCCTGAACTGTTTTCTTCCCCAGTTTATTTCCCAGCGCAAGCGCGTAGTTTGTATAACGAATGCTGCTGTCATAATTCCCAAGGTCAAGGTAATACGATCCAAGGTAATAAACATGGATCACCTTGTTTGTGTCTTCTGTTTCTGCTTTAAGAACATTCATAAGTGAATCTATCATTCTTGATCCTACAGATGGCTGCGCGCTTATATAGCTACAGGAAAAAAGACAAAGGCACAGAAGAAGATTTTTTTCACTCACTTTCAGTGTTTCCAGTCGTTTCGTAATATATTTTTCTGATGGAAGAAGACAGCTTTGTATTCTTCTTGCATAATAAATACTGTCGATAATATCCTTATTCTTTTCTTCAATTATCTTTTTCTGCTCTTCGGTTTCTTTATTTTTCTTCTCAATGATTTTTTTCTGGCGGCGGGTAAATTTTAAAGAGCGGAAAATAAACGCTGAAAATACAAGTACGATCAATAACATTCCAAGCGCGAGCATAAGCACCAGGTTTTGTTTCCTGTTTTCGGCCGCGGCAACCGCGTCTTTTTTATCCTGTTCCGCTTTAACGGCAGCCTCTTTCTTTTCGAATTCGTAATTCATTTCATGTCGCGTGAGTTCATTGGCTTTTGTTTCGCTGAAGAACGAATCCTTTGCCGCTTCATATGCTTTAAAATAGATGAGGGCCTTAGAGTAATTTCCCATTCGCAGGTATACTTCTTTGAGTGCGTTATTTTGCGTAACAAGCGCGTCCTGCGAATAAATCTCCCTGGAAAGATCTATCGCTTTCAGAAAATATTTTTCCGCCTCGCGGTAATTTTTATTTTTAAGATGTATAGATCCGATGTTTCCCAGCTGGAACGCCATTGAATTTTTATCGCCATAGGCCTGCGCCGCTTCGGCAGCCCTGGTGAACCACTCCATGGCTTTATCGTTCTGGCCAAGCACATCGTACACGATTCCTATATTTCCCATGTCGGCTGAAAGCTCCGACATGTTATTTAGTTTTTTGTCCAATTCCAGGGCTCTTAAGTAATACGTGAGAGCCTGATTAAAATCTTTGTGTTTAAAATGAATCACGCCAATATTACCCATTACAGCAGCAGAATTTCCGAGGTTGTTGAGTTTTTCATCCAGCTTAAGAGCTTTCGTGTACCAGTCAAGCGCCTTATCGAGTTTGTTCTCATTCAGGTAAATATTACCTATGTTTCCGTACTGACGTGCAATTCCTTCTTCATAACGAAGCGCCTCATCTGTTTTTAATGCTTTGAAATAACAATCAAGAGCCTTGGGATAATTTCCCTGATTGTAATGTACGTTGCCCATATTTCCAATAGAAGTGGATTTATTGGCCATGATGCGTAGTTTGTATTTTGGCGGACTTGTTGTTTCGATCTCATCCCACACCGTAATAGCCTCCTTGTATTTTTCAAGAGATTTAAAAAATTCTCCCTTACTTGAGTAAATGGCGGCTATCTGGTGAAGCGCTCTCCCGTAATTGATTGTATGAACTACAATAAGATCGAGATTCTGACTCTCATGTTCAAGATTTTTTTCTGCCATTGACGCAACCTGCCTGCACAACAACATGGCTGTATCGCCGTTAACTCCTTTCATTACCCACGCCAGCGCGTTCATGGTTTTCAGGCGGGTAGTATCGTGCGCGGGCTGTTTTAATAGTTTAAGAAGAGAATCTGTTACAGCCTGCCCCTGACAAATGACGGATGTAAAAAATAAAAGAAGGAGCAGTGAATATTTTAACGGGTTTTTCAATACTCTTAAGGTTATATTAAAAGTACCGAATTTCTTTAAATAAATCAGGTTACTTATTCAATTACCCGGACACCATTAGCTTTCAACGCTGAAAGAATTTCTTCTACATGGCCGGTTCGGGGCAAAAATTCAGAATGTACGACACTTAATTTTTTGCATTTCGTTAAGGCTGTAATATTTATTTCGTTGTCCATTAATCCAAGAGGATTGAATACTGACATGTTCTCCAGACTTTCAATTCCATCCAGTGATGTCATATCAAAGATATCGTCCTCGCCACTCCATTCTTTTACAAGGAGGTTATAACATGTGTTACTTGCCGAGGGATTAAATTCAAAAATGAGTTTTAATTCAGAGTCATCGACTATTACTTCTTTATAGTAATTATAAACTTCGGGTACAATATCATCATAATCCAGCTGCTGAAAGCTTCTCTTGTAATACGCCTTCATCTTTATCTGTTCCGCTTCGTCTATGTAGAGTTCTTTCTCATTAAGGCAGGAGATAATGGCGAATTTCAGGTTGATATCCTTAAACGTCATTTATGATTCTGTTTTATGATCAAATAACTGAGCAAGTTTATCCAACTGCTCCTTCATTTTTACAATTTCGATTTTTGAAGTCTCCCGGTCTCCTCCGGAAGTAACTGGCGGAACAAGCGTATACATTTCATCTTCCTTTAAAACGGACATATTCTTTTTACAGCGGTTATGAACGTCCAGGAAAAATCCTTCTTCCAAATTACCTGTATAAGCCAAGGAAAGATTAAAGAGCAAATTGACATCGTCATCTCCCAGTATAGTATTGACGCCTTCCTGTGGATTCAACACATAAAAATCATTTTTATAGAAGTAGGCCATGCATCCAAACGACGAGCGAAGAAAAGCATAGGAGTTTTGTCCGTCTAATCCCCAATTGCTAAGTACGTCATGAAAATCAAATGGTGAAACGGTCCATAGAAAATCATCGCCATAAACACTTTTCTGTTCATGTTCCAAAAACACAAGCAGATCATCCGGGATTTTGCCCTTTAGGCCTGCAAGATCTTTCTCTGAAAATTTCCCAAGCTTTTTCTTAACGGGATTTGTCTCTAAAAATTCTTTTAGTTCTATCATAACGGATATTTTCGTTTCGGAATTATTTACCCCGTTGAACCGGTTATCTTCTTAAACTATTTCCGTCGCCAATATCGTAATTCACAGCCGTATCCACAAATGACCTAAGTGTTTTTTAACTTGAAAACAATTGCAATCGTTTTATTAACCAATCGCGCAAGTCCTTAGATAAGTTCATACAACTTCCCGGGTCTGCTCTTAATGACATTGTTGAATTCTAATTGTAATAATAAACACGAGACTTTACTCACTGGCATTTGCGTAGAGTGGCAGATCTCGTCAATATGTAATTCGTTTTTCTTTTCGAAGATTTTGAGAATAGATCTTTCGTCATCATTTAAATTCAACAGCAGCGCAGTTTGTTTTGCCGGGCTCCTTTTTTCCTTTTCTTCCCATTGCATAGCGTATAAAAGATCGGCGGCATTTTCAATGAGCGTGGCCCTGTTCTGCTTTATAAGACCGTTGCAGCCTTCGGCCAATACATCTCCTGCTCTTCCCGGAAAAGCAAATACATCTTTGTTATAGCTATTCGCAAT
>JAJONO010000079.1 GCA_021323535.1 Bacteroidota bacterium
AGTAGAAGTCATTTGGTTTTTATACGCCAACAAGGTAAAAAGCGGAATTTACAATTTAGGCAGCGGCAAGGCCAGAACGTTTTCAGATCTTGCAACGGCCACCTTTAATGCTATGGGCAAACCTGTAAATATTGAATTCGTTGATACTCCGGTCGACATTCGCGACAAATACCAGTATTTTACAGAGGCCGATATGAGCAAACTCAAAAATGCCGGGTATAAAAAAGCTTTTTCAACATTGGAAGAAGGGGTAACGGATTACGTGAAGAATTACCTGGAGGGGCATAAATACTTCTAGTTAAGTTGGCCTCTATTTTTTGTTAAATGCTTTATGAACAAAAGGAATTTTGGCTAAAATTGTATAACAGATGAAAACCAGGAAACAACAGAATAATTTAAGAAAAAAGTCTGGATACATTAAGCTCTTAGATGAGAAATTAAGATCTGTTATGCCTGAAGTGCACAGGCAGGTTAAGGTATATGAAGAAAAACTTCGTTCAGGAAAGTTGACAGCACCTCCAAAAAATAATCCTTTATTTAGTGAATAAACCGTCGTTGCTTGTCATAGCAGGTTGCAATGGCTCCGGTAAATCTACGTATTCCAGATCAATTACAGACCCTGTTGTTCCATTCGATTACGATAAATATTTTCTGAACATTTATAACTCAAAAAAGGATTCTGAACTGAGGGAACGAATGTCGCACAATCAGGCATTTGAGGTTTTAAAGCAGTCTATTTAAGAAGCTATAACGAAAAAGGATTCATTTTGTTACGAAACAAATTTCAACTCATCACCAATGCATTGGCCAGAGATTTTCAGGAAAGAGGACTATGAGATTGTAATGATTTATTTTTGCCTTGATTCGGTTAACGAAGCTAAAAAAAGGGTTCAGATAAGGTTTCAGAATGGGGGTCATTTTGTACCTGATCATGAGGTAGAAGAACGGTTTTATCTGGGTTATCAGAATTTAAATGAATACATTAATGACTTTGACCGAATTTATTTATTAGATTCAAGTACATATAACGAGGCGCCTAGATTTATAACTTCAATCATTAATGGAAAAATAGAGACACTAAACAATTATCCTGAATTCATGAAGCTTCTGGTTCCTTCTGCAACGCGACTAGTGGAACAATTCAGTAAGTTGGATTAACGACTTGCATCAGGAAATGTTAAAGAACGCCCTTTAACTTTTATATCTCCCGGAATTTCCTATCTTTATTATACTAATCATTTAGATTGAAAAAGCCTGAGTTAAAAGAGGAGGTTCTTCTGTCACACTCAAAAGTACAGTTGTTTGAGCCGGAGATCATACGCTCCGAAATTTTAAGCAATGCGACCATCGGCAGAAAAGAATCTGAGGAAATTGTAGATACGATTGGAAGGCTCGTTATGCACAAGCGGGTGCTTCAGATTGTGGTATTGCCAAATGAAGCTACTATTTACCCCGACGCAAGAGAATTTTCGGCAAGCGCAGAAGGAACAAGATACTCGTTGGCTGAAGCCATCATAGCCACTAACCTTGCGCAAAAGATCCTCGTTAATTTTTACCTGCAATTCAATAAGCCATTGGTTATTTCCAAAGCGTTTAATAACGACCATAAAGCAATGGAGTGGTTGTTTTCGCTGAAGAAAGAGGAGCTGGAAAGAAGATTAATGGTAAAGGACGAAGGATAAAAGACCTCTGCTGAATAAATAATCGGGAGTAAGAAAAACAGGATCAATTAATCTGCCTTCCGGCCTGCAACGCTTCTCTGAAATTTAAATTATGAAGTTTGGAGTCGATCCAGCTTTCAAAATCGAAATATTCTAATGCAAAACGCTGGTAAGGATCCTGGAAAGCTTCGCGTAATTCTTCACGCATTTTTTTGTAGCCGTCGCTGTGATCGGTTTTCTTGGTGGATAAGGCAATCTTACGGAAATATTTCATGAAAATTTTCTCGAACGGATAAATGTCATCACTCGAATCGTAATAACGCTGGGTAGCCTTGAATAAATAATTCAATAAACTATGATTCTTCAATTCAAAATGTAAAACCAGATTGGCGAGCCTGCATATACGATACAGGTCGGGACGATTTTCTTTTTCCGGAGCATTTAAGATTTTATTGAGCCACACCAATGCACCTGAATAGTTATCTACACCAAAATACGACATGAATAAAATATAGTAAAGTGTACAACGCTCCTCACTTGGAATTTTTGTGTCGTGTTTGTTGATGCCGTTCAATATGTATGGAACAATCTTCTGATGTTTTTCAAACTGCCCGGTGTACAAATAAAACATGGAATCATTAATAGCCGATCGTGCGAAAATGGAAATCTGTAATGCGGTTGGTTTAAAGACGGGGCTAAGTTGTAATGAGCGTATCTTATCCAGGCAGGTGAAACAGGCATTGTACTGTTGGTCGAGCGCGTAGGCCCTTCCTAAAAAACTGTAGCACATGATGTAATACAAAGGACGTTCGGCAATGATACTGTCCTCATGCTCAAACAAACGAATAGTGTCTGAAGCGGCAACGATCAGTTCTTTATTTCTGTGTAATAAACGTAATCCGAATGTGTGACAAAGATTAGACGCCAGTAACGCTTTTTTGCTCGAATGTGCCTTTGACGAAAAGGATTCCTTTTTCTTAAGCAGCGCCTCAATGCGGTCTTTATCTTCTATGTTCCTTACGAAAGAATATTTGTTGTATTGTACGAAAAAATCATTAAGTATATCTTCGAAAAAACGCAGATCCGAAATTTTATCCAGCACCACTTCTTTTTCTTTCATGAGTTCATCCATCATGATCATGTCGCTTTCATCGAAACGCACTTCAATGTCAATCACTACCTTTTCAAGGTCAATGATCTCGAGGATGGAATAGAATAGTTCGTGTTTATAAGCCAGAATTTTGATTTTGTTAAGTTCCCTTCGCGCCAGCCTGTAAAGAGATTTGTTGTAAAGGATCTGTATGTTTTTAATCTGCTCGTTAATGTACGCCTCCATATTATTATTATGGCGGTGACTCCTTAAACTTCTCAGAATGTGATGCAGCAACTGATTCTTCTCCGAAGGAAAATGCTTAACGAAGGGTTCCTTAGCAAAATGTTGTTTTACTTTTTCTTCATCGTATTCTTTTTGTTTTGCTAAATGTGTATAAATTTTAAGGTAATTCTTATCACCTTGCTGTAATGACGAAAATTGCCTGAAGTATATTTCCTCCTCAGGCGTTAGTGATTTAATGATATCGAATAAGAGATTAGACGGTTTCATCTACCACAAAGTTTTTAATGATTAAATCTTTCGTGTGTCCTTCACCGGCTTTATACCCCGCATAAGCGAGAAAATTAAAATAGAAGAAATTCACCCAGCGATCCTCTTCTGTGTTAAGGTAGTTTTTAAGTTCTTTGTACAGTACCGAATACCGTTTTTCAGGAACATTGAGAGTTGGATTATCGGCTATTTCATTGAAGAAAGAAATAAATGTTGTTTCCGTGGCGGTTGTGAAAACCTTTTCCTTCATCAAAGCCTTAATACTGTTATTTATCAGAGAGAGTTTAGAATATTCCTTCAGCTCATAACAAATTACCATTTCCTGTATCCTCGAGTAATATTTCAGATCCCAGCGCGCGTTTTTATCAGTGGTGGTCCTTACAATATCCACAAGGCCCTGAGCGGTTGTATAGTTATTGTTGTAAATATAAAAGTTAGTAAGATTATATAAGAGAACCGATTTATCTTCTTTATTGAAAACCGTATCGTTGTTAAGTACAAACTCGTAAATGGTTTGCGCAAGATCGGCAGCTTCTTTAAATTTTCCGGTTGACATTAATAAAAGAAGCTCGGCGTTATACGAATAGGATTGCAGTTTTATTACAAGGTCAATACCAATGATCTTACGTGAATTGATAAGACCCTGAATTTCGGAAAGAATTTTCTTAGCCTGAGAAAATTCACTTTGTTCAATGTAAGTGTTGGCCAGGCTATAAAGAACATCCATATACTGCCTGGGCATTTCATCAAAAATGAGCTGATCCTTCTGCATGAACGCTTTAAGATCCACCAGTTGTTTACATCTCTGTTCCTGGTGGCGCAAGGCATTATAACATAAAGCCCGGCACTTCATGAGAAGAAACATGGATTTTTTTGACAGGGCGTTTTTCGGATTTTTTATTTTCGGATCTTCAAGAAACGCTTCAAAGAAAGCATCCTGATTTTTCTTTCCTTTTAAACTGTTACTTTTGATCTGGAAACGTAGTCTCGCGTAAAGCTGGTAATAGGTTCCTACATTTTTTTCATGATCAATAAAGTTCTGTTGTTGTTCCTGCAGCTTTTTATATTGTATCGAATATTCTTCACCCAAAACCTCAATGCTCAGTAATTGTTTTTCGAGTTCAAGGATTTCGAGAAGGTAATTGAATTTTTCACTTTCGAGAGCCTTTTCCTTTACAGGCTTTATCATCTTGCGACACTGTTTGTACTGCGCTTTCTCGAATAATATTTTCAGATTGCTGAGTTCATCGTTAATACTGAAGCTGGTAATAGTTTCCGAATAAAAATTACGCTGGCTATTAAGGATAAGATTATACAGGAGATTGAGATTCTCCATAGAAATATCGATGCGCGTTTCCCGTTCGGTGCGATAATACAAATCGTCTTTGTCATTGATCTTCTCGATAAAATCAAAAAGGGCAATGGCTTTATCAACCGGCATTTTCTCTGTGGCCGATAATAATTTGAAAAACCTTTTTTCAGGTTTATTCAGTGACCTTATCAAGTTATGCAGCTCAGGTAAAGCAATCATAATCTGTTAAAAATGGGCATTTATTATTGTATTCCCAAATTACTATAAAAAAAGGATTTTTTTTCCTATTTTTAATGTATGAGACTCAAAAACTACCTGTTTAAAACCCTCTTTTTAGCTTTAACGCTTATTTCTTTAGACGAAATTAAGGGCCAGGGCATCGGCTGCCAACATTCTAAACAATTAAGCAGTGCGGCTCCAATCTATTATTGCGCTGAAAATCTGCGCAGTGACACCTTCGATATTATTAAATACACCATCAATCTTGAAATTGGAAATACACTGAACAAAAACATAGTTGGAAACACAGTTGTTCGCTGCACGCCAAAGATGAATAACCAATCGTTTATCAGGCTGGATTTACTGAAGCTCATAATTGATTCAGTGAAGGAAAACAGTAGCTTATTATTGTATTCTTACAACGATACTGTGCTTAAAGTGAATTTTGCGGCGCCAAAAAATATTACCGACACCAGCAACATTGTTGTTTACTACAAAGGATTGCCTCAGGGTGACCCGAGTGGTTGGGGGGGATTTTATTTTGATAACACAGGCGGGAGCCAGTATGCCTACAATCTCGGAGTTGGGTTTGGAGCAAAGCCTCATAATTACGGAAGAGTTTGGTTTCCCTGCTTCGATAATTTTGTAGAAAGAAGCCGTTACGAATTCAATATCACTTCTGATACAGCACGCCGCGCTTATTGTAACGGACAATTAATGAGCGATGTTGTCAACGCTAATAAACGCACACGGAAATGGGTCATGCTGGAAGAAATTCCAACCTATCTTGCAAGTGTTGCCCTGGCAAATTACAGGCAGGTGAACTGGACAATAAATACTCTTAACGGCGTGAAACCAATTACGCTGGTTGCCGCCGCTACTGATACAGTACCAATGAAAAATGGTTTTGTAAACCTGAAAAGCTGTATCAATGGTTTTGAAAATTATTATGGTCCTTATAAATGGAACCGTTTCGGATATTGCCTGGTGCCGTTTAACAGCGGGGCTATGGAGCATGCAACAAACATCGCGTATCCGAAAGCTGTAGCAGGATCATTAGCTTATGAAGCGGAACTCATGGCGCATGAATTATCACATCACTGGTGGGGCGATTTAATTACCTGCGAAACACAGGAGGACATGTGGATCAATGAAGGAATGGCTACATACAGCTCTTACCTGTTTTTAGAATGGCAATACGGCAAGAAAAAATCGATGGATGAAATTAAGGCCGAACACGAACCTTTACTTCATAAATTACATAAACAGGAAGGCGGCTTCAGAGCCATTTCAGGAATCCCTCACAGTCTTACTTACGGGACACACGTTTACAAAAAAGGTGCTGATGTTGGGCATACGCTTCGTTCTTACATGGGCGATACGGATTTCTTCAACGCGGTGAAATATGTGATGACGCAAAACCAATACAAAAGCGTTAACAGTTCACAATTAAGAACATTATTGGAAACCAGCAGTGGGCAAAACCTGAGCGATTTTTTTAATAACTGGGTAATGTCACCGGGGTGGCCGCATTTCGCGATCGATTCTATCAATTACGTAACCGTTGGAACAAACAGCGTAAACGCGATCATTTCCATCAAACAAAAATTATTTGGCGCGCCAACTTTATATTCGAATGTTCCGCTGGAAATCAGCTTCTTTAAAAACGACTGGAGTGTGGTTACAAAAAAAGTGATCATGTCAGGAGCTACGGCAACGTTCACGGTTAACATTCCTTATACTCCGGTGTTCCACGCTTTGAATTACGACAGTAAGATCAGCGATGCAACTTCATCGGAAGTAAAAACAATTAAGACGGTAGGTGCAAATAACTGGGCGCTTGGAAAAGCGTATACAACTGTGGTCAACAAAGGCGCTGATTCTTCGTTGCTTCGTATCGTGCATAATTTCGTGAAACCAGATCCTTTCAAAAGTAATCCACAGAATCATAAATTATCCGATCAGCATTACTGGATCGTGGATGGAATTTTATCACCTGGATTTTTCGGGCGACTAACATTAAATTATGATGGAACTAAAGTCACCACCGGAAGTTATTCTTACCTCGATACATTACTTACTCCGGTAAACGGCGACAGCATTCGTGTGTTCTATAGAAAAAACGCGAAGGATGACTGGAAACTAGTTAAAAACTGCACCCTTACTCCCGGTACGCCAAAAAGCGGTTACATCCAGGTGGATACGCTTAAGCTCGGAGAATACACATTAGGAAATTCGACCGACCTTGTTGTAATTAATTCTGTGAAGGAAGAAATTACGGAAGTAAAAGCAAAAATATATCCAAACCCCGCGAATCATTCCTTCAAAATAGAATTTGATAAAACCCCTGAGGAATCTTACAAAGTGGCGATATTTGATGTAACCGGTAAAGAAGTACTTTCGAAACAGGTTCGCGATAAAGTAAACACAATCCTTGTTTCTGATTTAGCGAAGGGAACTTATTTTGTTAAAGCAGTTCGGAAAGAGCGCGTGATCTATACTCAGAAACTTCTGGTGGAGTAATCCTGTATGAAATTAAAAAAGGACCTCATTTACTTTTTTATTGTCCCGCTTATTTTCTTACTGGCATTTTCATTCATCGCCACAAATAAACCTATTGGCGATTTTGGCAATTATTATTATGGAAGTACTCTGTGGAAAGAAGGAAAAAATCCAATGCAGCTGTATGGGGATATCCACTGGTTCAACGAAGAGATTTTGAAGCATGGAGAAAATAATTTCTTTGAGAATTATTCGCCCGTCCCGCCTTTCAGTCTTATATTTTATTATCCATTTTCTTTTTTAGAAAGCGCTTCAGCAAAATTGCTTTTTAATATTCTAAGCTGTTTGGTATTCTGCTTTTCATTTTTTCGTTTTGCAAAGAAGCAAAACCTGGAGCCTAAATATCTTTTTCTTTTACCGGTTCTCTTTCTGCCTATGTATAATAATTTTATGCAAGGGCAATCGTATCTTTTAATTGTTGCAGCCCTACTGGAGATCTGGCTGGCTTATAACAGCGGGAGACAATGGCTGGTAGCAATTATCATAGCGTTTGTTTTTCAACTGAAATTATTCCCGGCATTTGTCCTGATTTATTTTTTGTTCAGAAAAGAATATAAGATCATTTTGTTTTCGGTTTTAGGCATTCTTGTTTTAACTGGACTTACTGCGATTGTGCTTGGTGAGAATGTTGTATTACATTATTTTACAGATATTGTTCCGCGCCTGATGAAAAATGAAGTCATTGATCCGTTTTATTATGGACATCAGAGCCTGAACATCTTCCTGAACGACCTGTTTCGTTACGACGAGCTATCAAACAGAAATGTTCTTATAAATGCCCCTTACCTTATCGGAATCACGGAGGGAATTATTGGTGCTTACGTTTTGTACAACCTTTTTGCTCTACGAAAGAATAACGGTTTTAAAATCTTCGCTTTTTTTATTTTTTGTAGCGTATTTCTCAGCCGTTATGTTACTTCTTACTCGTTGATTTTGTTGTTACCGCTTATAGTTTCTGTTTTCGAATACAAGCGAAGCGTGATCATGATTGCATTGTTGTTGGTAGCATGTAACGTACCCATGAATATGGTTTCCGAAATACCGTTCGTTTTAAAATATTTCAGAATAATTCTTTTATGTATTGTATTTGCCCTTACCGTCTTAGAATTGAAACCTAAAACAAATTATGTAGCCATCATCTTATGTGGTGTGGTTTTTGTCTCTTTTAATTTGTTCAGTGGTAAGAGAGGTGATAATCATTATTTTATAACAGATAACAAACCCGGGGTTCTGTATGATATAAATGTGCATGAAAAAGTGGTCACCGTCAGCAGATGTATGGGCGAGAAAGATTTTACAGATACGATTCCATTTCCTTATTCTGTTACATCGGCCCGGCAGGAATGGCCATTTAATGATCGCGATGCGTTCAGGTTTTACACGATCAACGACAGCATATTATTATATTTGAGCGATTTTCAGCAGGGGATTGGAATGAATAAATTGAGAATGGAAATTTACAAGCCTTGAGTAACACTCACATCATAAAAGCAAAATGGACCAATACAAATCTCGATCCTTCGTTGAGAAATGTTGGTCTCGATATTATACGGGCGGCTTCCATTATTCTTATTGTTATTTCTCATACAAATAATTTACTTGGTAAATATATTCCAGGATTTAAGTTTATAACCCCGTTAGGCTCGTTTGGCCAGGAAATATTTTTTTCGTTGAGTGGATTTTTAATCGGCACGCAACTGTTGAAGTTCATTAATAAAAATTTCAGGATACAACAGTTACTGATCTTTTATTCAAGACGGTGGATAAGAACAATTCCGTTTTATTTCCTTTTTGTTGGCGTTAATTATTTCATCTATCTTTTATGGTATAAATATTCGGGTCTCGATCTTTTTGCAACTGATTTTAAAGTGGCGCCTTATTTTACGTTTACGCAGAACCTGTTTCATCCGCATCCTGTATTTTATCCGGAAATATGGCCAATTTCTATTGAAGAGTGGTCGTATTTACTCATTCCGCTACCGCTGATTTTTGTTTGTTTTATTTCCGGAGGATCACCTTACAGGTTTTTTATCATGGTACTTATCCTGATGATTGTGGCAATAAATATTCTAAGGATAAACTATGTGATGGAATATAACCCGGAGCAGGACTGGGAATTAAGGAAAATTGTTGTGTATCGTTTCGACGCTTTATTGTATGGCATTCTCCTTTCGGTTCTAATGAAGAAGAGGGAAGACTACCTAAGAAAAAACAGAACGCTTTTATTGATTATAGGACTGAGTGTTTGCATAATTGTAAATTACGCAGGTCACTTTATAAAGTCACAAGGAATGAATGCAGTTCTTTTCACGATTTTGCCATTATTCTCTGCATTGTTACTGCCTTATTTCAGATTTAAAAATTTTCACGATAATAAAATAAACCGAATTCTTACTCATACAAGTCTTGTCAGTTATGCTATGTTACTTTCCCACCTTTATTTTCTGCAATTTCTTTTTATCAGTATTTTCAGGCCAGATAATTTGTGGCCGTCTATCGGGATAACTTGTATCTATCTTGTTGTCGCTATGATTTTCTCCACACTGTTTTATAATTTTGTTGAACGTCCAGTATTGCGATTGAGAAAAGGTTGAAATGAAATATTTTAATATCATCATAATTTTGACTTTTCTTTTTGCTTCCTGTTCAAAGGATAAGAAAGGGATTCAGTTCTACTATACGAAGAATTACCCGGGGGATACATGGGAGAATCACAGAACTGGATTATTATGGACCTTGTCATACCTTGGAGCAACGCTTCCTCCTGGTTCATTTGATAAGGCTATTCAATGGAAAGATTCAACAACTTTCACATTCGATTTTTCAAAAATTGGATTCAGTGAAAATGCCTTAAAATCTGTAAATGTTATTTGTGATTCGATCATGTCAGCAGACTCTTATAATGCGAATAACGCTGCGGATATTGGCTTATTTACAGCACTTACTATTGGTACCAGCGCTCATTATTATAAAATTACGAACGTGCCCGTATCCATGAAGGAGCTTGTGGACCAACACAAGGTTGGCGTAACCCGCCTGTTTCCGGTTACGAAATCTACTGTGGCCAAACATCACCGACTTCTGAAATACCCAAAGGATACTATGAATGTTGTGAAGTGGCTCTTTATAGCTGAAGAAGGGCACGGAAGCTTTAACGATAAAACATTTTCTGCTGAGACCTTTGAGGTGTTTGATGTCATGCCAAACGGACAACTACGTTTTATGATCTACGATAAAAACGGACAATTGATCAAAGGCAGTCCAAAAGAATTTGGTGACGCGGGAAAACCGGCTAAGTGCTTATGGTGTCACGAAATAGTTATTCAGCCTTTGTTCGATAAAAATGCAGCTGTAGATTCTTTCATTCAGCCACATGAATTTCAGAGTCACATTCTGAGTTTTATGAAGCGTTTGATAGAATACAGAAGAGGATTAAAAAGTGATCTGGATTTCAATAAAACCCAGGATCATACTCAAATGGAACTCGAATATATTTCCTACATGCAGCCTTCAATAAAAAAACTTGAGAAAGAATGGAATATGCGGGAGGATGAAGTAAAACAACTTTTGAAATCTGTTAAAAGTGTAACGCATGAAGAATTTAAATTCCTTGGAGAGATATATAACAGAACCGAAATTCATAAGGGAAGAAGTTTGTATCCTCCCAGTATAAGAGAACCAGGAGAACATGAACCGGATTTTTTCAAATAAGAATTTATCGGTTGCTACCGATGTAGTCGTCAACGCTGGCAGAGGTTTGGGTACAATGGCCTTCAGCGCGGTGGTTTTTCTTATCCTTAGTCAGCTACCTGATAAAACAGTTCTTTACGAGTATTCCTGGCTTACCATGATCGTTAATCTGATGCTGGCTTTTATAGGATGGGGATTAAAGGACAGGGTCATGCAGGAGTATGTGAACAATATTTCAACCATTAGAAATTCTTTTTCTGTTTTCTTTTCGTTGCGATTATTTCTTACTGTCATCTGTTTATTTGTAGTTCCTTTCATGAATTTTGGAACTGAATTAAAGATTATTCTCATCCTGATCATCATTTTCAGAATGTTGACATCACTCACCGATCCGTTATTGATGATCTATAAAAAAAACAAACTTGTTTTTATTTTTGAGGTAATCATTTTTACTGTGGCCATTGCTTTGATGTGGTTCAACAGTGAATTTACAAGAAAAGCCATGCTGGTGCTTCTGATTGTGGAAGCAACCCGGACACTGGTTTCATTATCTGCCCTTATATCAACAAAGTCGTTAAGTTTCGGGTGGACACAACCTTTTCAATTGATGGGAGAAACAAAATTTTATTTTTTGATTGCCTTATTGAGTTTTTGTATGTCGCGGGCCGACGCATACGTACTTGGCCTGTTTAAAAAGGATATTGTATTTCCTCATTATACCATAGTGCTTAACCTCATTGGCGCTTCGCAAATCGCTATTTCTTCCATTTACGGCAATTCACTTAAAGGGGTTTTTAAAATGGACATTACTAAGGCGCGTCAAACACTCGACCGGCTTTTTCCGCAATTCATTCTTGTGAGTCTTTTATTTCCTGCACTGATCTTTTTGACGGTAAATTATATTTACAGAATTTCAATACCGCTTGAAGTGTATGGGTGTGTTGTGATTAACATTTTTTTCTATTGCCTTACTATGCGACAACTTTATATTTTGAACCATTCTAATCGCATGAATTTGTTTCTCGCAGGAAGTATCATTTCTTCTATCGCGAATATTCTAACTTCAATTTTACTTGTTCCTGTTTTATCTATAACTGGGGCAATGGTAGCAAACACTATTGGTGTGATTATACTGGTGACTTCAATTGCTGTTTTACTGAAGAGAAACATAATTAAAGTATAAATCATTCTGAACGCGGAACAACTTCCACAATACCAGAGTTGTTCTTTTTCCATTGAGCATAATAACTATGAATGTGCGAAAGTGATGACCCTTCCTGTAAAGAAACTCTGTTCTGTACTCTAAAAAGAAAAATGCGGTGAATACCAACATCAAGGTGGGTTACAATTTCAAGTTCACGATACCCCATCACATCTTTCGGTAAAGGAAATTTATAAGTCTGTGAAGAAGCGGAAGAAATATCAAAAGTTTCTTTAGAAGATAATTCTTTCATATGGTTTTTTCCAAGAGCATACACTTTCTTATTGGAAACTGGAGGCACTTCAGATAATACAATTTTTCCTGTGGCGCCAACCTGTGCGCAGGCTTTTCCTTCAATTCGAAGAGAGGTCACGTAATAATCATTATGAAACGAACCGTGCAGGTCTGTAGGAAACATATTCATGAAACGACCATCGCTCACAGTTATCAATGATATAGTACGGGGCACGCTGTAAGCAATTCTCACCTGATCGTAAAGATTGGCATCAAGAGAAATATTCCCTGGTTTTTTAGCAATGTAAGAATGATAAAGGTGATTGGTAAATTGATAGAACTTTGAAATGAAAATATGTTCACCCGAAACCGCTTCGTAAAGAGCCAGGTTACTTTCGCCCGTCTCAATCTGGTTATTTTTTCTGAGAGATAGTCTGGCAATAAATTCCCTGATATTGGCATTTACCGTAACAGGTTTTTCTGTAAAAAAGAGGTCAACATTATCGGGTATCGTTTCATATGTAGGAAAAGAAATTCCAATAATGACCGGCTTGTATCCAATGAAAAGATGCGATGTTGTTACATCTTTGATCTTGCCTCCGTTTTCAGAGACGAGATAGACATGTAAACCCTCTGTGCTTTTGTCGGGCAGACAAAGATATTCTTCCCTGAAAGAAAGCCCTAAAAATTTTTCCCTGATTATTTCTTTAAATTTTTTCAGCCGGATTTTCTTTTGTTTTCAAATCAATGCTAACGATTGCCGCGACAGAAAGAAATACAGGCATGGCAATTTTTTCTGTTTCTATAAACCCATTAAAAAGAGCATGTACAAAGAAAGTGATCAGTCCCAGTAAAACCGAAAACACAAGGTTTCGAGAAAATACATCTGCTAAGCGCTTCATGAGTTTAATCGCAGTTAAAATAACGCTTGCAACAAAGCAGACAAAAATAAGACAACCCGGCCATCCGGTCTCGCTCAGATAATTCAGATATTCGGAGTGAGCGTGTCCTTTTGTCCCCTGGAAAGTGCTGATATGGGTCATATCTTTTCTCACCTGGTACGATCCGTAAAAAAACTGGTAGGTTCCCGGGCCAAATCCAACCCAGGGTTTATCTTCAAACATTCTTAAAGCGCACTTCCATCTGTTCACACGTTCAAGATTTGAGGCGTCGGTGTTAATATTTGAGATAGATTTAAAATGCATGCTTACATCGTTATTATGACTTACGTGTTTGTTATGTAAAAAATAATCACTGAAATTAGTTCTCAAGCCAAAAAATGAAACAGCGATAATAACAAATAAAATAACTACATGATATGTTTTTGGTTTCAGAAGAATAAGTCCACCGATACCAATACTTACGATAATACTTAGCCAGGCAGCTCTGGAATACGATAAAAAGGAAGCGCCAATAAAAACGATAAGTATGGCGCCGAATAAAAAATGATTCGATTCAGATGAAAATTTCTTAAAGGAATTGGCGAATAGAAATGGTATAAAAAAAACCAGTGCTGCTCCATACATGGTGTGATCGTTGTAAAAAGGAGCCGACGACAGCTGTGAACCCATGGTTGTAAAACCCAGACTGGAATGAAAGATTGTTGCAATGATTATTGGTACAAGAAATCCTATACAATGAACAAGAATAACTTTCCGGATATTTTTTGGATCGAGACGAAAAAGCTCGTAATAAAAATAATAGAAACTGATATAATAAATTAATTTGATGATTACACGCTTGAATGATACAAGAGGCATTTCGCTTGTAATGGAAGTGATCACAAGCCATGAAAGATCCATCAGAATAAAAACAGTGATGGGATGTTTTAAGAATTCTAAAGAGATCTTTTTTCCCCGAAGTAGTTTTATGAAAAAGAAAACAGAAAGTAAAACGCAGATGAGTTCAGATGGAGCGCTGATTTTAGTTTCTCCGGTGATTTTCAGTGGAACCGACAGAGGTATTATGAAGGCAAGTCCGTACAACAAAAGTTGTTTGTATCTAACAACCAATACGGTTGCCAGCAATGTAAGTAAGGCAATTAAAACAACTGTTACGAGGTTGCTCAGGTTGTAAAAGAAATTGAAAAAGCAAACAAGAGTAATTATAAGGCTGATGCCATATACGAACAAATCGGATCTGAATAATTTAATCGCTTGTTGCACTGCCTCTTTTAATCGTGAGAATAATTAATAATACAGCAACACTGAAGACAGCCCCTGCTAAAGTAAATATCAGGTAAGAAGGAAATGCTTTTTTGAAACGGGGTTCAGCATGATCGATCACAAATAATTTTGGGACCGGAGTGTTGAGTATTTTTTTAAGACGTAATAATTTTCCTTCACTTTCTTTTAAACGCTCAGTAACATTTTTAAATGAAATAATATCGCTGCCAATACTGAGTCCTGATGCGTCGCCACGGCTCGTACTGAGTTTGTCCATATCAATAGATATTTGAGCGTTGGAAGCAAGAATAATAAGACTGTTAAGATTGTTGTCCTTTAATTTTTTTGTAAGAACAAATTGCATTGAATCCATTTTTATTTTCTGTTCATTATATTCCTGTTGCGCGTTCTGAAATGAAGTTATCAGATTCTGCTTATAAATCTTCTCCCGTACTTTATCGGTAACAGCAATTATATAATTGAGTATATCAGCCGAAAGTTCTGCTGATCTTGTTTGCGCCGATAAAACAATAGACATGCTGGGAGTTCTTTCAAAACGAATGTCGCTACGGTATTTTTTAATGAGTTCGTCTTTGTTTTCGTTTTTCTGATGATCGAGTTCATAATAAGAATACAGATCAAATAATTTCACAACCGAATCCCTGACTTCATTCGAATGCAGGATCTGAATGAGACGATCTGCTTCCACATCATAACCAAAATTAGGATTGTCAATACTCGACTCAACTGAAGGCGCTGAAGGCGGGAACACGATGGCAGTTGATTTATATTCTTTAGGAATGAAGAGAGCGGTTGTTAAACCTATTGCGGCTCCAATGATTGCAAACAGAGCGAGCGATTTAAAATTCTTCCTGATAAACCGCGTAAGTAAATAGGTGTCTTTTTGCTGTTCGCTGTCTGAGATCATATTCAAAGGTATTAATTTCGAATAAGAAAGAGCAAAAATTATGTACAAAATTTTAGTCACGAGTTCCGGAGTTCGCAATATATTCTGTAATTTCATGGAATGCTAAAGGTGCTACTTTTCAATCCCCGTGCGGCAAAGGCAAAGCCGAGGATACCCAACAGTATCCTTCAGGTCGCAGCGAGCATCGAAGGAAAACATGAATATATCATTGTTGATGGAAATCTTGAGTCGGATCCCTCCGCTAAGATCAAAGACTATTTCTCCTCTCATAAAATAGATGTATTTGGCTGTACCGTTATGCCCGGCCCCCAGCTAAAACAAGCCATCCCCATTACAAAAGAGATACGTCAGCTACATCCGGAAGTGAAAATTATCTGGGGAGGATACTTCCCTTCAAATCAACCTAAAACGGTTTTAAACTCTGATTATGTCGATTATATTGTC
The DNA here is from genome assembly GCA_021323535.1 of Bacteroidota bacterium. GTDB lineage: Bacteria > Bacteroidota > Bacteroidia > B-17B0 > Aurantibacillaceae > Aurantibacillus. Next base: position 16,020 of record JAJONO010000079.1, read on the forward strand.
AATGGCCCGGGAGATAATACCTTCCCGCAATTGTTAAATTCAATAGAGATAAACGCCGATGTTTCTGAAATAAAAAATCTGATCTATAAGAAAGATAAAAAAATTGTTTTTACAAAAAAGGAAGAGTTACTTGATCTGGACAAACTCCCCACCTTGCCTTATGAAAAACTTAATTCCTTCTATTCTATAAAAAAATATCTCGGCAATACGTATCTCGGTAAAAAGACAATTGCTTATCATAGCAGTTTTGGTTGTCCGTTTACCTGTTCGTTTTGCGCTGTGGTTCCTATATATAATGCACGTTGGAAAGGACGATCTGCTAAGGGGATCTACCAGGATATTAAGTACCTTAAGGAAAATTTTGGAGGCGACGCGATCGAGTTTCACGACAATAATTTTTTCGTCTCAGAAAAACGTACCGTTGAATTTGCGAAGCTCATCGCTCCTGAAAAAATGGGATGGTGGGGAGAAGCGCGTATTGATACAATGGATAAGTACAGTGATGAATCATTAAGAATTATAAGTGAGAGCGGTTGCAAAATGATTTTTTTCGGAGCGGAGACAGGCAACGACGCTGTTCTAAAAAAAATGGATAAAGGCGGAACTCAAACCGGCGAACAGATCCTGAGATTTGCAGAACGTATTGGCAAATTCGGGATCATTCCCGAATACTCTTTCGTATTGGGAACACCTGCGGATACAGAAGAAGAAGTAAATAAGCAGATTGACGATGACATTACGTTCATTAAAAAAATTAAAGAAGCAAATCCCGATACAGAAATAATCATCTATACATATAGCCCTGTTCCAACAGAAGGATCGGATATGTATGAACTTGTAAAAAGATCGGGGTTTAAATTTCCGGAAAGGATCGAAGACTGGATCTCACCTTCGTGGGAGAATTTTGATCTTAGAAAAAATCCGCTTACACCCTGGCTCAAACCTTATATGATAAATAAGATCAGGAATTTTGAAACTGTTCTCAATGGATATTTTCCTACCGTTTCGGATGTGCAATTTTCTGACGGACAAAAAAAATTCATGCGTTTTTACAGTGCTCTCAGATATAAAACGGGAACCTATCAATACCCTATCGGAATTAAAGCTTTTCAGAAACTCTGGAAATACCGTCAACCGGAAATAGAAGGATTTTAATGCTGGACTTCATTCAGAAAAAATACGCGAATTACATTTTGAAACCCTGGCTGGAACGTCGCCTTCAGAAGCCGGTGATGTACCGATATAAAAAACTGGAACTGAAAATTTACCCTTCGGTGTTTCATCCAAAGTATTTTTTCAGTACGTTTCTACTGGTGGAATTCCTGGAATCTTTAAATGTGAAACAAAAAAATTTCTGCGAAGTAGGAGCCGGTTCCGGACTGATAAGTTTTCTTGCATATGAGAAAGGGGCGAAAGTAACTGCTCTCGAATTAAATGAAGTGGCAGCGAAGGGCCTTAATGAAAATCTGGAAAGTAATTTCAAAGACAAAGTACATTTCTCCATTGTATATTCTGATCTTTTTGATTCGCTTGCCCCACAGAAATTCGATTTTATTTTTATCAATCCTCCTTATTTTTTCAAAACTATCATCGACGAAAGCTCAATGGCATGGAACTGCGGAGAAAATGGAGAATACTTTACAAAGCTTTTTCGCCACCTAAACGGATTTTGTACCCCGCAAACCGGTATTTACATGATACTGGCAGATAATTGCGAGATTGAGAGAATTCGCTCGCTGGCAGCTGTTCATAATTTTAACATGATTCCGGTGCTTGAACGAAAAATTAAGTGGGAAAAAAATTTTATCTTTAAGATTAACAACGGCTAAGTGCAGACCCTGACCCATACCCAGAATAGAATAAGCGCGATTGAAAAGGCAGTGTACAGTACCATCTGCTATTTCGATGTCTTCAGGTATCCTTTAAAAGCTGAAGAAATTCTGCGCTACTGTACCGAAAAAATTTCCGGCGAAGAACTTGAAGCGGCTTTACAGAAAATGCTTGCGGAGAAAATGATCTTTTCACAACGTAGTTTTTATTTTCTTGAGGAAAAAGGGGAGGCCTCTATACAAGTGCGCCTCGACAACGAGATTCGCCTTACAACCAGTCATAGTAAAATTAAGCGCTACGCAAAACTCGTCAATTCTTTTCCTTTTGTTGAGGCTGTTTTCATTTCAGGATCGGTTTCAAAAGGGTTATTGACCAAAGATGGCGATGTGGATTATTTTATCATTGCCAGGCATAATCGTGTGTGGTTATGCCGCACATTGCTGATTATTTTCAAAAAAATATTTCTGCTTAATTCAAAAAAATATTTCTGCGTTAACTATTTTATCGACTCGCAGAATCTTCGGGTGCCCGATTCAAATCTTTTTGTGGCCACTGAAATCAAAACACTTATTCCTGTTTTCTCCAATGAAATTTCTAACCAATTCGCGGAGGTAAATGACTGGACAAACGCCATGCTTCCAAATTATGGAGCAAAGAATTCCTCCCTGCTGAATGGGCCGCAAAAAAAACCAATACTGTCACGCTGGTTTGAATCGTTGTGTTCAGGAACAATGGGAGAAAAGCTTGATGATTATTTTTTTAAAAAAACTATTCGTCGCTGGCAGGAAAAATTTCCGCACTTCAATAAAAACGAATTCGATCTCAATATGCGTTCCTATAAAAATGTAAGTAAACATCATCCACAGGGATACCAGAACAAAGTGCTTCAGGAAGTGGCGCAACGTATGAGAAAATTCGAAATGGCGTAAATAACAGCGGATGAAAATTTTACTGACACATTCTTATTTTCTTCGCCTTGATATCAAGCAGCTCAATACAAATACGCCTTATCCGCCGTTAGCAACATTGTATGCGGCTTCTGTGCTGAGGGAAAACGGACACGAAGTAAAAGTGGCCGATATACAATTTGCAGATTCGGCCTCCGCGATTGAAAGACATTTCACGGAATTTAATCCCGATGTTTTTGTGATTTATGATGACGGTTTCAACTATCTCACAAAGATGTGCCTCACTAACATGCGTGACGCCGCTTTTCAAATGCAGAAGCTGGCAGTCAAACGAAATCTTCCTGTGATTGTTTCAAGTTCAGACGCTACTGATCATATTACAGAGTACTGTAAAAATGGTGCAAATTATATTGTGATAGGAGAAGCAGAATATACACTGCTTGAAATTGTGAATGCGATTCAGAAAAAGGAAAATACAAAACTGATAACCGGGATTGCTTATGTTGAGGATGGAAACGTTATCAAAACGCCTTCCAGAAATGTGACAAAGGAGCTGGATGAATTCCCAAAACCGGCATGGGATCTCCTGAATATTGAGCCATACAAAAATGTCTGGTTAAAAAAACACGGCTATTTCTCCCTCAATTTTGTGACAACGCGCGGTTGCCCGTATAAATGTAACTGGTGTGCAAAACCAATCTATGGAAATCGCTACAACTCGCACACACCAAAATACATTGTCGATCTTATTAAGGAAACACAGGCAAAATTCGGATTCACGCACATCTGGTTTGCCGATGATATATTCGGATTAAAACCAGGATGGCTCAAAGAGTTCAACCAATTAGTGAAGAACGAAAATATTCAGATTAAATATAAGATCCAGAGCAGGGCCGATCTTTTACTGGAGGACGAAAACATAAAATATCTTTCTGAAAGTGGCTGCGACACGGTGTGGATGGGAGCCGAGAGTGGCTCGCAGAAAATCCTGGATGCCATGGACAAAGGAATTACTGTAAATGAGATCAAACGTTCGGTGGCGCTTCTTAAAAAACACAACATTAAACCTGCCTTATTTCTTCAATTCGGTTATCTCAACGAAACTGCTGAGGATATTAAACAAACCATTGACATGGTGAACGAACTGTTGCCTTATGATATTGGTGTTTCTGTTTCATATCCTTTGCCAGGAACTAAATTTTACGAAAAAGTAAAAGAGCAATTAAAAACAAAAACGAACTGGAGTGATAGCGATGATCTTCATTTGATGTTCTCGAATACTTACTCTCCGGAATTTTACAAACATCTTCACCGCTTTGTTCATTACAGTTACCGCACCAGCCAGGCAAAGGACCATCTTAAAAAATTCTCCTTCGGAAATTATAAGCGGATAGGATTGTTGCCTTACTACAAATTTAAAAGTCTCAAAGAAAAAAATAATCTCAAAAAAATTGAACCCG